>NZ_CP101497.1:1658548-1990258 GCF_024362325.1 Microcella humidisoli
GCTTTTTTGACCAGCAGTACACACCGCACACGGGAGCGCGAGCACCGTTATCGAGCAGGGCGCCGATCGAGGCGCAAGAGGGAGAGTGGCCACGTGAGCATCACCGTTGTCAAGCGCGATGGGGCCCGGGAGCCGTACGACGCCAACAAGATCAACCTGGCGATCGAGCGCGCTGCTGAGGGTCTGCCCGACTCGATCGCCTGGGTGACCCAGATCGCGAGCGAGCTCGAGCTCACGCTCTTCGACGGCATCTCGACGCAGCAGCTCGACGAGGCGGTCATTCAGGTCGCCCTGCAGAACGTGAAAGACGACCCGGCGTTCGACGTCGTGGCCGCCCGCCTCCTGCTCAAGACCATCTACAAGCGCGTGCTCGGCGACTACGAGAACTCGGCCGAACTGCGCGAGCTGCACCGCGCGCACTTCGCGGAGTACATCCACCGCGGCGTCGACGAGGCGCTGCTCGACCCGCGGTTCCCCGACCTCTTCGACCTCGACGCCCTCGCCGACGTGCTCGACCCCTCGAACGACGAGCTGCTCAAGTACATCGGCGTCGTCACCCTCAACAACCGGTACGGCATCAAGGCGCGCAACGGCGAGCCGCTCGAGACCCCGCAGTACTTCTGGATGCGGGTCGCCATGGGCCTCTCGCTCAACGAGGCCGACCCCACGACGCACGCGATCGCCTTCTACGCCAAGATGTCGAAGCTCGAGTACCTCGCGGCGGGTTCGACGCTCGTCAACGCCGGCACGAGCTACCCGCAGCTGTCGAACTGCTTCGTCATGGAGATGCAGGACGACATCGAGCACATCGCCAAGAGCGTGCGCGACGTCATGTGGCTCACGAAGGGCACGGGCGGCATCGGCCTCGCGGTCACCAAGCTGCGTGCCCAGGGCTCGCCCATCCGCTCGAACAACACGACCTCCACCGGGCCGATCCCCTTCATGCACACGATCGACTCGGTGCTGCGCGCGGTCAGCCGCGGCGGCAAGAAGTTCGGCGCCCTGTGCTTCTACATGGAGAACTGGCACATGGACTTCCCCGAGTTCCTCGACCTGCGCCAGAACTCGGGCGACCCCTACCGCCGCACCCGCACCGCCAACACCGCCGTGTGGATCAGCGACGAGTTCATGAAGCGCGTGCAGAACGACGAGGACTGGTACCTCTTCGACCCGCTCGAGGTCGCCGACCTCAACGAGCTGTACGGCAAGGAGTTCTCGAAGCGCTACGCCGAGTACATCGCCATGGCCGAGCGCGGCGAGCTCAACATGTTCAAGAAGATCGGTGCGCGCGAGCAGTTCAAGCAGATCCTCATCTCGCTGCAGAGCACGAGCCACCCGTGGCTGACGTGGAAGGACACGATCAACAACCGGGCCATCAACAACAACACCGGCACGATCCACCTCTCGAACCTCTGCACCGAGATTTGCCTGCCGCAGGACCGCGACAACATCTCGGTCTGCAACCTGGCCTCGATCAACCTCTCGCAGCACTTCGTCGTCGGGGCCGACGGCCGCGGCGCGCTCGACTGGGCGAAGATCGACGAGAGCGCGCGCCTCGCGGTGCGTCAGCTCGACAACCTCATCGACATCACCGTGTCGAGCGTCGACGAGGCCGACCACGCCAACCAGAACAACCGGGCCATCGGCCTGGGCGTCATGGGCTTCACCGACGTCGTCGAGCGCCTCGGCTTCTCGTACGACTCGGAGGAGGCCTTCGACCTCATCGACGAGATCATGGAGCACGTCTCGTACGCCGCGATCGACGAGTCGGCCGACCTGGCGCAGGAGCGCGGCTCGTACGCGAACTTCGCGGGCAGCCGCTGGTCGCAGGGCCTCGTGCCGCTCGACACGATCGACCTCACCGAGGCCGACCGCGGTGTCGAGGTGCAGGTCAACCGCACCACGCGTCTCGACTGGGACGCCCTGCGCACGAAGGTCAAGGGCGGCATGCGCAACGCGACCCTCATGGCCATCGCGCCCACGGCATCCATCGGTCTCGTCGCCGGCACCACGCCGGGCCTCGACCCGCAGTTCTCGCAGATCTTCAGCCGCTCGACGAGCTCGGGCAAGTTCCTCGAGGTCAACCGCAACCTCGTGAACGCGCTGCAGGCGCACGGGCTCTGGGAGCGCGTGCGGGAGGACATCCTGCGCAGCCAGGGCGACATCCAGGGCATCTCGGCGATCCCCGACGACATCAAGGCGGCGTACAAGACGAGCTTCCAGCTCTCGCCCTACGCCTTCCTCGAGGTCGCGGCGCGCGCCCAGAAGTGGATCGACCAGGCCATCAGCCGCAACATGTACCTCGAGACGCGCGACGTCGACGAGATGATCGACATCTACAGCGCCGCATGGAAGAAGGGCGTGAAGACGACCTACTACCTGCACATGAAGCCGCGCCACACCGCCGAGCAGTCGACGGTCAAGGTCAACAAGGCTGAGGCGATCAACGCGGATGCGAGCAGCGCCCCGAAGAAGGGCTTCGGCTCGGCCGTCGCCGCGGCTCCGGCCGAGACCGCGAGCGCGGCACCCGCGCGCAAGGGCTTCGGCTTCGGCGGCGCCGCGAAGGCGGGGGAGTGAGCGTCATGACCTCCACCCGCGCTGGAGCTATGGAGATCGCACCGCGATCTCGCGACGCCAGCGCCGAGACGGCTATGCCGGCTCGGTTCGAATCATTCGCCCAGTACGAGGTTCCGATCGACCCGATGGACGAGCTGCACTGCGAGAGCTGCCAGTAGGCCGCGCTCGCCATCCACCCCACACTCCTCATATCCCGCATCACGGAACAGAAAGCGCGAAATCATCATGGGAATCCTCGGAACCGGAATCCAGGAGGGCCTGCTGCTCAAGCCGGTCACCTACAAGTGGGCCATGGACCTCTACGACCAGGCGGTTGCCAACACCTGGTTCCCCAACGAGATCCAGCTCGGTGAAGACATCGCCGACTTCAAGAAGATGAGCGACGAAGAGCGTCACGCCATCACGTTCCTCATGTCGTACTTCAACCCGAACGAGCTGCTCGTCAACAAGGCGCTCGCGTTCGGCGTCTACCCCTACGTCAAGGCTCCCGAGGCGCACCTCTACCTCGCGAAGCAGATGTGGGAGGAAGCCAATCACTGCATGAGCTTCGAGTACGTGCTCGAGACCTTCCCGATCGACCGCGCCGCGGCCTACGACAGCCACATCGACGTGCCGTCGATGGCGCGCAAGGAGGAGTTCGAGGTCAAGTTCATCCGCCGCATGACGGAGGACACGCTCGACATCACGACGACCGAGGGCAAGCAGGACTTCATCCGCAACCTCGTCGCCTACAACGTGATCCTCGAGGGCATCTGGTTCTACTCGGGCTTCATGGTCGCCCTGTCGTTCCGCCAGCGCAACCTGCTGCGCAACTTCGGTTCGCTCGTCGACTGGATCGTGCGGGACGAGAGCCTGCACCTGAAGTTCGGCATCAACCTCATCCTCACGGTGCTGGAGGAGAACCCCGACCTGCAGACGCCGGAGTTCGCCGCCGAGATCCGTCAGATGATCCTCGACGCCGTCGAGATGGAGGAGCAGTACAACCACGACCTCCTCCCCAACGGCATCCTGGGCCTCAACGCCAACTACATCAACCAGTACGTCAAGTACCTGGCCGACCGTCGTCTCGAAGAGCTCGGCTTCGAGCCCGAGTACAACGTGTCGAACCCGGCGAAGTGGATGGCGACGGCGAACGACACCCTGCAGCTCGTCAACTTCTTCGAGTCGACGAACACCTCGTACGAGGTCAACGCCAAGACCTCGGCCTAGCCCCGGCGTTCGCGCCCTTTCCCACCCCCCAGTCCGCGGCCCGTGCCCCACGCAGATCTGCTCTTCCTCGGAGGAGTCGTCTATGCGGGGCCGGGCCGCGGCACTGTTCCGGGGGTTGCAGCGCCCGCTCCGTTGCAGGTCGCGGTCGTCGACGGCCGCATCGCGGCGGTGGATGCTGACCTCAGTGCCTGGCGCGTCCCGGCTACCGAGGTGGTCGATCTGGCGGGCGGGATGCTGCACGCGGGGTTCGTCGACGCGCACATCCACCCCATCCAGGGCGGCCTCGAGCGGCTCGGCTGCGACCTGAGCGACGGCTCCTCAGCCGACGACTACGCGCGGCTCATCTCGGAGTACGCGCAGCTCAATCCTCCGCGCGGCTGCGACGCCTCGCGCGCGTGGATCACGGGCGGCGGCTGGGCGATGAGCGCGTTCGCCGGCGGCACGCCGAGTGCCGCCGAGCTCGACGCGATCGAGCCCATCCGGCCGGTCTTCCTCTACAACCGCGACCACCACGGCGCCTGGGCCAACTCGGCCGCGCTCGCGCTCGCGGGCATCACCGCCGACACTCCCGACCCGGCCGACGGCCGCATCGAGCGGCTACCCGATGGCAGTCCGCAGGGCACGCTGCACGAGGGCGCCGCCGCGCTCGTCGCCGCGGTCGCCCCCGCCGCGACGCCCGATGACGAGTACGCCGCCCTGCTCGAGGCGCAGCGCTACGCGCACTCGTTCGGCATCACCGCGTGGCAGGACGCGATCGTCGGCGACTACTTCGGCGCGAGCGACACGGCTCTCGTCTACCGCCGCGCCCTGGCGGAGGGGCGACTGACGGTCGACGTCGTCGGCGCGCTGTGGTGGGATCGTGCCCGCGGCATCGAGCAGGTGCCCGAGCTCGTCGCGCGCCGCGAGGCGCATGCGACCGAGCTGGGCCCCGCCTCCCGTTTTCGACTCAGCGCCGTCAAGATCATGGCCGACGGTGTCGTCGAGAACGGCACGGCGGCGATGCTCGAGCCGTACCTGGTTCTCGACGGCGCGGCGCCGAGCGAGCATCCCACCGGCATCGCCTTCGTCGGCGGGCAGGCGCTCACCGACGCGATCATGGCGCTCGACGCCGCTGGCTTCAGCGCGCACGTGCACGTCATCGGCGACCGCGCAGTGCGCGACGCCCTCGACGCCTTCGAGGCGGCCGCGGCCGCGAACGCGTGGTCAGAGCGCCCGTCGACGGATGCCCGCCGCCACCACCTCGCCCACCTGCAGTTCGTGCACCCCGACGACGTGGCGCGCTTCGCCGCGCTCGGCGTGACCGCCAACATGCAGGCGCTCTGGGCCTGCAACGAGCCGCAGATGCGCGACCTCACCGTGCCGCTCGTCGGCCCCGAGCGCGCCGCGACGCAGTACCCCTTCGCGAGCATCCTGCACGCAGGCAGCAGTGCCGGTCACGACGGCGCGGCGACCGATGCTCGCCCGCGCCTGTGCGCCGGCAGCGACTGGCCCGTCTCGACGCCCGATCCGTGGCAGGCCATCCACGTGGCGGTGAATCGCACGTTGCCCGCCGACGACCCCGAGCACGATCCCGAGCCGCTGCTCGCGCACGAGGAGCTCACGCTGGCCGAGGCGCTCGACGCCTACACGGCCGGCTCGGCGTTCATCAACGGGAACGGGCCGGGCGACGCGCACGTTACGGGCGTCATCGAGGTCGGAGCGGTCGCGGACCTGGCCGCGACCGACCGCGACCCGTTCGCGAGGCCCGCGGCGAGCATCCACGCCACCCGGAACGTCGGCACCTGGGTGGCGGGCCGTCGCGTCTTCGGCTGACCCGCGGACACCGAGCGGCGTCCTCCACACCAAAGTGCTACCGTGTAGCACATGGACCGGATCGGGGTGCGCGAGCTGCGGCAGAACGCGAGCAAGTACCTTGACCGCGTGAAGCAAGGCGAGTCGATCGAGGTGACCGAGCGTGGGGTGCCGGTCGCGATCATCGGGCCCGTGCCGACAGTGAAAGATTCGCGAGTGCAAGAACTGATTGACGAAAGGCGCATGACGCCGGGGCGCGGGGGCTCTGCCGCGTGGCTCGCCGCGAATCCTCCCACCCCGATCAACCCGGAGCACGGCAGGCCGTCGATCGCTGATCTTCTCGATGAACAACGCGAAGAGCGGCTCTAGGTGCTGTATCTCGATACGTCTGCCGCGGTGAAGCTTCTGATCGAGGAAAAGGAGTCTTCGGCACTTCGGGCGTACCTGAGCCACCACGACTGGGCTTCGAGCGCACTCGTGCGAACCGAGCTGGTGCGGGCACTCCTTCGCGCCGATCCCTCCGTTGTGCCACGGGCGCTCGACCTGCTCGCGCAGGGCAACCTGCTGGTCATCGACACCCAGGTGCTCGACACGGCAGCGCGACTGTCGCCGCCATCACTGCGCAGCCTCGACGCGATTCACCTCGCGAGCGCGCTGGAGCTTCGCGACGAGTTGACCGCGTTCGTTGCGTACGACGAGCGACTGCTGGCCGCGGCATCCGCGCTGGGTATGCCGGTCGCGTCGCCGGCCGATTAGCCCGGGTCGCCGCGTGGTCTAATCGACACGTGGAGTCACCGGCCGACCGCATCACGCTGCAGTTCTTCGCCGAGCCGAAGGATTCGGCGGTGGGCGGCGCGACCGTTGCGGCGGGCAGCGTGCTCGAATGGATCGACAAGGCCGGCTACGCCTGCGCCGTCGGCTGGAGCGCCTCCTATTGCGTCACCGCCTACGTCGGCAACGTGCACTTCACGCGCTCGATCGCGCCGGGCGATCTCGTGCAGGCGCACGCGCGCATCGTGCACACCGGCCGCACGAGCATGCAGGTGCTCGTCGTCATCGAGTCGGCGAGCCCGCGCACGCGCGAGTTCTCGATCGCGACCCACTGCATCCTCGTCTTCGTCGCGGTGGATGCCGATGGCTCCGCGCGCCCCGTCGAACCCTGGCGGCCCCGCTCCGACGACGACCGCGTGCTGCAGGCGAGCGCCGAGCAGCGCATCCTCGTTCGGCGCGAGATCCGCGAGGCGATGCTCGCGCAGGCGTACACCGAGGAGGGCACGGCGCCGCGGACGACGTTCCGTTTCCTCGCCTCGCCCTCGGTTGCCAACTGGGGCGGCAAGGCGCACGGCGGCACCGTCATGCGCTGGATCGACGAGGCCGCCTTCGCCTGCGCCGCTGGCTGGTCGAGCGAGCACGCCGTCGCCGTCTATTCGGGCGGCATCCAGTTCTCGCAGCCGATCGGCATCGGCGACCTTGTCGAGGTGGATGCCCGGCTCATCCACACCGGACACCGCTCGATGCACATCGCGGTGCGCGTGCGTGCTGGCTCGCCGCGTCGCCCGCACGACCTCGCCCTCACCACCACGTGCATGACGGTCTTCGTCGACCGCGCAGCTGACGGCCGGGCCGCCCCCGTCGCCCCGCTGCCGCTCGTCAGCGATGAGGACCATCGGCTCGACGAGCACGCCCGCGATCTCATGGAGCTGCGCCGCAAGCCCATCCCGATCCCGCTTGAGCTGCTCGCCTGGGGTGCCGACTAACCGCTGAGCTGCGTGCGGATGCGCTGCACCGAGATCGGACCCTGCCACCACCATGGTTGACTGATCGTCATGAACCGCGATCTGTCAGAGGCATACGACCGGGAGCTTGAACGCCTGGCCTACTCTCGTGCAGACACGTCCGAGCGAGTAGCGCTGGCCGACGCCGCGGCCCAGGAGCTCGCGCGTCGTGCCGACGTTGCGGCTGCGGAACGGGCGAGCGCAGAACTCGCCGCCAGCATCGCGAATCTCGCCGAGCAGAACGAACGGGAATCTGCACCCGACGACGCGGACGATGGCAGAAGGCGGAGGATGCGTGCCGTCGGGGTGGCTGGCGTGATCTCGGCCCTGCTGGCCATCCCGATGATCGGGTGGGCGCTGGCACTACCCGATCCCGATCCCCTCGCGATCTTCGACGAACCGGAGAGCCAAGAGGATCGCGAGTGGGCATCGCGACTTCAGCAGGGTTACACGTCGAACATCACGCGAGGTCCGAGGGTCACTCCACTGGGGAACGATCGTTTCGGCATCGTGTATCGGGCTTCGACCGTGCCCGACGGGCGGAGTACCGAGTGGGACCTGTATTGCATCACTGTCGCCGATCTCCCCGAAGGGTCTGGGGGATGGAGTGCCGGGGGCAGCTGCGTACTGCCATCTGTGTTCGAAGAAGCAGGCGTGGTCGCGAGTCCGGGCGGCAGCACCTCCGGTTCTGGCCTGTTCGCGTGGGGACCCGTAGGTAGCCCCAGGCTTGAGAACGATCAGAGCCTGCACGGCAACGAGCAAACGCTGAGCGTGCTCGATGTCATTGCCTTCGGTGCCTACGGGGGCTCTGCTGTCGTCGAACCGTTTGACGACATCGACGAGCCTGATCGACTTCTCATGGGGCCCTCCGCGGTCTATGTGTCACGGGAGGCGGAGGGTAGTGGTGCAGACTTCTCGGCGTACCTCATCGACAGTGCTGAGCTCGACGGCGAGCCAGAGTACTGCCTGAGGGCGCGCCATCCTGAAGTGGCTTCTACGACGAGTTGCGGCGCTCTCTCGCGCGTCGAACGAAGCGGACTCACGGTGCAACTCCGCACTCCCGAGAGCGTCTGGACCGTGGGCGTCAACATTGACGGTTCGATCAGCTCCAGCGTCTTCCCGCTCGCGGCTGGGTAGCGAGTGTCGTCGATGCCCGTCCGCTAGGTGCTGAGCTGCTTGCGGATGCGCTGCACCGAGATCGGGCCCTGCGCGCCGAGCGGCCGCGCGAAGAGCGAGAGACGCAGCTCTTCGAGCATCCAGCGGGCCTCGCGGATGCGCGGCTCGGGCCGCGACGCTCGAGCCGCGACCGACTGCGACCCGTACGTGCCGTCTCCGCTCACGATCAGCTCGGCCTCGGCGGGGCCGTTTCGTTGCCCGCCGTACGATGCCACCATGGGCAGTGAATCGTTGATCGCCACCACGCCATCCCCGCGGGCGATGCTGCTGACCGTGCTCGCCTGGGTGACCGTGATCGCGGCCCCGCTGCTGCCGGGCATGCTCGGCTGCGCATCGGCGTCAGCGGCACGGCTTCCCGTGGAGACGATCCTGCTGCTTCTTCTGAGCCTCCTTCTGCGGCACCCCACGCTCCGACTCGTCGTGGCGTCAGCGTTTGCGATGATCACCGTCGTCGCCATCGCGATCGCTGTGCTCGATCGGTCGTTCCTTGCGACGATCGACCGCGGCTTCGCGCTTGCGGAGGACTGGCGTGCCGTCGCCAACGCCTACCGCGTCGTGGATGGCGTCGTGGGCCCGACCCTTGCGGCCCTCGCCGCAACTCTCGCCGTCGCCATCGCAATCGCCCTGATGGTGGTGCTCGTGTGGTGCGCCCAACGATGCGCGCGTACCCTCCACGACACAGGCAACCACGGACGCATTGCGGTCACCGCGGCGGCTGTCACCTGGAGCGCGCTCGCGATCGCCGGGGTGCAGTACCCCACCGGCACAGCTGTCGCCGCGGCCGATTCGCTGAGATCGCTGTCCACGACAGTGGAATATGCGACACAGAGCGCCCGCGAACGGGACGCGTTCGCCGCAGAGCTCCGGGTGGATCCGCTGGTTGCGCAGGCCTCGGGGCAACTGCTCGGATCACTGCGTGGCAAGGATGTCGTCATCGCCTTCGTCGAAAGCTTCGGCGAGGTCGCGGTGTCGGGCACAGGGCCGATGTCGAGCATCAGCCGCACCATCGACGAGTACGCGGCGCGGTTGAGCCGTGACGGGTACCGCGCCGAAAGCGCGTTCCTGAGCTCACCGACCTTCGGCGGTGTCAGCTGGCTCGCCCACAGCACCCTGCAAAGCGGCATGTGGGTTGACTCGCAGCAGAAGTACGACACGCTGCTCGAGAGCGACCGCCTGACGATCAGTCGGCTCTTTCACGACGCGGGCTGGCGCACCGTCGTCGTCAGTCCGGCCGTCACGGAGCCCTGGCCCGAGGGCGCCGCCTTCTACGGCTTCGACCGGCTGCTCGACAAGAGTGCCCTGGCATACGAGGGGCCGGCCTTCGGCTTCGCGAGCGTGCCCGACCAGTTCACGTGGCACCGCTTCGCCGAGGAGGAGCTGTCGCGGCCCGCCCCGATCATGGCCCAGCTGAGTCTCATCTCGTCGCACTCGCCCTGGACACCGAACCCGCAGTTGGTCCCGTGGGCACACATCGGCAAGCCCGGCCCCTTCTCCGCTCAACCGCGCGACTCTGCAGACGTCTGGCCGGATGCCCAGCGCGTGCGTGCCGCGTACGCCGAGTCGATCCGATACTCGCTTCGCTCGACGCTCTCGTTTCTCGAGACGTACGACCCGTCGAATCTCGTTCTGGTGCTCGTCGGCGACCACCAGCCCTCGCGCATCGTGAGCGGCGAGACAGCCGACACCGACGTGCCCATCACGATCGTGTCGAAGGATTCTGCCGTGTTTGAGCACATCGAGGAATGGGGGTGGGACGCCGGATTCCGTCCGTCGTCCGACGCGCCAGTGTGGCGCATGGACGCTTTCCGCGACCGGTTCGTCGCCGCGTTCAGCGATCCGGAGTGAGCCGGGTACGCCGCTCCTGGAAGGCGATCACGGTGGCGACCGCCAGCACGACGACCCCGATCGACTCGATGATGGCCGTCTCTCGGATGAGCGGGTAGTCCCAGTCGGGCTGCACGCCAAGGAGGCCGACGGTGATCGAGACGATGATCGCCCCGAGGCTCGCCGCCATGAACGCCAGCCCGAGCGCGGTGACGGCGAGCAGGAGTCGCCGCGAGACCACGAGAATCCCGACCCCGAGCACCAGGCCAGCGACGAAGTTGAGGGCGAACGCGACGCCCAGCAGCCCGCCGGCGCCGTCGATGACCAGGAACAGGTGGATGCCGCCCGCCGCCAGCAGCATCACGGCGCTGACGATTCGCGAGATCGTCAGGGCGCGGTCGTGAGTCGTCGACATGGTCTCTGATCCTACGCGCCGCCCAGCCGCCCAGCTGTTGTCCGCGGGCCGATCGGCCATCTCGAGTTCTGGGCGACTCTCCATCAGACCGAAAGGGCCTTGCGGATGCGCTGCACCGAGATCGGGCCCTGCGCGCCGAGCGGCTGCGCGAAGAGCGAGAGGCGCAGCTCTTCGAGCATCCAGCGGGCCTCGCGGATGCGGGGCTCGGGGTCGACGCCGAGCGGCAGCGTGCCACCCGCCGCGGTGTAGAGCTCGACGGCCTGCTGCACCTCGAGCATCCACGCGCGGTCGCGGCCGAGGTTGTCGGCGAGCCGCTCGACGCGGTGGGCGATGCCCCGCAAGTAGATCACCAGCCGGGGGAGGCGGGCGAGGCCCGTGCGTCCGATGAATCCGTCGTGCACGAGGGCGTTGAGCTGCTCGCGCGCGTCAGCGAGCGGCGCCATCAACTGCAGACTCGAGCTGCGACCGATGAGCACATCGACCTCGCGCGCCGCCGCCAGCACGGCCGCCGTCGTCGCCACGATGCCGAACAGGCGGTCGGGCAGGCCGGCGTTGACGCGGTCGCGGAGGGACTCGAACTGCGCGCGAGACCAGGGCAGAGCATCCCGCGCATCAGCGTTCGCGTCGGCGGCGCTGAGCTCGGCGTCGATCACGGCCCGCAGCGCGTCATCGATGAGCGCGGCCGTCGAGCGGTAGGGCGAGGCGCCGAGGCTGAGCTTCTCGGCACTCGTCAAGTGCTCTTGGATGTACGCGAGCGGTGACGGAACCCCCAGCTGCACGAGCCGGCGAACCCCCGCACGGTGCGCGGCCACCTGGTCGGCGACCGAGGTCTGCAGTCGGATCGCCACCGAGCCGCCTTCGTCGACGAGCGCGGGGTAGGCGCGGATCGTGGTCTCGCCGCGGCGCATGTCGAGCTGCCGGGGCAGGGTGCCGCCGGCACCGCCGTCGCCGCCGGACCCCTTGCCGATGGTGTCGTCCCACGCCGTGATGCCGCCGCGCTCGATCGGGCTCTTCGCGGCGGCCGTGGCCACGCGAGCGACCGAGTCGCGCGTGCGCTCGCGCAGCTTCTGCTGCAGAGCGGTGAGGTCGGTGCCGCGCGCGAGCTTGCTGCCGCGCTCGTCGACGACCGCGTACCCCATGCGCAAGTGCGGGGGCAGGCGGTCGAGATCGAAGTCGTCGGGGTCGACGGGCGTGAAGGTCTGGCGGCGGATCTCGGTGGCGAGAAACTCGGTGATCGACAGCTCGCGCAGGTCGGCCCCGGGCGGCACGGCCGCCAAGAGTCGAGCGGCCCAGTCGGCGGCGGGCACGACGTTGCGGCGAATGGCCTTCGGCAGCGTCTTGAGCAGCGCGGTCACGAGCTCGAGCCGCAAACCCGGAACGAGCCAGTCGAACCCCGCCGTGTCGAGACGGGGCAGCAGCGGCAGCGGCACGGTGACGGTGACGCCGTCGTCGGCGGCTCCGGGCTCGAAGCGGTATCCGACACTGAGCGTCTGATCGCCGAGCGTGAGCCGCGTCGGGTACGAACCGTCGTCGGCCGGCAGCTGCTCGGCCTCGACGAGGTCATCGCGGGTGAGGGTGAGCGTTTCGGGATGCTCGCGCACAGCATCCCGCCACCAGCGCTCGAAGCGGCGCACGTCGGTGACGTCCGAGGGGATACGTGTCTCGAAGAACTCGACGATCTTCTCGTCGTCGAGCAGGATGTCGCGGCGCCGGCTGCGCTCTTCGAGCTGCTCGAGCTCGCGGCGCACGCGCGCGTTGTCGCGCAGGAACGCGGTGAGGCGCTTGTCGAGCCGGGAGGTATCCCACTCACCCTCGACGAGCGCGTGGCGGATGAACAGCTCGCGCGCGAGAGCCGGATCGATGCGGCTCAGCTGCGCGCGCCGGCGCGGGATGACCGGCACCCCGAACAGCGTCACCTTCTCGTCGACGACTGCGGCGCCCTGGCGCTTCTCCCACCGCGGCTCGCTGAACGAGCGCTTCGCGAGCTCGCCCGCGAGCGGCTCGGCCCACGCCGGATCGATGACGGCGACCGTGCGGGCAAACAGCCGGCTCGTCTCGACGAGCTCGGCGGCCATGACAGCGTCGGGCTGCTTCTTCGCGAGCCCCGAGCCCGGGTAGAGCACGAAGCGGCGCTGGCGCGCGCCGAGGTAGTCCCGCTTCGCGGTGTCTTTCAGGCCGATGTGGGAGAGGAGGCCGCTGAGGATCGCCTTGTGGATCGCGGTGGCGTCGGCTCCTGTTTCGCCATCGGCGGGATGCTTGCCAACGCCTTTGGTTTGGCGTCTGATCTGCCGCTCGACGTCGGCCCACTCGCGAATGCGCAGGTAGTTGAGGAACTCGCTGCGCACCTCCTTGCGGAACTGGTTGCCGCTGAGCTCGCGCTGCCGCCGTTGCAGGTGGTTCCAGAGGTTGAGGAGCGTGATGAAGTCGCTCGTCGGGTCGCGGAACCGGTTGTGCAGCTGGTCGGCGCGCTCGCGCTTCTCGACCGGCCGTTCGCGCGGGTCTTGGATGCTGAGCCCCGCGACGATCGCGATGACCTCCCGCGCCACCCCGAGCTTCTGAGCCTCGACAACCATGCGCGCGTAGCGCGGGTCGAGCGGCAGCTGCGCGATCTCGCGACCGACGCGCGTGATGCGGTGGGCGCCGTCTTTCTTGTCGACCGCGCCGAGTTCGAGCAGCAGGTCGAGCCCGTCGGCGATGCCGCGCTTGTCGGGCGGCTGCAGGAAGGGGAACTGCTCGATGTCGCCGAGCCCGAGCGAGATCATCTGCAGAATCACGGCCGCGAGGTTGGTGCGCAGGATCTCGGGGTCGGTGTACTCGGGCCGCTTGGTGTAGTCGAGCTCGCTGTAGAGGCGGATGGCGATGCCGTCGCTCGTGCGCCCCGAGCGGCCCGACCGCTGGTTGGCGCTGGCCTGCGAGATCGGCTCGATCGGCAGCCGCTGCACTTTCGAGCGCGCGCTGTAGCGGCTGATGCGCGCGGTGCCGGTGTCGACGACGTAGCGGATGCCCGGCACGGTGAGGCTCGTCTCGGCGACGTTGGTCGCCAGAACGATCCGGCGACGGATGCCCGCGGGCGCCCGCTCGAACACCCGGTGCTGCTCGGCCGCACTGAGCCGGCCGTACAGCGGCAGCACCTCGGTGCCCGCGCCGCGCGGTCCCTGGCGGGCGAGGTGCCCAGTGAGGGCATCCGCCGCGTCGCGGATCTCGTTCTCGCCGCTGAAGAACACCAGCACGTCGCCGTCGCCTTCGCGGCCGAGCTCGTCGACCGCGGCGATGACCCCCTCGATCATGTCGATGGCCTCGCCGGGGGTGCTCGGGCCGTCTGAATCGTCATCGTCGGGGTCGGTGAGGTTGTCGGTGTCGGCGCCGTCAGGCACCAGCGGCCGGTAGCGGATCTCGACCGGGAAGGTGCGCCCGCTCACCTCGATGATCGGCGCGGGGCTGCCGTCGGCTGCGGCGAAGTGCCTCGCGAAGCTCTCAGGGTCGATCGTGGCGGAGGTGATGATGAGCTTGAGCTCGGGGCGGCGGGGGAGCAACTGCTTGAGGTAGCCGAGCAGGAAGTCGATGGTGAGGCTGCGCTCGTGCGCCTCGTCGATGATGATGGCGTCGTAGTTCTTGAGCTCGCGGTCGCCGCGGAGGGCGGCGAGCAGGATGCCGTCGGTCATGAGCGTGACGCGCGTGTCTCGGCCGACCTGGTCGGTGAAGCGCACCTTGTAGCCGACGAGCCCGCCGAGCTCGCTGCCGAGCTCCTCGGCGACGCGCTCGGCGATCGTGCGCGCGGCGATGCGGCGCGGCTGCGTATGGGCGATGCGCTCGCGGCCCAGCTCGAGCAGGATCTTCGGCAGCTGCGTCGTCTTGCCCGATCCGGTCTCGCCCGCGACGATGACGACCTGATTGTCGCGGATTGCGGCTGCGATGTCGTCGCGCCGCTGCGACACCGGCAGGTCGGGCGGGTAGGCGATCACCAGGCCCGGGATGCGGGGCTCAGGGTGATCGGCGTCGGCAGTCATCAGCCCTCCAGTCTAGAGCGGCGCCGCTTGCGGTGCGGCGTCCGCAAACCTTCTTGACACGCAAACTGGTTTGCGTTACAAAGTACTCATGACCGACCACATCGATCACCCCGCGCCGGCCGACCTCGATGAGGCCCCGCCGAGCGCCGACGAGGCGCTCGCTCTGATCCGCGAGCAGCAGAGCGCGCTCGAGCGCGACCAGCTGCGCGGCATCCCCTGGATCCTCGGAGTGTGGGGCGTCGCCTGGACGGTCGGCTTCCTCGCTCTCTGGTCGGGCTACGACGGCGGCAACCGGTGGTTCCAGCTCCCGCTGGGCCTTGCCGCGACGATCTTCGGCGTGCTGCTGCTCGTGTCGATCATCATCTCTGCCGTGATCGGCATGCGCCTCAACCGCGGCGTGCGCGGCCCCTCGAACTTCTCGGGAGCGGTCTATGGCATCGCCTGGCCCGTCGTCTCGCTCGGGGCGTACCTCATCGGGGTCGCCCTCGCCGTCAACGGCATGGACTCCACGCTGCAGAGCCTGTACTTCCCGGCGATCTACGCGCTCGTCGCCGGAGTCATGTACCTCATGGGCGCTGCGCTCTGGCGATCGATCGACCAGCTCGTCCTCGGCGCGGTCATCATCGTCGCCGGAACGATCGCGCCCTTCTTCGGCGCCCCGACCAACAACCTCGTCATGGCGGTGCTCGGCGGCGGGTCGTTCCTCATCGCCGCCCTCGTCATGCACCTGGGCCTGAAGAGGGGCCGGGCGTGACCGAGCTCGACCCGGTCATCCACGCCGCCGCCCGCCTGCGCATCTCGGCGACGCTCGCGAGCCTCGAGGAGGGCGACCGCATCACCTTCCCGCGGCTGCAGGAGCTGCTCGACATGACCGCCGGCAACCTCTCGACCCACCTGCGCAAGCTCGAAGACGCCGAGTACGTCGTCGTCGAGAAGACCCACCAGGGCCGCACCCCCACGACCTTCGTCAGCCTCACCCGCCGCGGACGGCGTGCGTTCGAGGACTACACCGAGACCCTTCGACACCTGCTGGGAGAGAAGCCATGACCGCGACCGCGCATACGACCTTCGCGCGCCTCGAGAACGCGACCCGCCGCTTCGGCGAGACCGTCGCGCTCGACGATGTCAGCCTGACGATCGGCGGCGGCGAGCTCGTCGGACTGCTCGGCCCCAACGGAGCCGGCAAGTCGACGCTGCTGAGCCTGCTGCAGGGCCGACGCCGTCCGTCGTCGGGCACCGTCGAGCTTTTCGGCGGCAGCCCCACCGACCCGCGCCGCCGGGCCCGCCTCGGCAGCACGCCGCAAGAGACGGCCCTGCCCGACACCCTGCGGGTCTCGGAGGTCGTCGACCTCGTGGCCGCGCATTTCCCTGACCGCGTGCCGACGGATGCTCTCGCCGACGAGTTCGGGTTTTCCGACCTGCTCCGCCGCCAGTGCGGCGCCCTCTCGGGCGGCCAGAAGCGCCGCATCGCGGTCGCCCTCGCCTTCGTCGGGCGCCCGCAGCTCGTGCTGCTCGACGAACCCACGACGGGGCTCGACGTCGATGCGCGGCACGGCCTCTGGCAGGGCATCCGCCGTCACCACGCCGAGGGCACGACGATCGTCGTCACGAGCCACTACCTCGAGGAGATCGAGGCGCTCGCTGAGCGCGTCATCGTGATCGACAACGGCGTCGTGCTCGCCGACGACACCCTCGCCGCCGTGCGCGATCGGGTCGACTCGGCCGTGATCGAGCTGGCAACAGACCGACCCGATGCGGTGCGCGCCCTGCCCGGCGTGGTGCGCAGCGAGGTCGGCGGTGAGCGGATACGTCTCACGGTCGACGACGCGGATGCGTTCGTGCGCTCGCTCGTGCGCGCCGAGGTGCCGTTCTCGGGCCTCACCGTGCGCGGGGCATCCCTCGAAGAAGCCTTCCTCGCCCTCACGCTGACCGATCGGAGCGCCGCATGACCATCACGACCCCCGACATCTCGGCCGTCGCGCCGCGCACAGTGCCGATGCTTCCGCTGTATGCGATGCACGTGCGCATGCTCGTGATCGAGACGCTGCGCGTGCCGATCGCCGTCATCGGCACGATGGTGTTCCCCGCGCTCAGCCTGCTCTTCTTCGTCGTGCCCAACCGCGGCGTGGCCGACGACCCGGTCTTCGCGACGCAGGCCGTGGCATCGCTCGCGGTCTTCGCCGTCATGGTGAGCGCCCTCTTCAACCTGGGTCTCACGATCGCCGAGAACCGCGAGAAGCCGTGGGATCCCTACCTGCGCAGCCTGCCCCTGCCCGCCGCGGTGCGCATCAGCGCGCAGATCACGGCGACCGCGGTGTTCAGCTTCCTCTCGATCGTGCCCGTGCTGATCGTCGGTGCGCTCGCGACCGAGGCGTCGGTCTCCGCTGTCGGTCTCGTCGCGGGGCTCGTGGTTCTGGCGCTCACGAGCATCCCGTTCCTGCTGCTCGGGGCGTCGATCGGCTACGCGTTCTCGTCGAAGGCGGCGATCGCGATCATCCAGGTCGGCATGTTCGGCTTCGCCTTCGGAGGTGGGCTGTTCTTCCCGCCGCAGTTCTTCCCCGACTGGCTCGAGACGCTCTCGCGGTTCTTCCCGTCGCGGCACGCCCGTGAGCTCACGCTCGCCGCCGTCGAGGGAACAACCCCCGAACTGTGGATGCTCGCCGGCGCCCTCGCCTGGACCCTCGCCACCGCGGCCCTCGCCCTCTGGCTCTACCGCCGCGACGAGGGCCGCCGCTACCGCTGAGCCGCGGGGCGCTCTGCTGACATCGATGCGGAGTGCCCGCCCGCCCCTTCTCGTCAGCACCGAGCTCCCTCCTCCGCCCGTCTCCCGGGAGCGGTATTCCCGCTCGGGCAATGTGCCGCTCGCGGCACATGCCGCGGCGGGCACACTCGCGGAATGGAAACCCTCTTCCTCCTTGCCCATCCGCTGCGCTGGCGGCTCATCGAGGTGCTCGCGAGCGGCGAGCACTCGGCCGGCCAACTCGCCGACGCCTTGCAGAGCGAGCGCGGCGTCGGTCGCGAGGCCATCTCGAAGCACCTGAACCGGCTCGCCCGCGCGGGCCTCGTGACGACACGCATCGACATGAACGCTCGCATCTACCGGCTGAGTCCGCGAGTGATCGGAGCGCTCGCCGTCCTCGTCGAGCGCCTGGTCAGCCTTCGCGAACCGGCCCGGTACGACGACCTCGACCTCGACGGTCGCGACCTCGACATCGGAGTGGAGAGAGCGCCGAGCGGGAAGGAAGAGGACGAGGAGGGGTGTTGGTGTATACGAAAGTCTCGTGAAATCGGCGCTGTGTAGCGCTCAAGTCGCTCAATGTATACATTGGGGGCATGGCGATCGAGAGCGCGGCGCGTGCGGGCGTTCCCGCTGGGCTGCGCACGGCTGCTGACCGCGCGTTCGACGCCCTGCGCGTTGCGATCGTCGAGGGCGAGCTCACGCCGGGCGCCCCGCTGACCGAGGTCGAGCAGGCGACGCGACTCGGAGTCAGCCGCACCCCCGTGCGCGAGGCCTTCGCCCGCCTCATCGCCGCCGGGCTCGCCACCGAGCGCGGACCCCGCACCCTCGTCGTGAGCGAGATCGAGCCCGACGACGTCACCGCCCTCTTCGAACTGCGCACTGCCCTCGACGAGCAGGCCGCGCGCCTCGCCGCCCGCCGGGCGAGCACCGACGAGAGCAGCGCACGTTTTGCCGAGCTCGCCGCCCGCTTCGCCGCCGTCGACGCCGCGAGCCTGAGCGCCGACGACCCGCAGCGCCACGACTACTACGCCCTCGTCGCCGAGTTCGACGCCGCCCTCGACGACAGTCTGAGCGACAGCCCCTACCTCGCCTCCGCGATCGCGAGCACGCGCGTGCACCTCGCCCGCGTGCGCCGCCTCGCCCGCGACGACGACGACCGCCTCGCCTGCAGCGCCGCCGAGCACGCCGCCATCGCCCGCGCCATCGCCGACGGCGACCCCGAGCGCGCAGCCGCCGCGACTCGGCTGCACCTGCACGAAGCCCTCACGAGCATCCACGCCCACCTGCCGCGTAGCGGCGACGACCAGACGAAAGAGCGACCATGACGACCACCCACACCGTGCGCACCTACAAGAGCAGCGAACCCCTCGCCGCCGCCGACCAACTCGCCGGCAAGCTCGCCGCGCTCGCCGCCGAGCAGGACCGTCCGCTCGACGAGGCGGCCGTCGACATGGTCATCAACCGCGTCATCGACAACGCCGCCGTCGCCGTCGCGAGCCTCGACCGGGCCCCCGTGATCAGCGCGCGCGGGCAGGCCGAAGCGCACCCCTACCGCCCCGGCGCGACCGTGTTCGGCACGCCCGCCGACACGCGCTACAGCCCCGAGTGGGCCGCCTGGGCCAACGGGGTCGCCGTGCGCGAGCTCGACTACCACGACACCTTCCTCGCCGCTGACTACTCGCACCCCGGCGACAACATCCCGCCGATCCTCGCCGTCGCCCAGCACACCGGCGCCGACGGAGCGCAGCTTCTCAAGGGCCTGCTGACCGGCTACGAGATCCAGATCGACCTCGTGCGCGCCATCTGCCTGCACGAGCACAAGATCGACCACGTCGCCCACCTCGGCCCGAGCGCCGCGGCCGGCATCGGCACGCTGCTGCGGCTGCCGACGGAGACGATCTTCCAGGCCATCGGCCAGGCCCTGCACACCACGACCGCCACACGGCAGTCGCGCAAGGGCGAGATCTCGACCTGGAAGGCGCACGCCCCCGCCTTCGCCGGCAAGATGGCGATCGAAGCCGTCGACCGGGCGATCCGCGGCCAGACGAGCCCGAGCCCCATTTATGAAGGCGAAGACGGCTTCATCGCGTGGCTGCTGAGCGGGCCGGATGCTCGCTACGAGGTTCCGCTGCCCGACAGCGGTGAACCGCTCACGGGCATCCTCGACAGCTACACGAAAGAGCACTCTGCCGAATACCAAGCCCAGGCCTGGATCGACCTCGCGCGTCGCCTCGGCACCGAGCGCCCCGAGCTGCGTGACCCCGCGAACATCGCGAAGATCGTGTTGCACACGAGCCACCACACCCACTACGTGATCGGCTCGGGCGCGAACGACCCGCAGAAGTACGACCCCACGGCGAGCCGCGAGACGCTCGACCACTCGGTGCCGTACATCGTCGCGGTCGCCCTGCAGGACGGCGGCTGGCACCACGTCGACTCCTATGCCCCCGAGCGCGCGACCCGCCCCGACACGGTTGAGCTGTGGCAGAAGATCACGACGACCGAAGACGCCGAGTGGACCCGCCGCTACCACTCCCTCGACCTGAGCGAGAAGGCCTTCGGCGGCCGCATCGAGATCGAGCTGACGAACGGCGAGCGCGTGGTCGACGAGATCGCCGTGGCCGACGCGCACCCGCTGGGCGCGCGGCCCTTCGGTCGGGCCGAGTACGTGGGCAAGTTCCGGATGCTGGCGCAGGGCATCCTGAGCCCCGACGAGATCGACCGCTTCCTCTCGGTCGCCCAGCGCCTGCCCGAGCTGAGCCCCGCCGAGCTCGGCGGCCTCACCGTGACCCCGATGCACCCCGTGCCCGCCGCCCCGAAGGGACTCTTCTGATGCTCTCCACCTCCACCACGCCGAGCCAGCGCCGTCAGGCGTTCCGCGCGGGGCTTGCGAGCGGGCGCCTGCAGGTCTTCCCGGGCGCGTTCACGCCGCTCAGCATCCGCCTCATCGAAGACAAGGGCTTCGACGGCGCCTACATCTCGGGTGCCGTCATGGCCGCCGAGCTCGGACTGCCCGACATCGGCCTCACGACGCTCAGCGAGGTCGCGCACCGCGCCCACCAGATCAGCCGCATGAGCGACCTGCCGACGCTCGTCGACGCCGACACCGGATTCGGCGAACCCATGAACGTCGCCCGCACGGTGCACGAGCTCGAAGACGCGGGCGTCGCGGGCCTGCACCTCGAAGACCAGGTCAACCCCAAGCGCTGCGGGCACCTCGACGGCAAGGCCGTCGTCGATCTCGACACGGCGGTCAAGCGCATCCGCGCGGCCGTCGATGCCCGCCGCGACCCCGACCTCGTGATCATGGCGCGCACCGACATCCGCGGGGTGGAGGGCATGGACGCCGCGATCGACCGCGCCAAGGCGCTCGAAGCGGCCGGTGCCGACGCGATCTTCCCGGAGGCGATGGGCACGCTCGCGGAGTTCGAGCAGATGCGGAAGGCCGTGAGCGTGCCGATCCTCGCCAACATGACCGAGTTCGGCAAGAGCGAGCTCTTCACGCATCAGCAGCTCGCCGACGTGGGCGTGAACCTGGTGATCCACCCCGTCTCGCTGCTGCGCATCGCGTTCGGCGCGATCGAGCGCGCGCTCGACACGCTGCAATCCACCGGAACCCTCGACGGCGAGGTCGCGGGCATGCAGACTCGAGGCAGGCTCTACGAACTGCTCGACTACGAGGCGTACAACGCCTTCGACGCGGGCATCTATACCTATAACGGCCGCTGACCCACAAGGAGACCGACATGCTCGACGACATCAAGAAGGGCCTGGCCGGCGTCGTCGTCGACGTCACGGCGATCTCGAAGGTCAACCCCGACACGAACTCGCTGCTCTACCGCGGGTACCCCGTGCAGCAGCTCGCGGAGCGGTGCACGGCCGAAGAGGTCGCCTACCTGCTGTGGCACGGCGAGCTGCCGAGCCCGACCCAGCTGGCGGAGTTCGAGACGCTCGAGCGCTCGCTGCGGCACCTCGACCCGACGGTGAAGCAGGCGATGGATGCGCTGCCGCTGAGCGCGCATCCCATGGATGTCGTGCGCACCGCCGTGAGCGTGCTCGGCGCGCTCGACGAGTCGCTCACGATCGACAGCACGTGGATCGATGGTGACCTCACCCTCGAGCGCAGCATCCGGATGTGGGCGCAGCTGCCGTCGATCGTCGCCTACGCGCAGCGCCGCCTGCGCGAGCAGGAGCTCGTCGAGCCCCGCGACGACCTCGGCTATTCGGCGAACTTCCTGCACATGACGTTCGGCGAGGTGCCCGAGCTCGTCGTCGTGAGCGCGTTCGACGTGTCGATGATCCTGTACGCCGAGCACTCCTTCAACGCCTCGACGTTCACGGCGCGCGTCATCGCTTCGACGCTCAGCGACGTCTACTCGGCCGTCACGGGCGCGATCGGCGCCCTCAAGGGCCCCCTGCACGGTGGGGCGAACGAGGCCGTCATGCACACCTTCCGCGAGGTCGGCTCGGCGCAGTACGCCGAGAGCTGGCTGGCGGAGTCGCTCGCCGCCAAGCGCAAGGTCATGGGCTTCGGCCACCGGGTCTACAAGAACGGCGACTCGCGCGTGCCGACCATGAAGGCCGCGCTCGAGACGCTCGTGGCGCACTACGAGCGGCCCGAGGTGCTCGACCTCTACGACGCGCTCGAGAAGGCGATGGACGAGGCGAAGGGCATCAAGCCGAACCTCGACTACCCCTCGGGGCCGGCCTACGACCTCATGGGCTTCGACACCGAGCTCTTCACGCCGCTGTTCATCGCCGCGCGCGTCACCGGGTGGACGGCGCACGTGCGCGAGCAGCTCGCGGCGAACGCGCTCATCCGCCCGCTGAGCCTCTACACCGGCCCCGATGAGCGATCGGTGCCGAGCGCCGTCTGAGAGGAAGCGCCGTCTGAAGGGGAGCGCCGTCTGAGAGGGAGCGTCAAGGCAGATGGGGGAGACTGGCAGGATGACTGACGCGATTCCCACCCCGCACATCACGCTCAACGACGGCCACCGCATCCCGCAGTTCGGGCTCGGCGTGTGGCAGATCGACGACGATGAAGCGCACCGTGTGGTCGCCGAGGCCCTCGAGGTCGGCTACCGCCACATCGACACGGCGCGCGTCTACAAGAACGAGGCGGGTGTCGGCCGGGCGATCGCCGAGTCGGGCATTCCGCGCGACGAGCTCTTCATCACGACCAAGCTGTGGAACAGCGACCAGGGCCGTGACACCGTGCGCGCCGCGGCCGAGGCGAGCCTCGAACGGCTCGGGCTCGAGCAGGTCGACCTGTACCTGATCCACTGGCCGTCGCCGAAGTACGGCAAGCACGTCGAGTCGTGGGAGGCCGTGATCGAGCTGCGCGACGCCGGGCTTGCCCGCTCGATCGGCGTCTCGAACTTCATGCAGACCCACCTCGACGACCTCGCGGCGGCGACTGAGGTCGTGCCCGCGGTCAACCAGGTCGAGCTGCACCCCGCGTTCCAGCAGCGCGACCTGCGGGCGTTCCACGAGGCGCGGGGCATCCACACCGAGTCGTGGAGCCCGCTCGGCAGCGGCAACTACGACCTCGCCGAGCTACCCGGCTTCGCCGAGATCGCCGCGCGCCACGGCAAGAGCGTGCAGCAGATCGCCATCCGGTGGCACCTGCAGGAGGGCCTGATCGTCTTCCCGAAGACGGTGCGCCGCGAGCGCATGCTCGAGAACGCGGCGGTCTTCGACTTCGAGCTCTCGGCCGACGAGATGGCGACGATCGCGGCGTGCGACCGCGACCAGCGCGTCGGCGCGCACCCCCTCAACACCGACTTCTAGGTCGGCATGGCATCCGCTGGCGTGGTCGTGCGGCGCTGCACGCCTGACGATGCTGCGGCGATGACTGACCCGGCTGAGCTCAAGAGCCTCTCGGTCGACGCGTCGGCACGAGGCCGCGGAGTGGGGTCAGCCATCATCGCTGCGGCCGAGAAAGTGGTGGAAGAGCGCGCCGACCTCGCGACCGGGCGCGCGCGACGCCTGGTGGTGGGCGTCGTGTTCGACAACCCGAGGGCCGCTGCGCTCTACGAACGACTCGGTTTCGTGCGGACGGGAGTCGTCAGCACGACAACCTACGAGTACGTCGACGACGAGGGTGCGACGCGTACGGCCACCGAGACCGATGAAGAGCTCGTCAAGGTTTGGTGATCAATCGGACTGCTCCATGCGGACTGCTCCACGGTGCGCGCACTACAACGGACGCGGAACTTCATGAATCTGCATCATGAAGTTCCGAATCCGTTGAAGTCGCCGCGAGGGAGTGGTCGGGGTCCGACGACCCGTGGGTCAACACGCTCATCGTCGTCGGCACAGTCAGCGCCGTGGGCGTCGCCCCTCGAGGTGAGCGGCCAGGGGGGAGTGTTGGCTCGGGCTAGAGGGTGATCTCGGTTCGGGCGCCGAGCGGCGTGGCGGCGAGCAGCGCTCCGCCCGCGGGCGACTCGAGCCCCGCGAACTCGCGCTCGAGGGCGTCGCGGCCCTCGCTGAAGTGCGTCCACTGGTCCACGTGCAGCCCGACCACGCGGCGCGCGCTGAGCACGAGGGCGGCGGCGCGGGCGTCCGCCGCCGTGAGGGTGAGGGCGGCGTCGATCGCCGGAACGCGGGCGGCGCCCGCGAACAGCACCGCGGCATCCACCGTGCCGTATCGGGCGACGATCGTCTCGACGACCGAGACCTCTGAGTTGTCGCCCGAGACGTAGACGGTCGGGTGCCCGGGGGCGGTGAGCAGGAACCCGCAGACTGGCCCGAGCCGTTCGGCCCATTCGGCAGGGCCGTGCTGGGCGGGCAGGGCGTGCAGTCGAGCGCCCGCGGGCGCCAGCGAGGCGACGACCGTGCCGACCATGAGCGCGTCGTCGAGCGCGATCCCCTCGTCGTCGGCGAGCCCGATGACGCGAGCGGTACCGCCGCGGGTTCCGAGGTCTTCAGCCCCGGCGGGCGTCGTGACGACGAGCGGCAGGGTCAGCGCGAGGTTGCGGCCCTGGTGATCGAGGTTGTCCTCGTGGTGGTGGTGCGAGACGAGGGCGGCGTCGATGCGCCCGAGCTCATCGACGGCGACAGCGGGGCCGTCGGTCTTCTCGAGGTCGTCGTCATCGGGCCCGTAGCGCTGGGGCTCGTCGAAGGTGGGGTCGAGCAGCAGCCGCAGGCCCGCCCACTCCAGCAGGGCGGTGGGGCCGCCGACGACCGTGACGGCGATGGATGCTGCGCTCGAGCTCATGCTGCGACCCTAGCCGCGGTCGGGAAACCCGTGGGGCAGCGCCGCGAGAGTGGGCTGCAACTCATCGAGCCGCGCCCGCTCGAGCCGCAGCGCCGTCGCCTCACGGCTTCGGCGCAGCGCGGCGACGGCCGCGAGGAACAGTTCGGGGTCGCCCGCCGGCACCGGCGAGACGAAGAGCGCCGCCTCGATCGCGAGGTCGCGCGCGATGCGCTCGCGCGTCGCGGGAGTGTGCCCGCCCGCCTGGCGCAGGAACTGGGCGATACGGCGAGCGAGTGCGTCGGGCAGCCGAGCGACGTCGGCGGTCGAGGCCCACTCGGTGAGCTCGACAGGAACCCCGTAGACGGGAGCGTTCACCGTGCCCACGCGCTCGTACTGGCTGTAGGTGCCGGCGAGTAGATCGCCGAGCCGCTTCGCGCGCGTGTTGAGCATCGCCACGACGACGGCGAGCCCGCCGAAGGTGAACACGATCTCGACGACGCCGACGAACGAGCGGATGACGGCGTGACGGAACGCGATGGCACCGCCGTCGTCGCGCACGATGCGGTCGCCGAGCGCGAGGCGCCCGAGCGACTTGCCCTGCGCCGCCGTCTCCACGACGGCCGGCAGCAGCACGAGCCCCACGACGATGCAGGCGATGACGATCGCCGTGCCGAGCTCTTCCGGCACCCCGATCGAGAAGGCCACCGAGAGCGAGAGCCACACGAGCAGCCCCGTCACGATCGAGTAGAGCAGGTAGTCGATGATGCCGCCCGCCATGCGCAGCACGACGCTCGTCGGCCGCAGCTCAAGGGCCACGGCTTCGCCCGTCAGCAGCTCGCGCTCGGCGTCGTACTCGCTCGCGGCGTTCTGCGGGCTCGACATGCCATCATCTAAACAGATGGATCTCGACGCCTACTCAACAGCCCACGCCGCCGAATGGGATCGGCTGCGTGAACTCGCGCGCCGTCGGCGCTTCGCCGGCCGCGACGCCGACGAGCTCATCGAGCACTACCAGGCGGGTGCCACCCAGCTCTCGGCGATCACGACGAGTGCCGGCCAGGTTCCGCAAGCGGCCTCGCTCAGCGTGCTGCTGTCGCGCGCGCGGCTGCGGTTCACGGGGGCGACGGCCGAGCCGCTCGCCCAGCTGGCCCGCTTCGCGACGCGCGAGGTGCCGGCGGCGCTGTACCGCATCCGGTATCTGACGCTCGTCGTGGCCGGACTCTTCGCCGTCATCGCGACCCTCTACGCCGTGTGGGTGGCCTCGAACCCCGCCGTCATCGCCGCGTTGGGCGACTACGAGGATCTGCGCCGCTACGCGGAGGAAGACTTCGTCGGCTACTACAGCGCGTCGAGCGAAGCCGTCTTCGGCCTGCAGGTGTTCAGCAACAACGCCTGGATCGCCGCACAGTCAGTGGCCTTCGGCATCACGGGCGTCTACGTGCCGTTCATCGTGTTCCAGAACGCGCAGAACCTCGGGCTGAGCGCGGGCATCATGACCGAGTTCGACCGCCTCGACGTGTTCTTCCTCAACATCCTGCCGCACGGCCAGCTCGAGATCTACGCGATCTTCGTGGCCGCGGCGGGCGGGCTCATGATCTTCTGGTCGTGGGTGTCGCCCGGTCCGCGCACACGCCTGCAGGCGCTCGCGGAGGACGGCCGCTCGCTGTTCTCGATCATCGGCGGCCTCGTTGCGGCGCTGCTCGTGAGCGGCATCATCGAGGGCTACGTGACGCGGCAGGAGTGGCCCGACGTCATCCGCATCGGTATCGGCACGGTCGCGCTCGTCGCCTTCCTGCTCTACCAGTGGATGCTCGGGGGCCGAGCCTTCCGCGACGGAGAGACGGGCGACCTCGACCCGATCAGCCGCGGCGCCCGGGTCGTCGTCGGCGACTGAGCCGGCGGGGCGGTTCCGCTGCCTTGCCGCCGCGCGGTCGTCAGGCCCTGCGGCGCGTGGTTCGGGCCATGATCACGACGATGGCGACGATACCGAGCACGACGGCCGCGATTCCTGCCCACAGCCAGGGCGAGACGCCCGCTGCGGCCGCAGGCTCGTCCGCGACGAGCGTGACGGGCACACTGACCTCGATCGGTTCGATCGTGTCGGGCACGGGAATGCCGACATTCTCGTCGGGCTCGAGGACGACGCGCACAATGAGGTCGTAATCCCCGGGCTCCACGCCCTCCGGCAAGGAACCGGAGAGCGTGACATCGCCGTCGCCAGTGAGTTCTTGCTGGTCGATGAGAATCTCGCCCTCATTGAGGACGGTACGAGCGTTCCTACCGGAGGCGTCCGCGAAAGGAGCAATTGAGTTTGCGAGGCCCTGGTTGAACGGGTCTTCGTCCGTAGTGGGGGGGCGGTAGTCGGCGAAAAGGAAGACGACCTGCGCTCGCCAGGGCATGTCGCTCCAGGTAGGGGGGCGAGGTCCGGTCAGGCCTGTGGAGGGGTCGATCACGTTGACGTCTGTCAAGCCGTCGGGAAACATCCGACTCAACGCCAGCCGCATGTTCAGATCGGGCAACTGGTTGATGGGAACCGCGTAGCGGTACGTAAGACCGCGATCATCGACTGCCTCAAACAAGCCCTGCACATTCGTGACCAGGATGTCTTGCAAGATGTCGCGCGCGGGCGAGTCAGTAGCGAGCGCGGTCGACACCTCGATCAGCTGCCCCGGCAGATCCGTGATGATCGTCGTGGGCACCGCGGGGGGCGCGATGTTCAGGTTCGGGAGCGTCACGAACGACGGCGGCGAGATGATGAGGTTCGGCGGGGGGATGACGATCACCGACTGCACGGTCAGAGCGATCGACTCGGACGTGCTCGAGGAGGCGTTGCCCCGGGCATCCGCGTGCACGATTGACAGCGTGTACGAACCGACGGGCAATCCTGTTGCGGTGCACGACCAGGTGCCCCCGACGCTCACGGTCAGCGGCCCGCAGACGGTTGTTGCGCCTGCCGTGACGCGCACGGTGCCCGATGCCTCAGCCGTGCCCGCGAGCACGAACGCCCCCGGCCCCACCGTGAGGGTTGAACCTGCCGGCGTCGTGAACGTGGCGGGCACGGTCGGTCCGGTCGTGTCGAGGGTGTAGGTGGTCGTCGCGGCGAGCGACGTGCCACTCACACCCCCCGCCGTGCGGGTCTGCGTGACGGCCAGGTCGAGCGGGCCGTCCAGTGCTCCGGCGACCGAGATGGAGCACGTCCACGTTCCCGCCATCGCGACGGTGGCGATGCAGACCTCGTCTCCTTCGACGGTCAGCCGAACGGTCGCACTCGTCGTTCCGGCGAGCGGCGTGACGGTTCCCGAGATGGTCGGCGACGTGCTCGAGCTCACCACGCCCGTCGAGGCCGAGTCGAAGGCGGGGGGCGAGAGCGCGACGATCGTGCGGCTGATGGTTTCAGCGGGGAGCGAGAGTCCGCCCACGTCTTCCATCCGCTGCGCGCCGACGGTTCCGACGAACGACCCAAGGGTCACGTCGCAGCTCCAGGCGCCGTTGACCACCGTGGTCGAGCACGGGTACCCGAAGGCGAACGTGCCGGCATCGATGGTCTCGATGCGCACGGTTGCGCCATCCGGACCGGTGCCCGTCAGTGTCGTGACGGTGGCTCCGCTGGCGGAGTACTGCACGACGCCCGAGGTCGCGGGCGCCGGATCGTCGAACGTGAACGGGGTGTCGACCGCCGCGATCGCCGCGGTCGGAAACACGAGTGCGGAGGCGATGATCGCAACCGCCGAGACGGTGGCGATGCGGCGAACGGGTCGGCGCACGCGCGCGCCTGAATTCGGGTGATGCGTCGGCATGAGCACTCTCTCGGGCGCAGGGGCACCATGGAGTGCCGGGGGTTTATGGCGCCAGACTAACCCGAGTTGAGGCTGTTTGGACTGCAAATGGGCCGCGAGATCTGCCGACGCCGTTGACCCCCTCGCGCCGAGTCGCGCGACTACAGCCGTCCGGCCGCCTTGTAGGCGAGGTACCGATCGGCGACCGCGGGCGGCAGGTCGAGCGGCGCCGCGCTGACGACATCGCCGCCCAACCGGCGCACGGCGGCCGCGACGCGCTCGGCGTCGAGCAGGGCACGCTCGGCCGCGGCGGCCCGGTAGACCGACGCCCGAGTGTCGCGCTCGCCGGCCGCGTCGAGCAGCGCGGGGTCGGTCACCGCGGCGACGAGCACGAGGTGCCGGGTTGTGAGCTGCGGCAGCATCGCCAGCAGACTGCGTGTCGCGCCGGGCGACTCGAGCGGCACGCACAGCACGACGAGCGAGCGCTGCGCCGTCATCGACCGCACGAGCCCGGGCACGGCCGTGTAGTCGGTCTCGATGAGCGCGGGGTCGATCGGCGCCATGGTCTCGACGAGCTTCGCGAGCAGGTCGGCACCGCGGGCTCCCTGCACACGGCCCCGCACGCGCCGGTCGAACACGGCGACGTCGACGCGGTCGCCCGCGCGGTCGGCGAGGGCGCTCAGCAGCAGGGTCGACTCGAAGGCAGTATCGAGCCGTGTCTCGTCGGCGATGCGGGCGGCGGCGGTGCGCCCCGAGTCGACGATGACGACGACGTGCCGGTCGCGCTCGGGCCGCCACGTGCGCACCATGAGCGTCTGCCCGGGCGCGCCGCCGGGTCCGGGCCCGCCCGAGCGTCGCGCCGTCGCGCGCCAGTCGATCGATCGCACGTCGTCGCCGCGCACGTACTCGCGCAGGCTGTCGAACTCGGTGCCCTGGCCGCGCACCATGACGCTCGTGCGGCCGTCGAGCTCGCGCAAGCGCGCGAGCCGCGAGGGCAGGTGCTTGCGCGCGGCGAACTCGGGCAGCACCGTGATGGCCCCGGGCACGCGGATGCTCGCCTGCCGCTCGGCGAGCCGCAGCGGTCCTCGGGCGCGCACCGTGACGAGCGCCGTGCGGCGCTCGCCCCGGCGCCACGGCGTGAGCTCGGTGACGATCGCCCGGCGTTCGCCGGGCGGCACGAGCAGCCGCTGCCGGGTCGGGGCCGCACCGGCCGAGGGCTCCCACGCATCGCGGATCATGCCGCGCATCATTCGCCGCGAGGGGTTGGTGACCAGCAGCGTCGCGGTCGCGGTCTCGGTCAGCCGCACCCGGGCATCCGTCTGGCGCTGCAGGCGCAGCGCGCGCGGCGACGCCGCGAGCGCGAGGTCGAGGCCCGCGAGCACGACGCACAGCACGAGCCAGCCGAGCAGCACGAGCCCGGCGGGCGCGACCGGCGACAGCGCGACGACGGGCACGACGCCGAGGGCGACGAGCAGCACGAACCACCCGGTGAGGGCCATGGCTAGCGCCCGATCATCAGAGCGGCACCTGCACCTGCGCGACGATCGAGCGCAGGATGGTGTCGGCCGAGACGCCTTCGAGCTCGGCCTCGGGGCGCAGGGCGATGCGGTGCCGCCACACGGGCAGCAGCATGGTCTGCACGTGGTCGGGGGTGATGGCTTCGGCCCCCTGCAGCCAGGCCCAGGCCTTCGCCGCCGCGAGCAGCGCCGTGGTGCCGCGCGGGCTCACGCCCAGCTTGACCGAGGGGCTCTGGCGCGTCGCGCGCGCGAGGTCGACGAGGTAGCCGAGCAGCTCGGCCGAGGCGCCCACCTCGCCCACGAGCGCGCGGGCCTGCGTGATCTGCTCGCCGCTCAGCACCGCCGTGACGCCCGCCGCGGCGAGATCGCGCGGATTGAAGCCTTCGGCGTGCCGCTGCATGACCTCGACCTCGGCGTCGCGCGCGGGCAGGTCGAGCACGAGCTTGAGCAGGAAGCGGTCGAGCTGCGCCTCGGGCAGCGTGTAGGTGCCCTCGTACTCGACGGGGTTCTGCGTCGCCGCGACCATGAAGGGGTGCGGCAGCGGGTGGGTCTCGCCGTCGATCGTGACCTGGCGCTCCTCCATGGCTTCGAGCAGGGCCGACTGCGTCTTGGGCGGCGTGCGGTTGATCTCGTCGGCGAGCAGGATGTTGGTGAAGACCGGTCCGCGCCGAAACTCGAAGTCGCCCGCTTTCGCGTCGTAGACGACCGAGCCCGTGACGTCGCCCGGCATGAGGTCGGGCGTGAACTGCACGCGCGTCGTGCGCAGATCGAGCGCGGCGCTGAGCGAGCGCACGAGCAGCGTCTTCGCGACACCGGGCACGCCCTCGAGCAGCACGTGGCCGCCCGTGAGCAGGGCGACGATGAGGCCGCTGACGGCGCCGTCTTGGCCGACGACGGCCTTGCCGACTTCGGTGCGAACGCGCCCGAAGGCGTCGCGAAGATCTGTCGTGGTCATGCGTCCATTCTTCCGGTCGGAGCGGGGTCGGTGGCGGTACTGAGGTCGTCGAGCCCGACGCGGCGCGCGATGTGCGACTCGAGCTCGAGCAGGCCGTCGCTGAGCTCGATGAGCTCGCGGTCGCTCGACGGCTCGCGGTCGATGAGCAGGGCGCGCAGGGCGGCCGGATCGCGGCCCGTGATGGCGGCGACGGCCGTCACGATGTCGTCGACCCCGGCCCCGCGGCCGAGCGCGAGCCCCGCGGCGATGCGGCGCAGCGTGCCGACCCGCAGCGCGTCGATGGCGCGCAGTCGCGAGCCCTCGCGCGCGTAGAGGCGGGCGCGACCCTCCATGGTCTCGGTCGTCTTCACGACGACGGGCAGGTTCTCGACGACGACGGGGCCGAAGCGGCGACCGCGCCAGAACGCGGCGGCGAGCCCGACGAGCACCGCGAGCCAGGCGACGGGGTTCACCCAGTCGGGCGTCAACTCGCCGATCGTCGGCGCCGACAGATCGGCCGGCGTGGGCTGGTACCAGACGAGGGTCGGATGCTCGCCGAGCAGTCCGAGGGCGAGCGCGGCGTTGCCGGCCAGCGTGATGTCGCCGTTCTGCAGCACGCTGCCCGCCCCGAGCACGCTCACCTGCCGCCCCTCGACGTCGAGCCGCACGAGGCCCGCGCCCGTCTCCCCGGCGTCGAAGCAGACCTCGCCGTCGATCGTGCTGTAGCCGATGCCGGTCGCGCGCACGCTTCCCGCCCGCTCGGCGGCCGGCACCGTGCACCCCGCGGCGAGCTCGAGCGGGTCGCCGCTGTCGCTGAGCGGCGCTGCGGTGAGGGCATCGATGCGCAGGGCATCCAGTGCCGTCTGGGTCGGCTCGGCGATGACGAGGTGGTCGGCGACGCCCAGCAGGAGCGGCCACTGCTCGTCGCCGAGGATCTCGCGGGTGTCGCCGACGAACAGCGTCGTGCCCTCTCCGTCGAGCGCGGCGAGCGCCTCGTCGAGCCGGCCGACGGTCACGACCTCGACGCCGGCGTCCCGCAGCACCTCGAGCACCGCGCGCGAGCCCGCGGGGGCCGTCTCGTCGGCGCCCCAGCGCTGCGGCTCGCGCGAGGCGCCGCTGAGCGCGACCGTCACGCCCCCGAGCACGAGCAGGCCGGCGATCGCGACCGCCCAGTAGAGCGATCGCCGCACGGCGCGCCGCACCGTGGGCGTCGTGATGACGCTCGACAGCTCGGCGTTGAGGTCGGTCGTGGGTGCGCTCATCGGGGGGCCGTGACCATGGCGTCGAGCTCGTCGTGCAGCGGCGAGGGGGCGGCGTCGAGCGTCTCATCGAGCGCGCGCACGGCCGCGTAGTGCTCGGCCGTCCCCGGCCGGCCGAGGTAGCGCACCCCGTCGAATCGGTCGGCGGCGGCCTCCAGCGCCCCCGCGTGCTCGGGAAACCGGCGGCCGGCGGCCCGCGCGAAGCCGTGCGCCGTCATGCCCGGCAGCGCCGAGACGAGCGTGCGCTCGTCGAGCGCCCGCGCAATGGCACGGAATCGCTCGGCGATCGCACGATCGAAATCGCCGGCGCCCGCGGCCCGCTCGGCATCGCGCCGCAGCTCGCGCGCCGAGCGGCGGTCGCGCTCGCCGAACAGCTCGGCGTCGTGTCGGCTGCGGGCGCGCCAGCGCGGCAGCCCGTACACGAGCAGCGCGGCCCCGATCGCGGCCGCGATGAGCACCGCACCGATGACGAGCGCGAGCGCGGGCGGTCCGCCGCCCTCACCGAGTGAGAGCGATCCGAACCAGTCGAGCACGGCCTGCGAGAGAAGGTCGAACCAGGTCGGCTGGCTCTCGGCGTAGGCCGGGTCGCTGAGCTCGTCGAGCAGCAGCTCGCGAGCATCCGGAGCATCGGGCTCGACCGGCACGCCTCGGATCACGGCGCGCGACGGTAGGGGTCATCGGCCGCCGCGCCGCTCGCGCGCACCTCGACGAAGCGCTGCAGCTCGAGATCGAGCCCCTCGGTGCGCATGCGTCGGTCGATGTAGAGCAGCGAGGCGGCCGAGGTCGTCAGCACGGCGCCGATCGCGCCGACGACCGCGGTGATGGCGATGACGATGACGTTGAGCACGAGGAACAGGGTCAGATCGGTCTCGAGCTGGCCGGCGGGGTTGACGAGCGGTGCCGCGAACGTCGCCGCGAACTGGAACGGCGTCGTCACGACGCTCGCCGCGACGTTGACCATCACCGAGACGAGAAGCAGAGTGCCCAGGATGCGCCAGAAGGCGCCGCGAACGAGGCCCCACGAGCGGCGCACGGCAGTCAGGATCGGGAGGCGCTCGATCATGATGCCCGCGGGGACGAAGGCGAGCATCGTCGAGATCCAGACGCTCACGACGATGAGGCCGAGCACGCCGACGATCAGCACGATCACCCCGCCCGCGATCGCGAGCGGGTCGCCAAGCGCGAAGAAGCCGATACTGATGCCGGCCAGAACCGAGAAGGCGATGACGACCGCAACACCGACGAGGGCCGTCCAGCCGATGAGCGGCCACCAGCGACCGCGTCCCCGGTCGAGCAGCTGGCGCAGCGTCAGCTTCTCACCGAGCGTCGCGCGCGACACTTCGAGCGAGATGACCCCCTGCAGCAGGGCTTGCGCGACGATCGAGATGCCGACGGCGAGCAGCGTCGCCACGAGCGTGAGGGCGAGCGTGCCCACGATGATCGTCTCGGAGTCGGCGAAGCTCGCGCGCGAGGCGCGGTCGATGCCCGAGACGACGATGACCGTGGTGATGCCCGTCGAGAGGAACACGACGAGGGCGTTGAGCAGCAGGGCTGCGCCGAACGTGGGGCGCGGATTGCGCCGCAGCACCTGGAAGCTCGCGCCCAGCACGGTGCCGAACTCGAGGGGGCGCAGGGGGATGAGCCCGGGCTTCGGCGGCGGCGTCCATCCGCCCGCGCCCGGGGTGGGCGCGGCGGCGGGGCTCGCGTCGCCCGCGGGGCCGTAGGGGCCCGGGCTCACGGGCGCGGGCCCAGATGCCGCGGAGGGGTCTCCGGGTGAGGCCCAAGAGGTGGAGTCGCTCACGTGCTGGCCCTTCGTCGTCGCCTGAGGTCTGCTCGGAACGTATGGTGTCACACTCGTCTAGGCTGGGGCCAAACACGAACCGGAGGTCGCCCGATGACCGCGCGCATCCTCGTCGTCGATGACGACGCCGCCATCGCCGAGATGATCGGCATCGTGCTGCGCGGCGAGGGCTTCGAGCCCCACTTCTCGTACGACGGCGCCGCCGCGCTCGAGTCGTTCGCGACCGTCAAGCCCGACCTCGTGCTGCTCGACCTCATGCTGCCGGGCATCGACGGCATCGAGGTGTGCACTCGCATTCGCGAGTCGAGCGGCACGCCTATCATCATGCTGACCGCGAAGAGCGACAGCACCGACGTCGTGCGCGGGCTCGAGAGCGGCGCCGACGACTACGTCGTCAAGCCCTTCAACCCGAAAGAGCTCGTCGCCCGCATCCGCACCCGGTTGCGGCCGAGCACCCAGTCCGACGTCGAGCGGCTGCCGATCGGCGACCTCATCATCGATGTGACGGGGCACGAGGTGACGCGCGACGGCACCTCCATCTCGCTCACGCCGCTCGAGTTCGACCTGCTGCTCGCCCTCGCGATGAAGCCGAACCAGGTCTTCACGCGCGAGATGCTGCTCGAGCAGGTGTGGGGCTACCACTACAAGGCCGACACGCGGCTCGTCAACGTGCACGTGCAGCGGCTGCGGGCGAAGGTCGAGCTCGACCCCGACAACCCGAGCATCGTCATGACGGTGCGGGGCGTGGGCTACCGGGCCGGCGCGGCCCGCTGAGGGCGAGTCGGCCCAGCCCATGCCTCCGTACACCTGGCGCAGCCTCGTGCAACGGGCGCGCCAGCTCTGGCGTGGCTCGCTGCAGCTGCGCACGGTGGCCATCACGGTCTTCTTCTCGACCATCGCGGTGACGATCATCAGCGGCTACATGTCGATCAGCATCGCCACCAACCTCTACGACGCGCGCAAGAGCCAAGCCATCGCCGAGGCGCGGCAAGCCACGGTGACGACGCAAGATCTTTTCGACAGCTCGGTGACACCGAATGGCACGATCGACGTCGAGGCGGTGAACCAGACAGCGGTCACCACCATCCGGAGCGTGGCGTCGAGCCCTGGCGGCACACAGTTCGCGATTCTTCGTACACCGGGCCAGACCACGGCAGTGACGATGACGCCCCGAAGCACGGGCGGACTCGACATCAGCGTGATCACGCCAGAATTGCGCGACCAGGTCGCACAAGACGACGGCCTTCTGTACACCCAGGCGGTGTCGCTCGACGGCGAGGACGCCCTCGACCCGGGCCTCGTCGTCGGCAGCGTGTTCGAGGTGCCGACCGCCGGGCAGTACGAGCTGTACCTGGTGTACAACGTGCGCGACGTGCAGCAGACCCTCGACTTCGTGCAGCAGACCCTCGTCATCGGCTCGCTGCTGCTCGTTGCCACCATCGGTCTCGTCACCTTCCTCGTCACGCGGCTGGCCATCAACCCCGTGCGGGTCGCTGCCGAGACGGCCGAGAAGCTGGCTGACGGCCAGCTCGAAGAGCGCATCCCGGTCAGGGGAGAAGACGTCATCGCGACCCTCGGCCGCTCGTTCAACCGCATGGCCGACAGCCTGCAGCGGCAGATCACCCAGCTCGCCGCCCTCTCGCGCGTGCAGCAGCGTTTCGTGAGCGACGTGAGCCACGAGCTGCGCACGCCGCTCACGACCATCCGCCTCGCGGGCGACGTGCTGTACGAGCAGCGCGACCAGTTCAACCCGACGACCGCCCGCACGGCGGAGTTGCTGCACGCGCAGGTCGACCGCTTCGAGGTCATGCTCGCCGATCTGCTCGAGATGAGCCGCTACGACGCCGGCGCCGTCGAGATCGACACCGAGCCGACCAACCTCGTGCGCCTCGTCGAAGAGTCGCTCGAGGCGATCCGCCCGATCGCCGAGGAGCGCGGCAGCGAGCTGCGGCTCGTCGCCCCCGGCGGGTACTTCGAGGCCGAGGTCGATGCGCGGCGCATCCGCCGCATCCTGCAGAATCTGCTCGGCAATGCCGTCGACCACGGCGAGGGGCATCCGATCGTCGTCTACGTCGACAGCGACCGCGAGGCCGTCGCCATCGCCGTGCGCGATTACGGCGTGGGCATGGATGCTGCGCAGCTCGAGCGCGTCTTCGACCGGTTCTGGCGCGCCGACCCCTCCCGCCAGCGCACGACGGGGGGCACCGGTCTCGGCCTCGCGATCGCGACGGAAGACGCGCAGCTTCATGGCGGCAACATCGACGTGTGGTCGGTGCCCGGCGAGGGCACGTGCTTCCGCGTGACGTTGCCCCGTGAGCGCGGCGCGACGATCGACCACTCGCCCATCGAGCTTCCTCCGGTCGATCCGCTCGAGCCGGTGCTCGACAGCGGGGGAGGTGATGACGATGCGTGAGCGCTCGCGTCACCTGCGCCGGCTGCTGCTCGCGCTCGCCGTCGTCCCCGCCCTGCTGCTGACCGGCTGCGTCTCGGTGCCGTTCTCGGGCGGCGTCGAGCTCGGCGGCGAGATCGACTCGGGCGTCGACGTGGACGTCGACTTCTTGCCCTCCGGCCCCTCGGCGGGCGCGACGCAAGAAGAGATTCTGCGCGACTTCCTCGCGGCGACGACGGCGGCGCAGAACAACTACCGCATCGCCCGCTCGTACTTGGCCGACGACGTCGCCGACGCCTGGAACCCGTACGCGAGCACGCTCGTGCGCAGTCGCGAGGGATCCGTCGAGCGCACGAACGACACGACCCTCACCTACAGTGTTCCGATCGTCGCCGCGGTCGACGAGGTCGGGCGCTACTCGGTCGCCGACGACGCCGCGACGCAGACGCTGCCGCCGTTCCGCTTCGTCGAGCAGGACGGCGAGTGGCGAATCGCCGAGCTCGGCGACGGCATCCTCATCTCGCAGCAGGCGTTCCCGAGCGCGTTCAGCCAGCACGCCCTCTTCTACTGGGACGCCGCCTTCCGCAATCTCGTGCCCGATCTGCGGTGGTTCCCCTCGCGGTCTGAGGTCGCGACGCGCATCGTGCGCGCCGTGCTCGAGCCGCCGACGAGCTGGCTCGGCCAGGGGGCGACGGTGTCGGCGATTCCCGAGGGCACCGCGCTGGCACTCGCCCCCGTCTCGGTGGCCGGAGGCATCGCGCAGATCGACCTCACGAGCGAGGTGCTGTCGCTGAGCGACCGCGAGCGGCAGCGTCTTCGCCTGCAGCTCGCGGCGAGCCTGCGCGCGGTCAGCGGCGTCGTCGGCGTGCAGATCACCGTCGACCAGAACGCGGTCGCCATCCCCGAGTGGACCTCGGGCTCGCCCGACATCGTGCCGCAGGTCGACCCGCGCTTGCTGCTGGGCACGGAGGACCAGTTCGGCTTCGCGACCGGCGGCGAGATCGAGCCCGTCGGCACGCTCAGCGCGCGCGTGCTCGAGCTGGGAGCGACGGCCGTCTCGCTCGCGCCCAGCCAGACGCTGGCCGCGGTGTTGACCCCCGATGGTGTCTTCGCCGTGCGCTCGGGCGACTCGCCCCCCGTGCTGCTCGACGCGCGCGAGCGGCTCGTCGCACCGAGCATCGACGGCTACCAGTTCGTGTGGTCGGCCCCGTCGAGCTCGTCGGCCGAGATTCGCGCGACCGAGCTCGACGGCACCGTGCACGTCGTCGAGGCCGCCCTGCCCGCCGACGCGCGCATCGTCTCCCTCGAGATCTCGCGCGATGACGCGCGCGTGCTGCTCATGCTCGACGGCGCAGGCGGACCGCGCCTCGTGCATGCCGCCGTCATCCGCGACGAAGCGTCGGGCGTGCCCGTGCGGCTCGGCGAGCTGCGCGATCTGCCGCTCAACGGCGACACGGCCGTCGACGCCACCTGGGTCGACGAGGTGCGCGTCGCGTCGGTCACGCGCAGCGATGACCAGTCGCTCGTCGAGCTGCACGAGCTCGGAGGCCGCAGCCGGCCGCTCGGCCTCCCGCCGGGCCCGGTGCAGATCGTTGGCGGCAACTCCGGCGTCGATGGCATTCGCGTGCTCGGCGCCGATGGCATCGTCTTCGAGCCGCGCGGCTCGGGCTGGCAGAACGCGGGGCTGCGCGCCTCGTTCCTCGGCACGCAGCAGTAGGCGCCGTCCCCAGTGCGGTCCGCTCGACCGCCATGGCCGGCGACCTCCTGCCAGAGTGCGCACATGGTCGACACCCGCTCCCTCATCGGCGCGGCGCTCGCCGAGGCCTGGGCGCTCATCGCCCCCGTCTACTGCGCGGGATGCGGTGCTCCCGACCGCGCGCTGTGCGCGGCGTGCGCTCCCGCGCTGCGATCGCGGCTCCGGTGCGCCCCCCTCGAGTCGTCCTCCCGCTCCGCGCTCCCGGTCGGGCCGCCCGTCCTCGCCCCGCTCACGGTCGTGGCCGCCCTGCCCTACGCGGGCGTGGTGCGCGCGACGCTGCTCGGCCTCAAGCACGAGGGCCGCACGGAGCTCGCACGCTCGCTCGCGGCCCCGCTGCGCGACGCCGTCACCGCGGCGTGGAGCGGCTCGGGCGCCGAGCTGCTCGTGCCGGTTCCCGGCTCACGCGCGGGCGCGGCACGACGAGGGTTCGCCCCCGTCGCGCTCATCGCCCGTCGAGCAGGGCTCGCGGTCGTGCCCGCGCTGCGTGCGGCGTCGAGCGCGAGCGAGCAGAAGGGGCTGAGCCTCGACGAGCGCCTCGCGATCGATGAGGGGCGCTGGCGCGCGTCGGACCGCGTGCAGGGCCGCCGCGTGCTGCTCGTCGACGACGTCGTGACGAGCGGTGCCACGCTGCGCGCGGCCGCGCGCGCCCTGCGCGCGGCTGGCGCCGAGGTCGCGGGCGCCGCTGCGATCGCCGCGACGCCGCGTCGACGAGGCGTGTCGAGCATCCCCTGGAGATTCATGGCTGACGATGACTAACGTCCCGGTGACAATGAGCCCGGCGAGGACTACCGTGAGGGAAAGGAGGCGTGACGATCGCCTGACCGACAGGCGACACGCTGACGGCTCAGGAGGTTGACGTGGACATCACCATCACCGGACGCAACATCGGCATCACCGACCGGTTCCGCGACTACGCGACTGAGAAGGCCGAGAAGATCGAGCACCTCGCCGATCGTGCCCAGGTGCTGGAGATCAAGGTCTCTCGTCATCACGAGAAGGGCGGCGGCCGCGCCCCGGATGATCGCGTCGAGATGACGCTCATCGGCCCCGGCCCCGTCGTGCGGGCCGAATCGCCGGGCAGTGACAAGTACGTCGCGTTCGACCTCGCGATCGACAAGCTGCTCGAACGGCTGCGTCGGGCGAAAGACAAGCGCAAGGTGCACCGCGGCAATCACCGGCCGGTCTCGTTGCACGAGGCCTCGGCCGATGGCTTCACCGCCCTCGACATCACGCCGGCCGATCCCGAGATCATCCAGAAGGTCGCGACGGGGGCGATCCCCGTGCAGGAGGCCGTGGAGGAGGCCGAAGAGATCTACTCGCCCGTCGTCGTGCGGCAGAAGGTGTTTCCGGCGGCCGCGATGACCGTCGACGAGGCGGTCGACCAGCTCGAACTCGTCGGGCACGACTTCTTCCTCTTCATCGATGCCGCCACCGACCGCCCGAGCGTCGTCTACCGGCGCCAGGGCTGGAACTACGGCGTCATCGGCCTCGAGGCCGAACAGCCGGTCGCGGCCGCCGCGGGGCGCCGCGGTCGCTGACGGATGCGGGGGCGTCGGTACCGCACCGACGCCCCCGACCGGCTGTCCCGTGTGCCGACTCCGTCGCGCACGGCCCCTGCATGGCCGCACTTGCTAGCATGAGCGAGCCGTGTTCTGCGGCGGTCTGCGGCGTGCCCAGACCCGGCCGCACGGCACCGTGTGCGACCCGACGAGTGGAGTAACCGAAGTGGCGAATGTTCTCGAGCGTGTTCTGCGGGTTGGCGAAGGCCGGTTGCTGCGTCGACTGAAGGCCTACGCCGAAGCGATCAACCAGCTCGAAGATGACTTCAGCGATCTCACCGACGACGAACTGCGCAACGAAACCGTCGAACTGCGCGAGCGCTACGGCAACGGTGAATCGCTCGACGACCTGTTGCCCGAGGCCTTCGCCGCCGTGCGCGAAGCCTCGAAGCGCACCCTCGGCATGCGGCACTTTGACGTGCAGCTCATGGGTGGTGCTGCCCTGCACCTCGGCAACATCGCCGAGATGAAGACGGGCGAGGGCAAGACCCTGGTGGCGACCCTCGCCGCCTACCTGAACGCGATTCCGTCGCGCGGCGTGCACGTCATCACCGTCAACGATTACCTCGCCAGCTACCAGAGCGAGCTCATGGGTCGCATCTTCCGCGCCCTCGGCATGACGACTGGCTGCATCCTCTCGGGCCAGACGCCCGAGGTGCGTCGCCAGCAGTACGCCGCCGACATCACCTACGGCACCAACAACGAGTTCGGCTTTGACTACCTGCGCGACAACATGGCCTGGCAGACCGCCGACATGGTGCAGCGCGGCCACTTCTTCGCCGTGGTCGACGAGGTCGACTCGATTCTCATCGACGAAGCGCGCACCCCGCTCATCATCTCGGGCCCCTCGTCGGGCGAGGCCAACCGCTGGTTTACCGAGTTCGCGCGCATCGCCAGCCGCCTGCAGGCCGGCGTCGACTATGAGGTCGACGAAAAGAAGCGCACCGTGGGCGTACTCGAGCCGGGTATCGAGAAGGTCGAAGACCACCTCGGCATTGACAACCTGTATGAGTCGGCCAACACGCCCCTCATCTCGTTCCTCAACAACGCGATCAAAGCATCCGCCCTGTTTAAGCGCGACAAAGACTACGTCGTCATGAACGGCGAGGTGCTCATCGTCGACGAGCACACCGGCCGCATTCTCGTGGGCCGCCGCTACAACGAGGGCATTCACCAGGCGATCGAGGCGAAAGAGGGTGTCACGGTCAAGGCCGAGAACCAGACGCTCGCGACCGTCACGCTGCAGAACTACTTCCGGCTCTACACCAAGCTGTCGGGCATGACGGGTACGGCCGAGACCGAGGCCGCCGAGTTCATGAGCACCTACAAGCTCGGTGTCGTGCCGATTCCGACCAACCTGCCGATGCAGCGCATCGATCAGTCTGACCTCGTGTACAAGAACGAGCAGGTCAAGTTTGAGCAGGCTGCCGATGACATCGTGCAGCGTCACGCCAAGGGTCAGCCGGTACTGGTGGGCACGACAAGCGTGGAGAAGAGCGAGTTGCTCTCGCGCCTGCTCGCCAAGCGCGGCGTCAAGCACGAGGTACTCAACGCCAAGAACCACGCGCGTGAGGCCTCGATCATCGCGCAGGCCGGTCGCCTCGGCGCCGTCACCGTTGCCACCAACATGGCCGGTCGCGGCACCGACATCATGCTCGGCGGCAATGCCGAGTTTCTCGCCGTCACCGAGATGAACGCCAAGGGCCTCTCGCCCGTCGACACCCCCGACGAGTACGAGGCCGAGTGGGATGCCGTGTTCTCACGCGTCAAAGAGCAGGTCGCCATTGAGGCCGCGAAGGTCATCGAGGTCGGCGGGCTCTACGTGCTGGGCACCGAGCGCCACGAGTCGCGTCGCATTGACAATCAGCTGCGCGGTCGTTCGGGCCGCCAGGGTGACCCGGGCGAGAGCCGCTTCTACCTCTCACTGCAAGACGATCTCATGCGACTGTTCAACGCGGGCGCGGCCGAGGCTCTGATGGGCCGCTCGAACGTTCCCGACGACCTCGCCATTGAGTCAAAGGTTGTCAGTCGTGCCATCCGCTCGGCGCAGTCGCAGGTCGAGGCGCGTAACGCCGAGATTCGCAAGAACGTGCTCAAGTACGACGATGTGCTCAACCGGCAGCGCGAGGCGATCTACACCGACCGTCGCCACATTCTTGAGGGCGACGACCTCAAAGACCGCGTGCAGACCTTCATCGAGCAGGTCGTCACCGAGATCGTCGAGACCCACACCGCGGCGGGCCACAGTGACGAGTGGGATTTCGACCAGCTCTGGACAGAGCTCAAGACGCTCTACCCGATCTCGCTGACGATCGACGAGGTCATCAGTGAGGGTGGGGCCAAGCTCACCCCGGCCTTCCTCATTCGCGAGATCATCAGCGACGCCAAGCTCGCTTATGAGCGGCGCGAAGAGAGCCTGGGCCGCACGGCGACGCGTGAGCTCGAACGCCGTGTGGTGTTGAGTGTGGTCGACCGCCGCTGGCGCGACCACCTGTACGAGATGGACTACCTGAAAGACGGCATCGGTCTGCGCGCCATGGCGCAGCGTGACCCGCTCGTCGAATACCAGCGTGAGGGCTACGCGCTCTTTCAGTCGATGATGAGCGCGATCCGCGAAGACGCGGTCGGCTTCCTGTTCAACCTTGAGGTCGAGGTCACGGGCAGCAAGGGCACCGCGCAGGTCACGGCCAAGGGCTTGAACCAGCCGCAGACGCCGCAGAACCTCAGCTACACGGCGCCGTCGGCCGACGGTGACGTCGAGGTGCGCAACCAGCGCGGCCAGGTGCTGCAGGCGCCGACGGATGCGGCCCGCCAGGCGGCACCGCAGGTCTCTGCCGCATTCGGGGGCCCGGCCGCGGCCCCGGCCGCCGCGCCCACGCGTCGTGCTCCCCAGGGCCAGCCGCAGAACGGGCAGGGCCAGGGGGGCGCGCAGGCGACGGGTGCGTTCGGCCAGAAGACCCCCGCAGCGCCTTCCGGCGCTGCGCCCGTGAACCGCGCCCAGCGCCGCGCGCAGGAGAAGAAGAAGAGCCGCTAGCCGCGCGAGCCCCGATACGGGGTCTCCGCGCCACGCTGCCGTCCGAGAGTCGTCGTCGGTGGCATGAGTCGCCGAATGGTCGGGGACTCATGCCACGAACGCCGGCTCTCGATGAGTCGCCGGGGGCGGCTCAGAGCACGCTGATCGCGCTCGCGCGCCAGCGTCGGTCGAGGCCTTCGAGTCGGATGGCGACGGCACGGGCGCGCGCTCGACTCGTCACGATCACGACCGCCTCGACCACGCCATCGCGCGGCTCGGTCAGTCTCGGTGCCCCCACCGAGAAGGTCGGACGCACCGCCGGGGCACCGCGGGCTGCGCGAGCGCGAGCGCTGATCGAGGCCCGAGCGAGCAGGGTGCGGTACACGTCGTCGGTGACCCACCGCGCGACCTGCTCGAGCTCGCGCGCTCCGGCGAGAATCTCGATCACGCACCGCGTGAGGTTCTCGACGAGCGGCCGCGGATCGGGCAGATCGGCGGTCGAGGTGGGCTGGTAGTCGAAGTACTCCTCATGCGCGATGCGCGCGAGCGAGCCCCGGCCGCGCGGGGGAGCGCCTGGGGCCCGACCGGAGACGGGGGCGGGCTGAGCGAGGGGAGACGCAGCAGCGCCGGACGAAGCAGCGGGGGACGAAGCGGCGATCACGGTCGGCTCCTTCCGAGGGGGAGGCCTCGTGGACGGGGTGTCGATGACGGTGGCCACGCGCGCACGGCGTTCGTGCACGCGGGTGTCGCGGCGGCCCCGCCCCCTCCCCGGACGGTAGACCGATTGGTGCACCCCAGCGGGGCAGCACCACTCAAGCAAAAGATTCCTCATTCGTAAAGAGGAATCCTCGAACTGTGGAGAACTCGGTCGGCGGCGTCGGGGGCCGTCGATACCGTCTCGGCATGCGCTGGGATCACCTCTTCGACGACCTCGCCGGCCAGCTCGAACATGAGCTGCAGGCGGAGCAGGCCGACCTGCGTCACGAGGAGGAGCGGCTGCGCCTCGGTCGCCTCCCGCTGCGCGAGCGGCTCGTGGCTTTGCGAGACGCGGAGGATCCCGCGATGCACAGCATCCGGTGCCGACTGCGGTCGGGGGCCGTGCTGCGCCTCCGCATCCGCACGGTCGGGCGCGACTGGCTCGCGGGCGACATCGAGGAACCCCCGGGTCGCGATCAGGCGATCGTCCCGTTCCTGGCGGTCGATGCGCTGCTCGTGACGCCCGCGCAGGCGGCGCGATCGCTCGAGCCCGTTGTTGAGCGCTCCGAGCTCGCCGCACGGCTCGGCATCGCCTTCCTGCTGCGCGATCTGTGCCGCCGACGCTCAATCGTCATGATCCGCACGCTCGCCGGCGACGTCACGGGCACGATCGACCGGGTCGGGCGCGATCATGTCGACCTGGCCGAGCACGATCGCGATGTGCCGCGCCGGTCGCAGCACGTTCAGCAGGTGCGGGTCATCCCGACCGACCAGATCCTCCTCGTTCGCCTCTGAGCGTTCTCCCGACGCGACCTGCTGCCGGGGCGGCATCCGCTCAGGCGCTGGGGCGGTGCGCTCGACGAGAACCGAACAGCTCGGTGACGTCGGCCTGCTGCGCTTCCTGCCACATGGCGAGCCGCCGAGCCTCGTCGTACTGCGTGGCGATGAACGACTCGAGGGCGCCCTGTTCGATGCGCCACTGTCCGAGCGATCCGAGTCGAAATGCGGGGAGCTCACCGGAGCGGATGAGCTCGAGAACCTCTGCGGCGGTGAGGCGAAGCACCTCGGCTACGTCGGTGAGGGTCAGCAGGTGACCCAGGGGGCTGCTCGCCGCATCCGTCATGCCTCGATTATCGACCGCCCAGGCGGTGTCGACCCCGGATGTGGATAACTGCTCCGGCAGATCCCGGGGAATCGTCAGGATCGGTCGCGTTCCGCTCCGCGAGACCTGGAGGAGACATGCACGACGCCTCGACCCCCACTGCGCCCGCCCCCGTGCGCGCTCGGCGGCGCCCGGACGCCCGGCTCCTCGTCGGCCTCGCGCTCGTGGCGGCGTCCATCGCCGCGGTCGTCGGCATCGTGACCGCGGCCGACGAGGGTGAGGATGTGCTGGCGGCGCCCCGCCTGCTCACGGCGGGCCAGGTGCTCACGATCGACGATCTCGAGGTGCGTCGGGTTGCCCTCGGCGTCGAGGGCCACGGCTACCTGCGTCCCGCCGACGTGCCCGAGGCCGGCATCGTCGTCACGCGCACCGTCGGTGCGGGCGAGCTCGTGCCGATCGCGGCCGTCGGCGATGTTCGCGGGCCGAGCGAGACCACGATCGTCGTCGCCCTGTCGACGGCGCTCGGCGCGACCGTGCGACCCGGGGACGCGCTCGACCTCTGGTCGGCACCCGCGCTCGAGGCCGGTCGGTTCGGGGCGCCCGTCGTCATCGCCCCGGGCACCCTGCTCGTGCGCACGGTGGCGGCCGAGGGGATCGTGGCGGGAACCGAGGCGGGTCGCGTGGAGCTGCTCGTTCCCCGGCGGGATGTGGCGCGCATCCTGCACGCCCTGGCGAACGGCGACGCGCTCTCGGCCGTTCCCGCGTCGCTCGCGATCGGGGGCTGAGGTGCTCGTCGCGATCGCCGTGCCGGGCATGGACGCGGATGCGGTGGAGCTCGCCGTGCTGCGTGCCGGGCACCGGGTCATCTGGCGTGCGCTGGATCAGGACGAAGTACTCGCGCAGCTCGCCCAGCGCGCACCCGACGCGATCTTGCTCGCCGACCATCCCGCGGTCGCCTCGGCCACGGTCGTCGGATCGTGCGACCTGCTCGGGGTGCGCAGCTGCCTCGTCGTCGGCGACGAGTCCCCGCTGTCGGTCGGCGCCCAGCGCCTCGGGCTGCACGACGTGCTGCACATGCGCGCAGACGGGTCGGTCGACGTGAGTCTGCTCGGCGAGCCGCCGCTCGGGCCGATGCCCGCGGGGCCGGAGCCGGCCTCGTCGACGTCGAACGCGTCGATGGCCCCGGATGCGTCGATGGCCCCGGACGCTGCGCCGGCGGGTGCCCGGACACCCAGTGCCCGGCCACCCAGCGCCCCGGCCCTCGATCCGCTCAGGTCGTTCGCAACTGCGATGCCGGCCGCGGCGACGTCGACCGATGCGTCACCACTGCCCGCTGCGTCACCACTGCCCGCTGCGTCACCTCTGACCGCTGCGTCGAGTCCGCGCGGTCCGCGCATCATCACGGTCTGGGGCCCCGCGGGCGCGCCGGGCCGCACGACGATCGCGATCGGACTCGCCGCCGAGCTCGCCGCGCGGGGTGAGGCCGTGTGCCTCATCGACGCCGACACCTATGGCGGCACGATCGCTCCCGCCCTCGGCCTGCTCGACGAGTCGCCCGGCTTCGCAGCGGCGTGCCGGCTCGCCGGGGCAGATGCCCTCACGGCGAGCGAGCTCGACCGCGTCGCGCAGTCGGCGACGGCGGCGGGCGGCATGCCCTTCTCGGTGCTCACCGGGATCGGGCGCCCGCACCGGTGGCCCGAGCTCTCGGCATCGCGCGTGACCACCGTGCTGGAGCACTGCCGGCGCTGGCGGTCGGTCGTGGTCGTCGACGCGGGTTTCAACCTCGAGAGCGATGAAGAGCTCAGCAGCGACCTCCTCGCGCCCCGACGCAACGCCGCGACGATCGCCGCGCTGCGCGCGGCCGACGAGGTCGTCGCGGTCGGTGCGGCCGACCCGCTCGGACTCGCGCGGTTGCTGCGCACGCACGCCGACCTGCTCGAGACGATCGAGACCGCGCACGTGCGCATCGCGGTCAACCGCGTGCGGGCATCCGTGCTCGGCATCGACCCGCACGGGCAGGTGCGGCAGACGCTCGAGCGGTTCGCCGGCATCCGCGACGCCGTACTGATCGATGACGATCGGGATGCGGCCGACGCCGCCGTGCTCACGGCCCGCCCGGCACCGGCAGCCGCGCCCCGGTCGGCGCTGGCCCGCGGCATCGCCGAACTCGCCGACGCGCTCGGGTACGCGCGCGGGCCGGCGACGGGCGCCGGCCCGCGCTGGGCTCGGCGACTCGTGGCCGGCCGCGCGGGCTGACACCGCACCGGCTGAGACCGCGCGGGCTGCACGGCACCGCGCAGCGACTAGCCTGGAGCCGTGTCGACGCTCTCAGATCTGGTGCACGAGCACGGCGATGCCGACGAGGTCGACATCGAGTGGCTGCACCTGCTGCTCGCCGAAGGGCAGCTGATCGCCGACCTCGCCTTCGCCGACATCGTGCTGTGGGTTCCCACGCGCACGGGCAGCTTCATCGCCGTCGGCCACGCGCGCCCCAGCAGCTCGGCCACCCTGTTCTACCGCGACTTCGTGGGGCAGGAGGTCAAGCCCGAGTGGCGGCGTCAGGTGACGCAGGCCGCCGAGACGGCACAGATCGTCGACTCGTCGGCGCCCGACTGGTACGAGGAGACGCCGACGCGCGTGCGGGCTGTTCCCGTCATGCGGCGACCGGGGCGCGGCGGCAAGGGCGTGAGCGAGCATCCCATCGCCATCATCACGCGGCACACCAACCTCAGCGAGGCGCGCATGCCGAGCCGGCAAGAGCTCACCTTCAACGAGTGCGCCAACGACCTGTTCGCCATGATCGCCGCCGGCGACTTCCCCGACCTCGCCGCGCCGAGCGGTCCGCGCCGCGGCGCCCCGCGCGCGAGCGACGGCCTCATCCGGCTCGACCTCGACGGCATCGTCACCTTTGCGAGCCCCAACGGCCTGAGCGCTTTCAACCGCATGGGCTTCGCAGGCGAGCTCGAAGGGCAATCGCTCGCCACGGTCACCACGAGCCTGCTCACCGGGCGCCCGCAGCAGGTCGACGAATCGCTGCCGCTCGTCGTCACCGGCCGCGCGCCGTGGCGCACCGACATCGAGTCGCGCGGGGTCACCGTGACGCTGCGCACGATCCCGCTGCTGCGCGACGGCCGGCGCATCGGCGCCATCATCCTCGTGCGCGACGTCACCGAGGTGCGGCACCAGGAGCGCGAGCTCATCACGAAAGACGCGACGATCCGCGAGATTCACCACCGGGTGAAGAACAACCTGCAGACGGTCGCGTCGCTGCTGCGCATCCAGGCTCGTCGATCGCACGCCGACGCGACACGGGATGCTCTGACGCAAGCCATGCGCCGCGTGGCCGCGATCGCCGTCGTGCACGACACCCTCAGCGAAGGCCTCAACCAGAACGTCGACTTCGACGTGGTGTTCTCGCGCGTGCTCATGCTCATCGCCGAAGTGGCGTCGAGCCACAACACGGTCGTGCGGCCGACGTCGACCGGCAGCTTCGGCATCCTGCCGAGCGAGTACGCCACGCCGCTCGCGCTCGCACTCACCGAGCTCGTCACCAACGCGGTCGAGCACGGCCTGGAGGGCCGGCCCGACGGCGAGGTCGAGATCATCGCCTCGCGCACGGAGACCGCGCTCTCGGTGAAGGTGCGCGACAACGGCGGCGGCATGCCCGAAGGCAAAGTGGGCTCGGGTCTCGGCACTCAGATCGTGCGCACCCTCATTCAGGGCGAGCTCGGCGGCACGATCGACTGGCACACGCTCGAGGGCGAGGGCACCGAAGTGACGATCGACGTGCCGCTGCACTACCTCAAGCGCCGCGCATGACGACGCCCCGGCGTCGCATCACAGCGGATGCAGCGCCGGGGCGTGCTGTCGAGTGGAGCGCTAGGAGGCGCGGCGGGCGCGGGCGGCGCGGCGCTTCAGGGCGCGGCGCTCGTCTTCGCTGAGGCCGCCCCAGACGCCCGAGTCCTGGTTCGTCTCGAGGGCGTACTGCAGGCAGGTCTCGGTCACCGAGCAGCGGCCGCAGACAGCCTTCGCTTTCTCGATCTGGTCGACCGCGGGGCCGGTGTTGCCGACCGGGAAGAACAGCTCGGGGTCAGCGGTGAGGCAGGCTGCTTTGTCGCGCCAATCCATGGGGAAGTGCTCCTTTGTGTGGGTCAGGTAGCACGCGCCGAAGGTTGACAGACGCGCTACATCGTCGGTGCTCGCACCAACGATTTCGGTGAGAGAGAAGGTTCTGGGAACGTCGCCCACCGCTCTGTAGGCGTCACATCAACCTCGTATAGGTTCCCATAGGCTGGTTGTCAAATCAATAGGTACGCATGGGATGGTTCGCATGGAAGACACCCGACGTTCGCCTCTCGTCACCCTGCTTGTCATCCTGCTCGCGGGCCAGACGGCGCTCATCGTCGGCATCACGGGCTTTCTCGTGATCGAGCTGCTGCTCGCCGAGGCGCAGTTCCCGCCGACGGCGATCGCGCTCATCGTGCTCGTGCTGCTCGTCGCCGTGTGGCTCGTCGCCATGACCGTGGGCGTGCATCGCGGCCGCGCCTGGACGCGGGGGAGCGTGCTGACCTACCAGTTCCTGCAGCTCGCGATCGGCGTCGGCAGCGTGCAGGGCTTCATCCCGCGCCCCGACATCGGCTGGTGGGTGATCGCGACGGCCGTGCTCGGCCTCGTGCTCATCCTCAGCACGCCCGTCACGCGGTACCTCGACGCGCGCGACTAAGCTGCGCGACGCTCGCGGGGACGCTAGTCGAGGCCGAGCTTCTTGCGCAGGCTCGCGACGTGGCCCGTCGCCTTGACGTTGTAGAGCGCGTGCTCGAGCGTGCCGTCCTCGCCGATGACGAAGGTCGAGCGGATGACTCCCATGACCGTCTTGCCGTACATCGACTTCTCGCCGTAGGTGCCGTACGCATTGTGCACCGTGAGCTCGGGGTCGCTGAGCAGCGGGAAGGGGAGGTGCTCCTCGGCGGCGAACTTCTGCAAGGCATCCGGAGCATCTTTCGACACGCCCAGCACGACGTAGCCGGCCGCCTGCAGCGAGGCCAGGTTGTCGCGGAAGTCGCACGCCTGGGTCGTGCAGCCGGGGGTGCTCGCGGCGGGGTAGAAGTACAGCACGACCTTCTTGCCGGCGTAGTCGGCGAGCGAGACGTGCGCGCCGTCCTTGTCGGGGAGGGTGAACGCGGGGGCCGGGGCTCCGGCTTCGAGGCGGGTCGCTGCCATGGGATGCTCCTCCTGGTCGTGTCGTGTGCTCGACCTGCACAGTGTATGAAGATCCGTCTCGCAACGGCTGAGCGATCGCCGAGTGGAGACCGTGGTCGCGCGGGTGGTAGTGTTTCCTCTCGGCCCGCTCGTCGGGCTGCGCACCTCTAGCTCAATTGGCAGAGCAACTGACTCTTAATCAGTGGGTTCCGGGTTCAAGTCCCGGGGGGTGTACGAACGGCCCCGTTGCTCTCGCCAGCGCGGGGCCTTTCGCATCTCCGGGCGACCGGCGATCGATCGGGACCAAAGTCACGAATCCTCGTGAACCAGGTGCGCAACGGCGTTCGCGCCCGCAGACTGGGGCGGCGCCGCAGTGGCGCGCCACCCCTCGCGAGCGGAGCCACCACCCGTGTTCGAGCAAGATATCGCCCCCGTGTTCGGATCGCTCGCCCTCTCGGCGATCGCCGCCGCGCTGCCCCTCGTGCTGCTGTTCGTGCTGCTCGGGGTGTTCAAGGTTCGGGCGCCGTTCGCCGCTCTCGCCGCGCTCGGGCTCTCGATCGTGCTCGCGATCGTCGGGTGGAACATGCCGCCGGTGCAGGCACTCAGCGCCGCCGGCGCGGGAGTGTTCTACGGGCTCTTCCCGATCCTCTGGATTCTCGTCAACGCTCTCTGGGTCTACCGCCTCACCACGGTGACGCCGTGGTTCGAGGTGTTCGGCCGCACGATCCGATCGGTGAGCGACGATCTGCGCATCCTGTCGATCCTCATCGCGTTCTGCTTCGGGGCGCTGCTCGAATCGCTCGCGGGCTTCGGGGCCCCGGTCGCGATCTCGGCGGCGATGCTGCTCGCGGCGGGCATGGCGCCGCTCAAGGCCGCGCTCGTCTCGCTGCTCGCCAATACGGCGCCCGTCGCGTTCGGGGCGCTCGCCGCACCCGTCATCGCGCTCGCGGGCGTGACGGGGTTGCCGCTGCAGGATCTCGCCTCGATGGCGGGCCGCCAGACGCCGTTCATGGCCCTGCTCGTGCCGCTCATCCTCGTCTTCCTCGTGGATGGCCGCCGCGGCCTGAAGCAGACGTGGCCGGTTGCTCTGGTCGCGGGTTTCGTGTTCGGCCTCGCGCAGTTCATCACGTCGAACTACTTCGCCGTCGAGCTCACCGACGTCGTCGCCGCGGTCGCGACGATCGCGGCCGTGCTGCTCATGCTGCGGGTGTGGCAGCCGGCCGAGCTCGTGGGCATCTCGGGCGCCGTGTCGACGGACTCGGTCGCGGTGCAGCGCCCGCCGGCCCGCGAGGTGCTCATGTCGGTGGCGCCGTACCTCATCATCATGGCCGTCTTCTCGCTCGCGCAGATTCCCGCCCTCAAGCAGGGGCTCGCCGCGCTCAGCCTGACGTTCGCCTGGCCGGGGCTCGATGTCGTCACGGCGGCGGGGGTGCCGGCCGGAGCGCAGCAGTTCCACCTCGACACGCTCGGGGCCACCGGCACCCTGCTGCTGATCTCGGGGCTCATCACCGCGGCGGTCTACCGCATAGTGCCTCGCACGGGCGTCGCCGCCTACGGCGCCACGCTGCACCAGTTGCGCTGGACGATCGTCACCGTCACGGCCGTGCTCGGCCTGTCGTTCGTCATGAACCTCTCGGGCCAAGCGACCTCGCTCGGCGTCGCGCTCGCCTCCGCGGGCGGATTCTTCGTCGTGCTGTCGCCCATCATCGGGTGGATCGGCGTGGCGCTCACGGGGTCGGACACCTCGTCGAACGTGCTCTTCGGCCCCGTGCAGGTGGCGGCCGCCGAGCAGGTGGGCTTGCCGCCCGTGCTCATGGCCGCGGCGAACTCCTCGGCGGGCGTGCTCGGCAAGATGCTCTCGGTGCAGAACCTGGCCGTGGCCGCGGCCGCGGTCGGCATGGTCGGCTCGGAAGGAACGCTGCTGCGCAAGCTGCTGCCCTGGAGCATCGGCCTGCTCGCGCTCATCACCGTGCTGATCGTGCTGCAGTCGATCCCCGCCGCGCTCGGCTGGATGGTGCCCTGACCCCGCCGCGGGGCGGCAGGATGGTGCCGTGAGCATCGACACCTGGCTGATCTTTCTGGTCGCGGCCATCGGCCTCTCGTTCACCCCCGGGCCGAACGGGCTGCTGGCGCTGACCCACGGGGCGATCTACGGCGTGCGCCGCACGGTCTTCACGGTGCTCGGCGGGGCGCTCGGCTTCTTGATCGTGATCGCCGTGTCGATGTTCGGCATCGGCGCCCTGCTGCTCGTCGCGCCCGATGTGCTCACGGTGCTCAAGTGGGTGGGCGGCGCCTACCTGGTGTTCCTCGGCGTGCAGGTGTGGCGGGCTCCCGCCATTGCCGTGGCGGCGAGCGGCGACCGCCCGACCGCCTCCGGCTGGTCGCTGTTCCAGCAGGGACTCCTCGCCGCCGTGACGAATCCCAAGGGCATCCTGTTCTTCGTCGCCTTCCTGCCGCAGTTCATCGACCCGCAGCGCGATCTGGGCGTGCAATTCATCATCATGGCGAGCACGTTCATCGTCATCGAGATCGTGTTCGAGCTCGTCGTGGCGGCGCTGTCGCAGTCGCTGCAGCCGTTGCTCGCCCGCGCCGGCCGCTGGTTCAACCGCGCGACCGGCGGTCTCTTCATCCTGATCGGCGTGCTGCTGCCCTGGCAGCTCTAGGCGGTGCTCGCCGCCTCGCGCGCCGCGAGGCGCGTCCAGGTCTCGACGACCGTGTCGGGGTTGAGCGACATCGACTCGATGCCCTGATCGACGAGCCAATCGGCGAGATCGGGGTGATCGCTCGGCCCCTGCCCGCAGATGCCCACGTACTTGCCCGCCGCGCGGCACGCCTCGATGGCCATCGCGAGCAGCGCGAGCACCGCCGGATCGCGCTCGTCGAACGATGCGGCGACGAGCGCCGAGTCGCGGTCGACCCCGAGGGTGAGCTGCGTCAGATCGTTCGAGCCGATCGAGAAGCCGTCGACGTGCTCGAGGAACGCGGCGGCGGTGAGCGCGTTCGACGGGATCTCGCACATCATGATGATGCGCAGCCCGTTCTCGCCACGACGCAGGCCATTCTCGGCGAGCGCGGCGATGACGGCCTCGAGCTCGGCGACCGTGCGCACGAACGGGATCATGAGCTCGACGTTCGTGAGGCCCATGTCGTCACGCACCCGGCGCATCGCCGCGCACTCGAGGGCGAAGCTGGCGCGGAACTCGGGCGAGGCGTAGCGGGATGCGCCGCGCCAGCCGAGCATGGGGTTCTCCTCGTCCGGCTCGTAGCGCGTGCCGCCGATCAGCCCGGCGTACTCGTTGGTCTTGAAGTCGCTCATGCGCACGATGACGGGTTCGGGCGCGAAGGCCGCGGCGATCATCGAGACACCTTCTGAGACGCGCTGGACGAAGTACTCGCGCGGTGACCCCGAGGTGGCGGTGCGTGCGTCGACGATCGCGCGCAGGTCGTCGGGCAGGGTGTCGCGCTCGAGCAGCGCCCGGGGGTGGATGCCCACTTGCGTGTTGATGATGAACTCGAGCCGCGCGAGGCCGACCCCGCGGTTCGGCAGCTGCGCGAACGAGAACGCCTGGTCGGGCGTGCCGACGTTCATCATGAGCTTCGTCGCGATCGCGGGCATGGCGTCGAGGGCGGTCTCGACCTCGTCGACCTCCAGTCGTCCGCGGTAGACGCGCCCCTCATCCCCTTCCGAGCACGACACGGTGACGTCGGCGCCGTCGACGAGGGTGCCCGTGGCGTCTCCCGTTCCGACGACGGCGGGGATGCCGAGCTCGCGGGCGATGATCGCCGCGTGGCACGTTCGCCCCCCGCGGTTGGTGACGATCGCCGATGCGCGCTTCATGATCGGCTCCCAATCGGGGTCGGTCATGTCGGCGACGAGCACGTCGCCGGGCTGAAAGCGATCCATGTGGGCGATCGAGTCGAGCACGCGCACGGGACCCGCACCGACCTTCTGCCCGATCGCACGGCCTGTGATGAGCACCTCGCTGCGCTCGCGCAGGGTGAACCGGCGCAGCACGGCACCCGCGCGCGAGACGACCGTCTCGGGCCGCGCCTGCAGAATGTAGAGCAGGCCGTCGACCCCGTCGCGTGCCCACTCGATGTCCATCGCGCGCCCGTAGTGCTCCTCGATGGTGAGGGCGTGGCGGGCGAGCTCGTGCACCTCGTCGTCGGTGATCGAGAAGCGGCCGCGGTCGGCGGGGTCGACGTCGGTGAAGACCGTGCTCGTCGTCGTGCTCGCGCCGCCGGCGTAGACCATCTTCACGGCCTTCTCGCCGAGCGACCGCGACAGGATGGCGGGCCGGCCGGCCCGCACGCCGGGCTTGTACACGTAGAACTCGTCGGGGTTCACGGCGCCCTGTACGACCGCTTCGCCGAGCCCGTACGACGAGGTGATGAACACGGCGTCGGTGAACCCCGACTCGGTGTCGACCGTGAACAGCACGCCCGACGCGCCGACGTCGGCGCGCACCATGCGCTGGATTCCCGCCGAGAGCGCGACCTCGTCGTGCGCGAAGCGGTTGTGCACGCGGTAGGCGATCGCGCGATCGTTGAAGAGCGAGGCGAAGACGCTGCGGATCGCCTCAAGCAGGTTGTCGATGCCCGCGATGTTGAGGAAGGTCTCCTGCTGACCGGCGAAAGAGGCGTCGGGCAGGTCTTCGGCCGTTGCGCTCGAGCGCACCGCCCACGAGACACCGTCGGGGTCGGGGTCGTCGCGCACGAGGCGGGTGTAGGCCTCGCGGATCTCGGCCTCGAGGTCGGCCGGGAACGGCTGCTGCTCGATCCAGCCTCGGATCATGGCGCCCGTGCGGGCGAGCTCGGCGACGTCGGTGACATCGAGCGGCATGACGGCCGCCATGATGCGGTCGTAGAGCCCGTCGCCGGCGAGGAAGCGATGGTACGCATCCGCCGTCGTCGCGAAGCCGCCGGGAACCCGCACCCCCTTCTCGGCGAGGGCGCTCACCATCTCGCCGAGCGAGGCGTTCTTGCCGCCCACCTGGCCGATGTCGTCGATGCCGATCTCGGTGAACCACAGAATGCTCGCGCTCATGGCAGTGCTCCTTCCGGCGCGCTCGCAGCGCGCCTGCGCAGGGTGGTGGTGATGACGGCCGCCATCTCTTCCACAGAACGGTCGGTCGAGTCGAGGTGCGGGATGCCGTGGCGCCGGTAGAGGCGCTCGGCCCAGCGCACTTCGCGCGTGCACTGGGCGAGCGATGCGTAGGGGGAACCCGGTCGGCGGGCCTCGCGCACCTGGCTGAGCCGCTGCGGGTTGGCGGTGAGCCCGAACAGGCGGTCGACGTGCGGCCGCAGCGGCTCGGGGAGCTGCTCGGCGGAACCGCTCCCGGCCGCCAGGTCGTCGTCGGTCAGCGGGTAGTTGGCGACGACGACACCGTGCTGCAGGGCGAGGTACATCGAGGTGGGGGTCTTGCCGCAGCGCGACGGAGCGATGAGCACGACCTGCGCCCGGTCGAGCGCGCGCAGGCTCTGGCCGTCATCGTGCTCGATGGCGTACTCGATGGCCCACATGCGCTCGTGGTAGCGGTCGAGGTCGCCGAGGCTGTGCACGGTGCCGCGGCCGGGCTGCGCGCTCGCGCCGAGCGCGGCCTCGACCTCGCGCAGGTGCCCGCCGAGCAGGTCGACGACGATCGCGGGGGCGGCGGCGACGGTCTGGCGCACGGCGAGGTCGCGGATGGTGGTGAACACGAGCGGGGGAGCGCCGGTGGGGGTCGCGGCGATCGTGGCAACGGCCTCGGCCGCCGCGACGGCGTCGTCGACGAACGGAATCGTGTGCCGCGCGAGCGGCACGCCGGGAAAGCTCACGAGCAGTGCGTTGCCGAGCGTCTCGGCGGTGATGGCGGTGCCGTCGGAGACGAAGAACACCGCGCGCGGGGCGGATGCTGCGCTCATGCGACCCCCTCCCCGAGCGCCCCGGCGCCCGCGCTGGGGCACCCCCAGGGTAGGCCTCGCAGGGCCGCGCGCCCAGGGGTCTTTGGTCATGCATCGTGCCCCGCACGACGACGCCCCGCGGTCGACCAAGGTCGACCGCGGGGCGCGGGGATGAAGCGCGTTACCGCACGTACACCGTGCTGAACGGCCCGCGACGGCGCCGCTCGAGCTCGACCGCCGCCGCGCCCGTGAGCGTGAGCAGCAGCGCGAGGCCGATGAGGCCGGCGTTCTCGGCGGGACCGGTCATGGCGAGCGCGGGCTGCGGCCCGTCCATCGAGAGGTAGAGCAGCGTGCCGTCCGTCCCGACCGTGATGTAGGCCACTTCGGTCAGTCGTCCGGAGGGCCCCTGCCCGGTGAGCGTGATCGTGTGCGCTCCCGGCGTGATGTTCTGCGGCAGCGGAACAACCTGCACGAACCGACCGTCCAGGTCGGTCACGCCCTCGGTCACCGTCACGGGCGTCGAGCGCAGCACGAGGTCGTAGGCGGACTCGGGCTCGAGACCGCCACCCGAGACCTGCACATCGCTGCCCGGAAGGTAGTCGCCCACGCCCGCGGCGAGGGAGAGGTCGATGCCGGGGCTCGAGAAGACGGGCGCCTGCACGATGTTGTCGATGTACATGTAGGCACCCGCGGCGCCGCCCCAGCTCTTGTCGTAGCTGCCGGAGACGAAGACGAAGCGGTAGGTGCCGGCGGACGGGATGGCGACCGAGGTCGTCGTCCAGTCCTGCACCTCGCCGGTCGCGTCGATGACCTCGGTCTGCGCGCACGTGCTCGTGTTGAGCAGGTAGCCGAACACGTGGAAGTCGTCGCTGTCGTCGACCGCCTTCCAGTCGAGGCTGATCTGCCGACCGGCCGCCACGGTGAACGGTGCGCTGACGATCGCCGGCCCGTGGATGACGTAGCCGTCGTAGTCGCCCCCGAGATCGCTGTACAGCTCGAGGACCTTGCCCGCGCGACCCACGTCGGCGCCGTCGACGATCGAGATCTCGTACGACTCCTCGTCGAGACCCGCGTAGGCGGGCGTGTCACCGCGCAGGGTCGGGTCGGGGATGGCGCTCTCCGCTACGTCGAAGGCGTTCGACTGGTCGCTGCTCCAATCCCACTCCGCGAGGTAGCTGTAGAGGGCCTCGACCGGGCTGACCGGCGCAGGCTCGTTCTCGGGAGCCGGGTCGCTCGGCGCGGGCTCGCCGGGCGCGGGCTCGGAAGGAGCGGGGTCAGCCGGGGTCGGCTCGCTGGGCGTCGGATCGCTGGGCGTCGGCTCAGACGGCTCCGGGTCGACCGGCGTCGTCTCCTCCGGCTGCGGTGCCGGTTCGGTCTCGGGGGCCGGCTCGGTCTCCGGGCCGGGTTCGCCCTCGCCGGGGTCGGGCACGCTCGAGAACGAGAAGTCGGGCTCGCCGACGGGCGCCATCGCCACCTCGAGCAGGTAGTAGCCGTCCCAGTCGTTCCAGACGAGGCGGTCGCCGAGGATCGTGATCGGGTCGCCGGTGAAGGCGTCGTGCACGTAGTAGTGGTCCGAGTCGAGATCGGGCACGTTCGCGTAGGTGCGATCCCACACGGCCTCGGCCTCGTCGGCGTATTCGCGCAGGTTGGTGTAGTCGGAGGTGTCGACGGTCGTGCAGCCACCGAGCGACGTCACGCCGAGGTCGATGGCCTGGTTGACCGTCGTCCATCCCGTGATGCTCGTGGAGCCGATCGCGTCGGCCTCGAACCCTCCGTTGGTGATGGTCGAACTCGCTGCGTTCGCGGTGAAAGCGGGGCCGACCGCGAGGGCGGTGCCGATGGTGAGCGCGATCGCCGCGCGGGATCTCTTGTTCATGGGGTGGACTCCTCACGAGTGATGGTGAACCGGATTCGCCGATACACGCACAGTGTGCTCTCGTGAGCGCGCCCGCGATAGGGACGTTGGTCACCCAAAACGGGGGATAGTCCCGATTCATGTTCGCTTCGCGAACATGCGGGCGAGGGCCCTAGTCGTCGAGTTCGAGCGGGTCGTTCGCCCGGTTCTCCTCGATCACGGTGCCCACGGCGACGGCGACGCTGATGCCCCAGCTGACCCACATGAGGGCGAGCCGCCAGTCGCGCGGGCCGGTGCGGGTCGCGTTGATGACGCCGACGGCCGAGAACGCGGCGCCGATGACGGCTCCGTTGAAGATGTACCTGCGCATGCGGCCTCCTAGGTTCTGCTCCACGCTAGCGGCTGGGGCCCGGGCGAGGGGCGGCTTGACACGGAGTCTGTGACCATGCCCAGAGCATCCTTCGAAACTGACCGACTGGTCAGAGGGCTGGCCGATCGGTCAGTAGCGTGGAGGCATGTCCCTCCATGACCAGCTTCGCGCTGTCGCGCTCGCCGAGTTCGCGGCCGCCGGATACGCGGCGACCTCGCTGCAGCGCATCGCCGATCTCGCGGGGACCTCGAAAGCGAGCGTGCTCTACCACTTCGCCTCGAAGGAGCAGCTGCTCGCCGAGATCGTGAGCCCCGCGCTCGACGACCTCGAGCAGCTCATCACGCCCCTCGACGACCACGGTGGACTGCGGCGCGCCGACTTCGTCGAGCGCTTCGTCGACCTGCTGCTACTGCATCGCCAGGTCGTGCCCCTCGTCATCAATCAGGGGGCGACGCTCGACGACGTGCCCGTCATGCACCGGGCGACCGAACTCATGCGCCGCGTGGCCGAGCTGTTCCGGCTCGCGAGCGGCTCCACGATCGAGAAGCTGCGCTTCGGCGTGGCGTTCGGCGGTGTCGCCTACACGCTGGCGGCCGCCGAACGACTGGGACTCAACGGCGAGATCCCGATCGACGAGGTGCGCTCTGCACTGCTCGAGATCCTGCACGACCTGCTCGTGCCCGCCGACTCCCGAACCCCCTAAGGACGCCCCGATGGCCACGCTCCTCTACCGGCTCGGCCGGTTCTCCTACCGCCGCGCCCGCCTCGTCATCGTCGCCTGGCTCGTGGTGTTCGCCGCGACGATCGGCGGCGGCCTCGCGCTCGGCGGGCAGACCGACGAGACCTTCAGCATCCCCGGCACCGAGTCGCAGGTCGCGCTCGACCAGCTCAACGCGCTCTTCCCGGCCGTCTCGGGGGCGAGCGCGCAAGCCGTGGTCGTCGCGCCCGAGGGTGCAGCGGTGACGGATGCCGGCATTCGCGACCAGATCGACACCCTCGAGCGCGCCCTCATCGGCGTCGACGGCGTCGACTCGGTGCTCGGTCCGTTCGACGAGTTCGCCGACGGCCAGGTGAGCGACGACGAGGCCGTGGCGATCGTGCGCGTGCAGCTCGACGGCGCGTCGTCCGACATCTCGGAGGAGACGATCGCGGCGCTCGTCGCGACGGCCGAGACGGTCGACGTGCGCGTCGAATTCGCCGGGCAGGTGTTCCAAGACACGACGGTCGGCCTCACGGTCAGTGAGGTGCTCGGCGTGCTGTTCGCCGGCGCCGTGCTCATCATCACCTTCGGCTCGCTGCGCGCGGCGTGGATGCCCCTCGCGACCGCGCTCATCGGCGTCGGCATCGTCGTCGGCGCCATCCTCGGGCTCGCGGCGTTCCTGCCGGTCTCGAGTTCGGCGCCCCTGCTCGCCGTCATGATCGGCCTCGCCGTTGGTATCGACTACGCGCTCTTCATCCTGTCGCGGCATCGCGGTCAGCTCGCCCGGGGAATGGACCCGGCCGAGTCGGCGGCCGTCGCGGTCGGCACGGCGGGCAGCGCTGTCGTATTCGCGGGAGCGACCGTCATCATCGCGCTGCTCGGTCTGCTCGTGGTCGGCGTGCCGTTCCTCTCGGTCATGGGCGTCGGCGCGGCCTTCGCGGTGCTCATCGCCATCGCCGCCGCGGTCACCCTGCTGCCCGCCCTGCTCGGCGTCGCCGGCGCGAAGCTCGTGCCGCGCGAGGGCTCGCGAGCCTGGAAGCGCGCCCACCCCGACGCCACGACGGCGCCGACCATGGGCCGGAGGTGGGTGCGCGGCGTCATGAAGCGCCCCGTGCTCACGAGCATCTCGGTCGTGGCCGTGCTCGGCGTGCTCTCGATCCCGGCCTTCTCGCTCGATCTCAACCTGCCCGACGGCGGCAGCGAGCCCGCCGGCTCGACGCAGCGCGAGGCCTACGACATCATCGCCGACGCCTTCGGGCCCGGCACGGCTGGCCCTCTGCTCGTGACGCTCGACATCACGCAGACGACCGACATCCTCGACGACCTCGCGGCGATCCGGGGCGAGCTCGAGCAGGTCGACGGGGTCGCGAGCGTGAGCCCCGGCATCCCGTCGCCGGGCCTCGAGACCGCGATCTTCCAGGTGGCGCCCGAGACGGCGCCCGACGACCCGGCGACCAAGCTCGTCGTCGCCGACCTGCGCGCGGCCGGCGACGCCATCGAGGAGGAGTTCGGCACGCCGCTCGCCGTGACGGGCGTCACCGCGGTCGGCATCGACATCTCGACGCGGCTGACCAACGCGCTCGTCCCCTTCGGCCTCGTCGTCGTGGGACTGTCGGTCGTGCTGCTCATGGCGGTGTTCCGCTCGGTGCTCGTGCCCGTCAAGGCGGCACTGGGCTTCCTGCTCTCGGTCGGCAGCGCGATGGGCGTCACCGTCGCGGTCTTCCAGTGGGGATGGGGCGCCGAGCTGCTGCACGCCGAGCCCGGCCCCATCCTCAGCTTCATGCCCATCATCCTCATGGCCGTGCTGTTCGGGCTCGCCATGGACTACGAGGTCTTCCTCGTCTCGGGCATGCGCGAGGAGTTCGTGCGCACGGGCGAGCCGCGCCGCTCGATCGAAGACGGCTTCGCGAACGGCGCGCGCGTCGTCACGGCCGCGGCGCTCATCATGTTCTTCGTCTTCGCGGCCTTCGTGCCGGAGGGATCGGGCCTCATCAAGCCCATCGCCCTGAGCCTCGCGGTCGGCATCGCGATCGACGCCTTCGTCGTGCGCATGACGCTCGGCCCCGCGCTCATGGCGCTCTTCGGGCGCGCGGCCTGGTGGTTCCCGCGCGCGCTCGACCGCACCCTGCCCGACCTCGACGTCGAAGGCGAGAAGCTGCGCCATCACCGCGACCACCGCGCGTGGGCGGCCGAGCAGGGCGACGCCGTCATCGTGGCCGATCGCCTCGGTTTCGAGGGCACGGATGCGCAGCTCACGCTCGTCGCCGGCCCCGGCACGCGCGTGGACCTGGTCGGCGAGGGCGCGACCCGCCGGCTCGCGGGTGCGACGCTCGCCGGCTACCTGCCGCCGCGCTCGGGCCGCGCGGTCGTCGCCGATGCCGTGCTCCCCTCCGAAGCCGGACGCGCCTCGCGCCGCGTGACGCTCGTCGACGTGAGCGGCGACCGGCTCGCGCCGACCGTGACGATCGCCGCGCTCGTGAGCGAGCGCATCGCGCTCGCGGCCGGCTACCCGCGCGGCCTGCGCCGAACCCGGCGCTGGATCGCCCGCCTCACGACCGCGCTCGCCTCCCTCGGCGTCGAGCCGCTCGGTGTCGCCGACCCCGAGACGGCCGTCGCGGCGCTCGACCCCCGCCGTCGCGCGCTCGTGCTCGCCGCGGTCGCCACGCTCGACGCGACCCCCGTGATCGTGCTCGACCATCGCGATGACGCCTTGACCGGCGACGACATCGCCCTGCTCGACGCGCTCGTGCAGCGCCTCGCCCCCGCTCCCGTCGTGCGGGTGTGGGGCCGCGAGCCCGGCAGCCCGGCCGCGGACGGCGCGCTGACCGTCGACCTCGACTCCGCATCCACCCTCATCGAAAGGAGCGGCGCATGACCGCCGCCTCGCCCCTCGCCCCCGCGCCGGTTACTCCGACGCCGCTCGCCCATCGCGGGCGACTGCGCCGCTGGCTCACCATGGTCGCCGCCGTCGCCGTGCCCCTCGCCCTCGTCGGCATCGCGCTCGCCGCGGTCGGCAGCGAGTCGAGCGCGCTCGAGCGCATCCCCGCCGCCGTCGTCAACGACGACGAGCTGCTCACGACGACCACCGCCGACGGCGAGGAGCAGATCGTGTTCGCGGGCCGCCAGCTCGTGACCGAGCTCACCGGTGGCGACGGCACCGGGTTCGACTGGCGCGTGACGGGCGCCGACGAGGCCGCCGCGGCACTCGAGCGCGGCGAGGTCTACGCGGTGCTCACGATCCCCACCGACTTCTCGGCCTCCCTGCTGACGATCGGCACTCCCGACCCCGTGCAGGCGCAGCTCGAGATCGAGACCGACGACGCGCACAGCTACCTCGCGGGCTCGGTCGTGCAGGCCGTCGGCAGCGGACTCGCCCAGCAGTTCGGCGCCGCCATCACGGCCCAGTACCTCGACGGACTGACGACGGGCCTCGGCGAGCTCGGTGCGGCCCTCGGCGAGGCCGCCGACGGCGCGACGCAGCTCGGCGACGGCGCGAGCGAGCTCAGCGCGGGTCTCGGCGAGCTGAGCGCCGGCGCGAGCGCCTCGGCGAGCGGTGCGCGCGCGCTCTCGGCAGGGGTGGGCGAGTACACGGGGGGCGTCAGCAGCCTCTCGAGCGGTCTCGGCGAGCTGCGGGCCGGAGCCCGCCAGCTCGATCCCCTGCAGCAGGCCGCGGCGAGCATCCCGTCGAGCGCGGGCGCCCTCGCGGGCGACCTCGCCGCGCTCGCCCCCGCGATCGCGGCCTCGAACCTCAGCCCGGCTGACCAGCAGGCGCTCCTCGACGCCATCACCGACGCGCAAGTGCTTGCGGGAACAGCCTCCGCCGTGATTCCGCCGCTCAATGGCGGACTCGACGGCATCCAGTCGGGCATCGCGCAGAGCGCGAGCGGAGCGGCGGCCCTCGCCGCCGGCGGGCCCGCGCTGCGCTCGGGCGCGGCCGACCTCGCCGGGGGGCTCGGCGCGCTCGCGGGCGGCACCTCGGAGATCACCTCGGGCGCCGAGTCGCTCGCCTCGGGCGTCGACGAGCTCGCCTCGGGGCTCTCCTCCGGTGCGGGACAGGTGCCCGAGGCGGGCGACAGCAGCGTGGCGAGCGAGCCTGTCGTCGTCGAGTCGACGCGCGTCAACGCCGTCGACGGCGTCGGATCGGTCATCGCCGAGACGCTCGTGCCCATCGGGCTCTGGATCGGCGCGCTCGCGACCTTCCTCGCGCTGCGGCCGGCGGCGCGCGGCGTCATCGGCACCTCGGCGGCGGGCGGCATCATCGTGCGTCGGGCCGTCGGCCGGGCATCCCTCATCGCGCTGGCCCAGGCCGCCCTCGTGACCGTGCTCGTGCATGCCGTGAGCGGCATCGACCTCGCGCTGCTGCCCGCGACGCTCGCGCTCACGAGCATCATCGCGCTCGCGTTCACGGCGCTGCACGCGGCGCTCACGCTCACGCTCGGGCGGGCCGGGCTTGTCGTCTCGCTGCTGCTGCTCGCCGTGCAGATCGTCGCGACGGGTGGCCTCATCCCGATCGCGGCGCTCGCCGACCCGTTCCCCGCGCTGAGCGCGGTGCTGCCGCTCACCTACGCCGTCGACGGCATGCAGGCGCTCTTCGCCGGGGGAGACCCCGCGCGCATCGTCGCGGCCGTCGCCGCCATGGCCCTGCTCGGCGGGGTGTCGCTGCTCGTCGCGCGCCTCGCGGCGGGGCGCGCCCGCCGACGGGATGCCCTCGCCGCGTTCGCCCCGACCCTCGCGACCGCCGCGGTGTGAGGTGCGGGATGCTCCGGCCGAGCATCCCGCATCGCCGCCCCGGCACCGCGCTCACCGCCCCCACGCAGCAGCGCGGGCCGCGGGCTCGAAGCCCGCGACCCGCGCCGGTCAGTGCTCGCCGAGCATCACTCCTTGGTGAGCTCGTGGGTTCCGCCGCTCATGGCGTACTCCTCTTCGGGAGACAGCACGAGCTGCTTGCGGTAGTGCAGCCCGAAGCCGAGCAGGATCAGCACGTAGACGATGATGATCGCCACGATGGCCGCCTGGAAGGCCGGGTTGATGAGCAGGCCCACGAAGACCAGAGCGGCGATCGCGGCGGCGCTGTAGGCGCCGAACGTGCCCCACGGGCTCTTGTAGGGGCGGTTGGCGTCGGGGAACTTCCGGCGCAGGATGAGGAACGACACCATCTGCAGGAAGTACGCGACGACCGCGCCCCACACCGCGATGTTGAGGATGATCGCTCCGGCCACCGCGCCGAGGCCCTCCGGGTCGGCCCGACCGAGCAGGTCGAGCACGACGATCGCGACGAAGCCGACGACCGCTCCCACGGTGAGCGCGACCCACGGGGTCTTGTTCTTGCCGGTGAGCGACAGGAACTTCGGGTAGTAGCCGGCCCGCGACAGGGAGTACATGTTCCGCCCGTAGGCGAACATGATGCCGTGCAGCGAGGCCAGCAGGCCGATGAGGGCGAAGATCGCGAGCAGCGCCGCGAGCTCGTCGCCGACGATGGCCCGGAAGCCGTCGAGCAGCGGCTCGAGCGAGACGCCCGTCGCTTCGGCCCCGAGCACGCCCGTGTTGAGGAACAGCACGAGCACACCGGTGACGATGAGCGTTCCGCGGGCGATGACGCCGGCCCGGGGGATGTCCTTCTCCGGCGTGTGCGACTCCTCCGCCGCGAGCGGCAGCTCCTCGATGCCGAGGAAGAACCACATCGCGAACGGCAGGGCGAACAGGATGGCGAGCCAGCCCTCCGGCAGGAACGTCGACGATCCGGCGACGTCGGGGTTCGGCGCCATGTCCCACAGCTTGTCGAACGAGAAGAGTCCCGAGGCGAGCGCCATGACCGAGAACACCAGGATGATGCCGATGGCGATGATCGAGACGACGATGGCGAAGCGGAACGAGATGTGCGCACCCGCGGCGTTGAGGGCGACGAACGCGACGTAGAGCACGATCCACCAGATCCACATGTTGCCTGACTCGGCGAGCGAGAAGTTCAGCAGCCCGCTCGTCACGCCGTCGAGGTACTGGGCGGAGAAGAACACGACGACGGCCGTGGTCGCGACGTACTCGATGGTCTCCGCGGCACCGGTGATGAGGCCTCCCCACGGTCCCATCGCCGATCGACCGAACGAGTAGGCGCCGCCCGTGTGGGGCATGGCCGCCGACATCTCGCTGATCGAGAAGGTCAGGCCGTAGTACATGACGACGAGCACGACGAAGGCGATGAGCATGCCGCCGAAGCCCGCGAAGTCGATGCCGAAGTTCCAGCCCGAGAAGTCGCCGGAGATGACCGCGGCGACGGCGAGGCCCCAGAGGCCCCAGACGCCTGCCGATCGGCGCAGCCCGCGCTTCTCGAAGTACGTGTCGTCGACGCTGGTGTACGTGACACCGCCCGTCGCTTTCGTTGTTTCCGCCATTCAGTCCTCCTGGGGGGTGGTGGGGATGGGTCGGCACGCGGGCGACGACGCCGCGTCGCGCCTTGGCACACGAGCATGGCCGCAAAGGTCGGAGTTGTCCACCATTAGAAACGAAAAGTTCAGTCGTGTTCGCAATGCACCGCGGGCCGCTGTGGTACTAATGGTCGACACTCGAGCCAAGGGAGGCCCCATGTCTGCAGCGCCGTCGACGGTCCGCTCCGGAAACCTGACGATCGCCGAGCTCGAGCAGCTCATCGATGCGGGTGAGATCGACACCGTCATCGTCGCCTTCGCCGACATGCAGGGCCGACTCGTCGGCAAGCGCGTCTCCGCACGGCTGTTCCGCGAGGAGGTCGCCGCGCACGGCGCCGAGTGCTGCAACTACCTGCTCGCGGTCGACGTCGAGATGAATACGGTTGCGGGATACGCGCTCTCGTCGTGGGAGACCGGCTACGGCGACATGGTCATGCAGCCCGACCTGGGCACCCTGCGGCGCATCCCGTGGCTGCCCGGCACCGCGCTCGTCATCGCCGACCTGCTGCGCATGGACGGCGACGCTGTGGCGCCCAGCCCGCGCCAGATCCTGCAGCACCAGATCGACCGGCTCGCCGAGCACGGACTCGTGCCCTACGTCGGCACCGAGCTCGAGTTCATCGTCTTCGACGAGACCTACCGCCAGGCCTGGGCGAAGGGCTACGACAACCTCACGCCCGCGAGCGACTACAACATCGACTACGCCCTGCTCGCCTCGACGCGCATGGAGCCGCTGCTGCGCGATATTCGCAACGGCATGGATGGCGCGGGGATGTACTGCGAGGGCGTCAAGGGCGAGTGCAACCTCGGTCAGCAGGAGATCGCGTTCCGCTACGCCCACGCGCTCGCGACGTGCGACAACCACGTCATCTACAAGAACGGGGCGAAAGAGATCGCCGACGCCCATGGCAAGGCGCTCACCTTCATGGCCAAGTTCAACGAGCGCGAGGGCAACAGCTGCCACATCCACCTCAGCGTGCGCGGCACCGACGGCTCGGCCGTCATGGCGGGCGACGGCGCGCACGGCTTCTCGCCGCTCATGGAGCACTGGCTCGCCGGCCAGCTCGCCGCCATGCGCGAGCTCAGCCTGTTCTTCGCGCCGACCATCAACTCGTACAAGCGCTACGTGCCCGGCAGCTTCGCCCCGACGGGTATCGCCTGGGGCTTCGACAACCGCACGTGCGCACTGCGCGTGGTCGGGAAGGGCCACAGCCTGCGCATCGAGAACCGCGTGCCGGGCGGCGACGTCAACCCCTACCTCGCCACGGCCGCGATCATCGCGGCGGGCCTGCACGGCATCGAGAACCAGCTGACGCTGCCCGAGATCTTCGAGGGCAACGCCTACGCGGCCGACCTGCCGCGCGTGCCCTCGACCCTGCGCGATGCGGCCGAGCTCTTCGCGGGCTCCGAGCTCGCGCGCGCCGCCTTCGGCGACGAGGTCATGGCGCACTACCTCAACATGGCGTCTGTCGAGCTGTCGGCCTTCGACGCGGCGATCACCGATTGGGAGCGCATCCGTGGCTTCGAACGGTTCTGACGCCGGTGCGGGTGCCGCGCCCCGCCCGGTCATCGGACTCACCACCTATCTCGAGCAGACGCAGTGCGGGGTGTGGGATGTTCCCGCCGCGTTCCTGCCGAAGGTCTACTTCGACGCCGTCGCGCGCGGGGGCGGGCTCGCCGTGCTGATTCCGCCGCAACCGATCGACGCGGCCGGCGCCGACGCTATCCTCGACGGCCTCGATGGGCTCATCATCACGGGCGGCAAGGACGTCGACTCGCGGCGGTACGGTCAGGAACCGCATCCGACGAACGACACCCCCCGCCTCGATCGCGACGCGCTCGAAGACGCCCTGCTCGCGCGGGCGATCGCGCGCGACCTGCCCTTCCTCGGCATCTGCCGCGGCATGCAGGTGCTCAACACGGCGCTCGGCGGCAGCCTCATCCAGCACCTGCCCGATGCCATCGGGTCGACGCGCTACAACGCGGGCGGGGGCGTCTTCACGCCCAACCCGGCCATCACGGTGCCGGGCACCCGCACGGCCGAGCTGCTCGGCGACCGCGTGACCGTGCAGAGCTATCACCACCAGGCGCTCGACGCGGTGGCGCCGGGGCTCACGGTGAGCGCGCGGGGCGATGACGGCGTCATTCAGGCCGTTGACGTGGACGCGATGACCTTCGGCATTGCGGTGCAGTGGCACCCGGAGGAGACGGCGGCCGAGGACGCGCGCCTCTTCGCGGGCCTCGTCGAGGCCGCTCACGAGTACCGCCAGAACCGGAAGGCCCGCGCATGAGCGAGACCACCCTCATCAACCCGGCCGACGAGACCGTCATCGGAACGGTGCGGCACACGACCCTCGAGGGGGTCGACGCGGCCGTCGCGCGCGCCGTCATCGCGCAGCGCGCCTGGGCGGCCCTCGCGCCCGTCGATCGGGCTCGCGCGCTGCGCCGCTTCGCCGCGACCGTCGATGCGCACATCGAGGAGCTCGCGCAGCTCGAGGTGCGCAATTCGGGCCACCCCATCGGCGCCGCCCGCTGGGAGGCGGGCAACGTGCGCGACGTGCTCGACTACTACAGCGGCGCGCCCGAACGGCTCATCGGCCAGCAGATCCCCGTCGCGGGCGGCCTCGACGTCACCTTCCACGAACCGCTGGGCGTCGTGGGCGTCATCGTGCCGTGGAACTTCCCCATGCCGATCGCGGGCTGGGGCTTCGCGCCGGCGCTCGCCGCGGGCAACGCCGTGCTGCTGAAGCCCGCCGACTGGACCCCGCTCACGGCGATCCGCCTCGGCGAGCTCGCCCTCGAGTCGGGGCTGCCCGAGCATCTCTTCCAGGTGCTGCCGGGCCGCGGCTCGGTCGTCGGCGATCGGTTCGTCACGCACGAGCAGGTGCGCAAGGTCGTCTTCACCGGGTCCACCGAAGTCGGGAAGCACGTCATGGCGGGATGCGCGGCGCAGGTGAAGCCCGTCACGCTCGAGCTCGGCGGCAAGAGCGCGAACATCGTCTTCGCCGACGCCGATCTCGAGGCCGCGGCATCCGGCGCCCCCGGTTCGGTCTTCGACAACGCGGGCCAGGACTGCTGCGCGCGTTCGCGCCTGCTCGTGCAGCGCAGCGTGCTCGACCGCTTCCTCGAACTGCTCGAGCCCGCCGTGCAGGGGTTCCGCGTCGGCGATCCGAACGACGAGGCGACCGAGATGGGGCCCCTCGTCTCGAAGGGCCACTTCGAGAACGTCGCGGCGTTCCTCAACGACGACGTCGCGGTCGCCTTCCGCGGCACGGCGCCCGAAGGCCCCGGCTACTGGATGGCGCCCACCGTGCTGCTGCCCTCTCGCACCGACCGCGTCGCGACGGAGGAGATCTTCGGTCCCGTCGTCTCGGTGCTGCCCTTCGACGACGAGGCCGACGCGATCGCCCTCGCGAACGACTCGATCTTCGGCCTGTCGGGTTCGATCTGGACGCGCGACCTCGGCCGCGGCATCCGCGTCGCCCGCGGGGTCGAGAGCGGTGCGCTCAGCGTCAACTCGCACTCCTCCGTGCGGTACGCGACCCCCTTCGGCGGGTTCAAGCAGAGCGGGCTCGGGCGCGAGCTCGGTCCGGATGCTCCGCTCGCCTTCACCGAGACCAAGAACGTCTTCTTCTCCCACAGCTAAGGAGTTCACCACCATGACCATCACTCCCATCGACCTGACCCAGCGCCTGAAGGGCAAAGTCGCCGTCATCACGGGCGGCGCGAGCGGCATCGGGCTCGCGACCGCGCGCCGCTTCGCTGCCGAAGGCGCCATCGTCGTCATCGGCGACATGAATCCCGAATCGGGCGAGGCCGCCGCCGCCGCGGTCGGCGGACTGTTCGTGAAGGTCAACGTGACCGATGAGGCCGAGGTCAACCACCTCTTCGACACCGCGCAGGCCACCTACGGCTCGCTCGACATCGCCTTCAACAACGCCGGCATCTCGCCGCCCGACGACGACTCGATCGAGACGACCGAGCTGCCCGCCTGGGACAGGGTGCAGGAGGTCAACCTCAAGAGCGTGTACCTGTGCTCGCGCGCGGCGCTGCGCCACATGGTCGCGCAGCAGTCGGGCTCGATCATCAACACCGCCTCGTTCGTCGCCGTCATGGGCAGCGCGACGAGCCAGATCTCCTACACCGCGAGCAAGGGCGGCGTGCTCGCCATGACGCGCGAGCTCGGCGTGCAGTTCGCGCGCCAGGGAATCCGCGTCAACGCTCTGTGCCCGGGCCCGGTGAACACGCCGCTGCTGCAGGAGCTCTTCGCGAAAGACCCCGAGCGCGCGCAGCGCCGCCTCGTGCACATTCCGAAGGGCCGGTTCGCCGAGGCGGAGGAGCTCGCCGCGGCGGTCGCCTTCCTCGCGAGCGACGACGCCTCGTTCATCACCGCCTCGACGTTCCTCGTCGACGGCGGCATCAGCGGCGCCTACGTCACGCCCCTGTAGGGTCGCGGTCATGGCGGGGGACGGCGCGGGCGCGGAGCGACTCGTCGAGCCCGCGGGCGCGCCTGAGCCGCTCGAGTCGCTCGCGCACGAGGCGCTCTCGCGCCCCGTGCGCGGCGGCAACGCGTTCGAGGAGACCCTCGCGCGCCTCCTGCAGCTCATCCGACTGGGCCTCGTCGGGCCGGGGGAGGCCCTCGCGCCCGAGCGCGAGCTCGCCGCACGGTTCGAAGTCAGCCGTGACACCGTGCGCGAGGCCATCCGCTCGCTCGCCGAGGCGGGCTACCTCGAGTCTCGGCGCGGCCGCTACGGGGGCACGTTCGTCTGCGATCCGCTGCCCGTCGCGGGCGGCGACCCCGCTCCGCCGGTGACGCCCGCCGAGCTCGACGACATCCTCACCCTGCGTGCCGTGCTCGAAGTGGGGGCCGCGCGTGCCGCTGCCGCTCGCACGCTCACGGCGGCCGAGCGGGAGTCGCTCGGCGCGCGGCTGCACGAGCTCGCGGCCGCCGACCCCGCCGACTACCGGCGGCTCGACTCGCGCCTGCACTTGACGATCGCCGAGCTCTCGGGCAGCCCGAGCCTCGTCTCGCTCGTCGCCGAGAATCGCATGAGCGTCAACCGGCTGCTCGACCGCATCCCCCTGCTCGCGCCCAACATCGCCCACTCCGACCAGCAGCACGAGCAGATCGTGTGGGCGGTGCTCATCGGCGATGCCGACCGGGCGGCGACCGCGATGGCCGAGCACCTCGAGGGCTCGCAGTCGCTGCTGCGCGCCTTCCTCAGCTGAGCGCACCCGCCCCGTCGGCGGGGGAGGCGGCCGCACCCGGGCCCGTCACGGTGCTGTGCCGCCGCGCGAACTCCAGCGTCTCGCGCAACCAGGCGAGCCGCCGCGCGTCGTCGCTGCCGCACGCGCGCGAGTTGATCTCGGCGATGATTGCGCCGTCGAAGCCGCGCTGGGCGAGCAGCGCGAGCACTTCGGCGACCGGCTGCGCGCCGCGCCCCGGCACGAGGTGCTCGTCGAGCACGCGCGCGTTGGGCTCGGTGCTCGAGCCGTCGCACAGGTGCACATGCCGCAGCCGGTCGCCCCACTGCCGCGCGAGGTCGAGCGCGCTCACACCGGCGAGGGCGGCGTGCGAGAAGTCGAGTGTCAGGGCCGCGATGTCGAGGGCGCCCGGATCCCAGTGCGGGGCATAGGGGTGCCGGTCGCGGCCCCGCACCGTGAGCGGGAACATGTTCTCGGCGGCGATCGTCACGCCCGAGGCCGCCTGCAGCTCGCGCAGCGTCTCGACGAAACCGGCGGCCGTGCGGCGCTGCCAGCGGTACGGCGGGTGCACGACGACCGTGGTCGCTCCGACCTCGCGCGCGAGGGCCAGGCTGCGCTCGAGCTTCACGCGCGGGTTGCGGCCGAACACGAAGGTGCTGAAGAACAGCACGGGGGCGTGGATGCTGAGCACGGGCATCCCGAACCGCTCGCTCAGCGCGCTGATGACGCGGGGGTCGTGCGTGTCGCGGTCGCTCGTGATCATTACTTCGACGCCGTCGAAGCCGGCCTCGGCTGCCAGTCGGAACGCGTCGTGCAGACGCCGCGGCAGAACGCTCGTGGTGCCCATGCCGATGCTCATCACATCGCCACTGTACGGCGGCGGTGCCCGCCGACCACGGAGGGTCGGGTGAACGCCGCGTGACGATCGGTCGAACCCCGGGGCGACGGGACGGGGCCGAGGGGCCGAGCGGAGGGCCCGGCGGAAAGGCCGGACGATGCTGAGAACGCTCTGAGACTCGGCTGATACCGTGGTCGGTGCCGGACAGCCCCGCACCGAACGATCACCCCCGGACAGCCCCCCGGAGACGAGCGAGCGACATGACCGACCTCCCGCACTACGACTTCGTCGTGGTCTCGAACCGACTTCCCGTCGACCGCGTCATCGACGCCGACGGCACGGAGCGCTGGCAGCGCTCGCCGGGCGGACTCGTGACGGCGCTCGAGCCCGTCATGCGCGCCTCCCACGGCGCCTGGGTCGGGTGGGCCGGCCAGCCCGACCTCGACCTCGCGCCCTTCGACTCCGACGATGCGACGCTCGTGCCGGTGCCGCTGAGCCCGCTCGAGATCGAGTACTACTACGAGGGCTTCAGCAACGACACCCTGTGGCCGCTCTACCACGACGTCATCGCGTCGCCGAGCTTCCACCGCGAGTGGTGGGAGGCCTACGTCGAGGTCAATCAGCGCTTCGCCGACGCGAGCGCGCGCGTCGCCGCACCCGGGGCGACCGTCTGGGTGCAGGACTACCAGTTGCAGCTCGTGCCCCGCATGCTGCGCGAGCAGCGGCCCGATCTCACGATCGGGTTCTTCAACCACATCCCCTTCCCGCCGTACGGCATCTACGCGCAGCTGCCGTGGCGCAAGCAGGTGATCGAAGGCCTGCTCGGTGCCGACGTCATCGGGTTCCAGCGCGTCGCCGACGCCGGCAACTTCTCGCGCGCCGTTCGCCGGCTGTTCGGCTATGCCACGCGCACTCCCGAGATCCGCGTCCCCGACGGGCTCGGCGGGCATCGCTCGGTCATCGCGAAGGCGTTCCCCATCTCGATCGACGTCGAGAGCTTCGAGCAGATCGCGCGGCGGCCCGAGGTGCAGCAGCGTGCTCAGCAGATCCGTGACGATCTCGGCAACCCGTCGACGATCATGCTCGGGGTCGACCGCCTCGACTACACGAAGGGCATCCGTCACCGCCTGAAGGCCTTCGGCGAACTGCTGGGAGACGGCACGCTCGCGGTGGGAGACGCCGTGCTCGTGCAAGTCGCGAGCCCGAGCCGCGAGCGCGTGGCGGCCTACATGCAGCTGCGCGACGAGATCGAGCTGACCGTCGGGCGGCTCAACGGTCAGTACGCCACGATCAGCCACAGCGCCGTCGCGTACCTGCACCACGGCTACCCGCGCGAAGAGATGGTGGCGCTCTACCTCGCCGCCGACGTCATGCTCGTCACCGCGCTGCGCGACGGCATGAACCTCGTGGCGAAGGAGTACGTGGCCTGCCAGCTCGATGAAGACGGCGTGCTCGTGCTGAGCGAGTTCGCCGGCGCGGCCGACGAGCTCAAGAACGCGCTGCTCGTCAACCCGCACGACATCGACGGCCTGAAGGAGGCGATCGTCGCGGCGGTGCGCATGCCGCAGCGGGAACGCACGACCCGGATGCGGGCGCTGCGCCGCCGGGTGCGCGACAACGACGTCGCCCGCTGGTCGGCGACGTTCCTCGACACGCTGCGGCACGCGAACCACCACTCGGACGCGCGATGACGCAGCAGGTGGCGCTCGACCCCCTGCTGCTCGCGGCGCTCGACTCGTTCGCGGCGCGGGAGCGGGTGCTCGTGGCGCTCGACTTCGACGGCACGCTCGCGCCCGAGGTCGACGACCCCGAGCTCGCCCGGGCCCTCCCCGCGGCGCTCGAGGCGATGCTGGGGCTGCGGCAGCTCCCCGGCACGACCGTCGCGCTCGTCTCGGGGCGCTCGCTCGCGAGCCTCGCCGCCGTCGGGGGCCTGCCCGACGATGCGCCGCTCGTCGGCTCGCACGGTCTCGAGGTGCGGTTCGCGGCGGGGGATGCCCGGCCGGCCGTCGATGACGCCGACCGCGCGCGCGTCCGCGCCCTACGATCGCGGCTGCAGCCGCTCGTCGCCGCGACCGAGGGGGCGTGGATCGAGGACAAGCCCGCGGGGTTCGCGGTTCATACGCGCCTCGTCGACCCGGCCGCCGCATCCGCGCTCGCCACGGAGGTGCGCGCGCTCGCGCGTGACGCCGATGCGGCGCTCACCGTGCGCGATGGCAAGAACGTCGTCGAGTTCTCGGTGCGCGACGCCACCAAGGGCGACGGCCTGCGCGCCCTCCGCGCGCGGTTCGCCCCCGACGCCGTGCTGTTCGCGGGTGACGACGTGACCGATGAAGACGCCCTTGCCGTGCTCGAGCCCGGCGACGTCGGCATCAAGGTCGGCCCCGCCCCCTCGGTTGCCGCGCATCGCGTCGACGGCCCCGAGGCGATGGCGCGTGTGCTGCAGCACCTGGCGAGTCGGCGGTCCGCTTGCTGAGAGTCGAGCGCGACAGCGCTCGGTAGACTGGGGGCATCCGGCGATCGCGCCGTGACGCCCTACCCCCTTGCCGAACCGCCGACACCGAGGGAGGACGCATGCTCATCGTCCTGATGGTGTTCGGGGCGGCCGCGATCGCCCTGCTGCCGCTCGCACGGCCGCTCGGCGCCCGGGTGTTCTGGGTCGCGGCCCTCGTGCCGCTCGGCGCCTTCGTGCACACCCTGCTGCAGGCGCCCGCCGTGCTCTCGCAGGATGCCGCGCGGGTGCCGGTCGAGCGCCTCACCTGGATCGCCCAGCTCGACCTCACCCTCGACGTGCGCATGGACACGCTGTCGTGGGTGCTCGCCCTCGTCGTCACGGGCGTCGGCAGCCTCGTGCTGCTCTACTGCGCCGGCTACTTCCGCGACGACGAGCCGGGGCTCGGGCGGTTCGCGGCCGTGCTGCTGGCGTTCGCCGGCGCGATGTACGGGCTCGTGATCGCCGACGACGTGTACCTGCTGTTCGTGCTGTGGGAGGCCACGAGCGTCTTCTCGTACCTGCTCATCGGCCACTACACGCATCGGCGGGCCAGTCGCGGCGCGGCCCTGCAGGCGCTCGTCACGACGACCCTCGGCGGACTCGTCATGCTCGTCGGCCTCGTGCTGCTCGCCGTGCAGGCGGGTACCTCGAGTCTCACGGCGATCCTCGCCGAGCTGCCCGCGGGGCCGCTCACGACGACGGCGATCATGCTCGTGCTCGTCGGCGCGCTCTCGAAGTCGGCGATCGTGCCGCTGCACTTCTGGCTGCCCGGCGCGATGGCCGCCCCCACTCCCGTGAGCGCCTACCTGCACGCCGCCGCGATGGTCAAGGCGGGCATCTATCTGATCCTGCGCCTCGCGCCCGCGGGGGTCGACGTGCCCGGATGGCGTGAGGTGCTCATCGTGCTCGGCCTCGTCACGCTGCTGCTGGGTGGCTGGGCGGCCCTCAAGCAGACCGACCTGAAGCTGCTGCTCGCCTACGGCACGGTCAGTCAGCTCGGGCTGCTCGTCGTCGTGGCGGGCTTCGGCACGCGCGATACCGCGCTCGCCGCGCTCGCGCTGCTGCTGGCGCACGCCCTGTTCAAGTCGGCGCTGTTCCTCGTCGTCGGCATCATCGACCATGAGGCCGGCACGCGCGACCTGCGCAAGCTGTCGGGTCTCGGGCGGCGATCGCCCTGGCTCGCGGCGATCGCAGCGGTCGTGCTCGCCTCGATGGCGGGGTTGCCGCCGGTCTTCGGCTTCGTCGCGAAAGAGACCGTGCTGTACGCGCTGCTGGCCGCGGCGACCGGGCAGACGGGGGAGGCACCGCTCGACCCCGCGGCACAGGTCTGGGCCGCCGTCGCGCTCGTCGGCGTCGTCGTGGGGTCGGTGCTCACGGTCGCGTACAGCATCCGCTTCTTCTGGGGCGCCTTCGCGCGCAAGCAGGGCGTCGACGACGTCACGGCGCTCGCCGTCGTGAGCCGCCGGTTCCTGCTCGCCCCCGCGGTGCTCGCGGTCGCCAGCCTCCTGCTCGGGCCGCTCGCCGGTGTCGTCGACGCCGGGCTCGCCGGCTACCCGGCGCTCTTCCCCTACCCCGGTGAGGTCGCGTACCACCTCGCGCTCTGGCACGGCCTCACCCCCGAGCTCGGCCTCTCGGCCCTCGCCATCGGCCTCGGCGCGCTGCTGTTCGCCGCCCGCGCCCCCGTCGCGCGGCTGCAGGGACGGCTCGCGAGCGAGTACACGGCCTCGGAGGCCTATTGGGATGCGATGGGAGCCGTCGACCGGCTCGCCGTGCGCGTCACGAGCCTCACGCAGCGCGGTTCGCTGCCGTTCTACCTCGGCGTGATCCTCGTCGTCTTCGTCGCCGTCACGACGGCGGGGCTGCTGCTCGGCGACAGCTGGCCGAGCGAGCTGCGGCTGTGGGACCACCCCGCGCAGCTCGCGATCGGCGTCGTCATGATCATCGCCGCGATCGCCGCAACCCAGGCGCAGAAGCGCTTCGCGGCCCTCGTCGTCGTCGGGGTCACGGGCTTCGGCATGTCGGCGATCTTCGCGCTGCAGGGCGCGCCCGATCTCGCCCTCACGCAGATTCTCGTCGAGGTCGTCACGCTCATCGCCTTCGTGCTCGTGCTGCGGCGGCTGCCGGCCCGCCTCGGCGACAAGCACGGCAGCAGCCACCGCCTGCTGCGCGCCGGAATCGGCATCGGCGTCGGGCTCGTCATGGCGCTCGTGGCGCTCATCGTCGCGGGCTCGCGCATCGAGCAGCCCATCTCGCTCGCGTGGCCCGAACTCGCCTACGAGATCGGTCACGGCCGCAACACCGTCAACGTCGCGCTCGTCGACCTGCGCGGCTGGGACACCATGGGCGAGCTCGCCGTCGTCATCGCCGCGGCCACGGGGGTCGCGAGCCTGCTGTTCCTGCGCAGTCGCGGCGACTCCCCGCCCCGACTCGGGCGGGCGGCCGTCAAGCGGCGCATCTCGGCCCGCCTCGACCGCGTACGCGAGCAGGGGGAGCAGGGCGAGCTGCGCAACGCGTGGATCCTCGCGGGCCCATCGCTCGACCCGCGGCACCGCTCGATCCTGCTCGAGGTCGTCGTGCGGCTCACCTTCCACGCCATCATCGTCATCTCGCTTTACCTGCTGTTCGCCGGCCACAACCTGCCCGGCGGCGGCTTCGTGGGCGGGCTCGTCGCGGGCCTCGCCCTCGTCGCTCGCTATCTGGCGGGCGGCCGCTACGAGCTCGGGGCCGCCTTGCCGGTGGGCGCGGGCGCCGTGCTCGGCACCGGTCTGATCATCGCCGCCGGCACGGCGCTCGTCCCCGTGCTGCTCGGGGCGCCGCCGCTCACCTCGACCTACTGGGAGGGCGAGGTGTGGCTGCTCGGCGAGATCGAGTTCGTCACCTCGACGATCTTCGACATCGGCGTCTACCTCGTCGTCGTCGGCCTCGTGCTCGACGTGCTGCGCAGCCTCGGCGGCGAGGTCGATCGCCAAGGCGGCGACGAGCTCGCGCCGGCGGGGCGCTCGGGCGCCGCATCCGGATCGCTCATCATGGAGCCCAGTGCGCCCGCGGGAGGTGCCCGATGACCGTCTCGCTCGTGCTCGTCATCGTCATGGCCGCGCTCATCGCGTGCGGCGTCTACCTGCTGCTCGAACGCAGCCTCACGCGCGTCGTGCTCGGGTTCTTGCTCATCGGCAACGGTGTGAACCTGCTCATCCTCATCATGGGCGGCCCGTCGGGCTTCGCACCCATCTACGACGAGAGCCTCGACCCGAGCCAGTACAACGACCCGCTGCCGCAGGCGCTCATCCTCACGGCCATCGTCATCACCTTCGCGGTCTCCGCCTTCCTGCTCGCGCTCATCTACCGCTCGTGGCGGCTGGCCAACGCCGACGACGTCTCGGACGACGCCGACGACATCGCGCTGCGCGAAGGCGCGCTCACGATGCCGATGGAGGAGGTCTCCCCCGACGAGGGCGACACCGACTTCCCCGTGGAGGTCAGCCGATGATGGCTGCGCTCGTCTCGCTCGTCGTGCTCGTGCCGCTGCTCGCGGCGGCGCTCACGCTCGTGCTCGGCCGCCGCGCCCGTCCCCAGCGCATCGTGGCGGCGCTCGCCCTCGTGATCGTGCTCGGCATGAGCGTCGCCCTGCTCGTGGGCGTCGACGCGGGGGGCGCGATCGTCGTCGAGGCGGGCAACTGGCCCGCGCCGTTCGGCATCGTGCTCGTCGTCGACCGGCTCTCGGCGCTCATGCTCGTCGTCTCGTCGCTCGTGCTGCTCGCGGTGCTGATCTTCTCGATCGGGCAGGGCCTGGCCGACGGTGACGATGAGACGCCCGTCTCGATCTACTACCCGACCTACCTCATCCTCACCACGGGGGTCATGGTGGCCTTCGTCGCGGGCGACCTGTTCAACCTCTACGTGGGCTTCGAGATCCTGCTCGTCGCGAGCTACGTGCTCATCACGCTCGGCGGCACGCAGTCGCGCATCCGCGCCGGTGTCACCTACGTCATCGTGAGCCTGCTCTCGTCGATCCTCTTCCTCGCCTCGATCGGCATGGTCTACGGCGCCCTCGGAACCGTGAACCTCGCCCAGGTGGCCGAGCGGGTGCAAGACCTCCCGGTCGACGTGCAGATCCTGCTGCACGTCATGCTGCTCGTCGCCTTCGGCATCAAGGCGGCCGTCTTCCCGCTCTCGTTCTGGCTGCCCGACAGCTACCCCTCGGCACCCGCCCCGGTCACGGCGGCCTTCGCCGGCCTGCTCACCAAGATCGGCGTCTACGCGATCATCCGCGTCGAGACCGTCATCTTCCCGACCCCCGAGCTCAACCCGGCGCTCATGGTGCTCGCGCTGCTGACCATGGTGGTCGGCGCGCTCGGCGCCGTCGCGCAAGCCGACATCAAGCGAATCCTGTCGTTCACGCTCGTGAGCCACATCGGCTACATGATCCTCGGCGTCGCCCTCGGCACGGTGGCGGGCACGGCCGCGGCGATCTACTACATCGTGCATCACATCGTCGTGCAGACCACCCTCTTCCTCGCCGCGGGGCTCGTCGAACGCGAGGCCGGCAGCACGTCGATCACGCGTATCGGCGGACTGCTCGCGAGCGCCCCCCTCGTCGCCGTGCTGTTCTTCGTCCCCGCGCTGAGCCTCGGGGGCATCCCGCCGTTCTCGGGCTTCATCGGCAAGCTGGGCCTCTTCCAGGCCACGGCGGTGCAGGGGGATGCGCTTGCCTACGTGCTCATCGGCGCCGGAGCGCTCGTCTCGCTGCTGACTCTCTACGCCCTCGTGCGCGTCTGGAACCTCGCGTTCTGGCGGCCCGCGGGCGATGTGGAGGGCGACGAGACTCGACTGCTGCGCGCGGTCGAAGAGGCCCCCGATGACGAGGGAGCGCGCTCGGAGACCCGCGCGACCCCGCGTCTCATGACGCTCAGCACAGCGGGCATGGTCATCGTGGGCCTCGCCCTGACGGTCTTCGCGGGGCCGCTCTATGGCGTCGCCGACCGGGCCGCCCAGAACCTCGACGGCTCGGCCGACTACATCGAGCTCGTGCTGCCCGGCGCGACGACGGGGGAGGAGCTGCCGTGAGCGAACCCTCGACCACCGCCGCGCGCGCCCGTGTCACGGTGCGGCAGCAGCTGCCGCTGCTCGCCGCGCTCGTGGCGCTGTGGATGATGCTGTGGGGCTCGATGACGCCCCTCACGATCCTGTCGGGCATCGTCGTCGCGCTGATCGTCACGCGCGCCTTCTACCTGCCGGCCGTCGAGCTCTCGGGCCGCTTCAACCCCTTCTGGTTCGCCGTCTTCGTCGCACGCGTGCTCGCCGAGATGGTCGTCGCCTCGTTCCAGGTCGCGCTGCTCGCGATCGGGCCGCGCGCGCGTCACCGCAGCGCGCTCGTGAAGGTCGATCTCACGACGCGGTCCGACTTCATCCTCACGGGCACGGCGCTCGCCGTCTCGCTCGTGCCGGGCTCGGTCGTCGTCGAGGTCGATCGCGCGAGCACGGTGCTCTACGTGCACTCGCTCTCGGTGCGCACCGATGCCGACGTCGAGAAGGCCCGCGCGCACGTGCTCGGCCTCGAGCGCGACCTGCTGCGTGCGTGGGGTTCGCGCGCCGAGTGGGAGGCGGTGCGGCCATGACCATCGCCTACCTCGTCGCGGGGGCGATCGCCGCCGTCGCGGTGCTCATCGTGCTGGTGCGCCTCATCACCGGGCCCACGCTCATCGACCGGCTCATCGCGAGCGACGTCATGCTCACGACCCTCATCCTCGTCATCGGGGCCGAGATGGTCATCTCGGGGCACACGCGGTCGATCCCGCTCATGGTCGTGCTCGCCGCCACGGCCATCCTCGGCAGCGTCGCGGTCGCACGCTTCATCACGCGCACGACCACCGAGTCGGGAACCGGATCGCCCGACGGCGCCGTGCAGGGGGAGGACGACGATGCTCGACGCTGAACCCTGGAACGGCATCCTCGACATCATCGCCGCCGGCCTCCTGATCGTCGCGGCCCTGCTGACCCTCGCTGCGGCCATCGGCCTCGTGCGCTTCCCCGACCCGCTCTCGCGGCTGCACGCCGCGACGAAGCCGCAGATCCTCGGGCTCATCCTCGTCGTCGTCGCGCTCGCGCTCAGCGAGCGCAGCGGCACGGTGCTGCTGCTGCTCGTGCCCGTCGTCGTGTTCCAGCTGCTGACCGCGCCGATCTCGGCGCACATGGTGGGGCGCGCGGGCTACCGCAACGGCGACTTCGACCCCGACTCGCTGCTCGTCGACGAGCTCGCCCCCGACGTCGACGCCGCACGCGGTGCCGAGCTGCCCGGAGGATCGTGGACCGACGAGCGCGCCCCGGGCCCCCGGCCGGCGGCGGGCGGCGAGCGCGCCCCGGGTGACGACCAGCCGTCGAAGGGTGCGGGCGCCGGGTCGTAGACTCGAGCCATGTCGAAGGCCGACCACAAGCCCCGTTCCCGCGTCGTTACCGACGGAATCGAAGCCACCACCTCGCGCGGCATGCTGCGTGCGGTCGGCATGGGCGATGACGACTGGGATAAGGCCCAGATCGGCATTGCGAGCTCGTGGAACGAGATCACCCCGTGCAACCTCTCGCTCGCGCGTCTGGCGCAGGCGGCCAAGGAGGGCGTGCACGCCGGGGGCGGGTATCCGTTGCAGTTCGGCACCGTGAGCGTGAGCGACGGCATCTCGATGGGCCACGAGGGCATGCACTTCTCGCTCGTGAGCCGCGAGGTCATCGCCGACTCGGTCGAGACCGTCATGCAGGCCGAGCGCCTCGACGGCTCGGTGCTCCTCGCGGGCTGCGACAAGTCGATCCCCGGCATGCTGATGGCCGCCGTGCGCCTCGACCTCGCGAGCGTGTTCCTCTACGCGGGCTCGATCGCGCCGGGCTGGGTCAAGCTCAGTGACGGCACCGAGAAGGAGATCACGATCATCGACAGCTTCGAGGCTGTCGGCGCCGTCAAGGCGGGCAAGATGTCGGCCGAAGACGCCCACCGCATCGAGTGCGCCTTCGCGCCCGGGGAGGGTGCCTGCGGCGGCATGTACACCGCCAACACGATGGCCTCCGTGGCCGAGGCGCTCGGCCTGAGCCTCCCGGGCTCGGCGAGCCCCGCATCCTATGATCGCCGCCGCGACATGTACGCCCACCGCAGCGGCGAGGCCGTCGTGAACCTGCTGAACAAGGGCATCACGGCGCGCCAGATCGTCACGCGCGAGGCGCTCGAGAACGCCGTCACGGTCGCCATGGCGCTCGGCGGCTCGACCAACGTCGTGCTGCACCTGCTCGCGATCGCGAACGAGGCCGAGGTGCCGTTCACGCTCGACGACTTCAACCGCATCGGCAACCGCGTGCCGCACATCGGCGACCTCAAGCCTTTCGGCAACTACGTCATGAACGACGTCGACCGGCAGGGCGGGCTGCCCGTGCTGCTCAAGGCCCTGCTCGACGCGGGCCTCCTGCACGGCGACGTCATGACCGTTACGGGCAAGACGATGGCCGAGAACCTCGCCGAGCTGAACCCCGACCCGCTCGATGGCGAGGTGCTGCGCACGCTCGACAACCCCATCCACGCGACGGGCGGCATCACGATCCTGCACGGCTCGATGGCGCCCGAGGGCGCGGTCGTCAAGACCGCCGGATTCGACGCCGCCGTGTTCGAAGGCCCGGCCCGCGTCTTCGAGCGCGAGCGCGCGGCGATGGATGCGCTGACCGCGGGCGAGATCTCGGCCGGCGACGTCGTCGTCATCCGCTACGAGGGCCCCAAGGGCGGCCCCGGCATGCGCGAGATGCTCGCCGTGACCGCCGCCATCAAGGGGGCGGGGCTCGGAAAAGATGTACTACTCTTGACGGACGGTCGATTCTCAGGCGGCACAACCGGACTGTGCATCGGCCACGTAGCTCCCGAAGCGGTAGACGCTGGTCCTATCGCTTTCGTGCGCGATGGTGATCTGATCCGGGTTGATATCGCTGCTCGCTCCCTCGACCTACTGGTCGACGCAGACGAGCTTGAGGCGCGCCGCACCGACTGGGCGCCCCTGCCTCCGCGTTACACCCGTGGCGTCCTCGCCAAGTACTCGAAGCTCGTGCGCTCCGCTGCGCAGGGCGCCGTGACGGGGTAGCAGCGCGGACATTCCCGCTCTCGCATCACCGACTCCCAAGGAAGTTCCTCACGATGACCACGGAATCGACCCCCGTGCCGAGTCCTGCCGCCGCCGGCACCGCGAAGAAGGGTGATCCGCCGATCCTCACCGGGTCGGGTGCGATCCTCGCCTCGCTCGAGAAGCTCGGCATCACCGACGTCTTCGGACTGCCGGGCGGCGCGATCATGCCCTTCTACGACGAGCTCATGTCGTCGACCGCCATCCGCCACATCCTCGTGCGCCACGAGCAGGGTGCTGGCCACGCGGCCGAGGGCTACGCGGCGGCGAGCGGCCGACTCGGCGTCTGCATCGCCACCTCCGGCCCTGGCGCGACCAACCTCGTCACCGCGATCGCGGATGCCCACATGGACTCGGTGCCGCTGCTCGCGATCACCGGCCAGGTGTTCTCGACCTCGATGGGGACCGACGCGTTCCAAGAGGTCGACATCACGGGCATCACGATGCCCATCACGAAGCACTCCTTCCTCGTCACCAAGCCGGAGGACGTGCCCGGCGTGATCGCCGCCGCGGTGCACATCGCCACGACCGGTCGGCCGGGCCCCGTGCTCGTCGACGTCACGAAAGACGCGCAGCAGAAGTCGGCGCCGTTCATCTGGCCGCCGAAGGTCGAGCTGCCCGGCTACCGCCCGGTCACCAAGGCGCACGGCAAGCAGATCCAGGCCGCCGCGCAGCTGATCGTCGAGTCGCGCAAGCCCGTGCTGTACGTCGGCGGCGGTGTCGTGCGCTCCGGTGCCCACCGCGAACTGCTGGCCTTCGCCGAGAAGACCGGCGCCCCCGTCGTGACGACGCTCATGGCCCGCGGCGCGTTCCCCGACTCGCACCGCCAGAACCTCGGCATGCCCGGCATGCACGGCACCGTCCCCTCGGTGCTCGCCCTGCAGGAGAGCGACCTGCTCGTCGCCATCGGCTCGCGGTTCGATGACCGCGTGACGGGCAAGGTGAGCGAGTTCGCGCCGGGTGCGAAGGTCATCCACATCGACATCGACCCGGCCGAGATCGGCAAGATCCGGCACGCCGATGTTCCGATCGTGGGGGATGCCCGCGAGGTGCTGCTCGACCTCCTTCCCGCCTTCGAGGCCGCTGCTGCGCAGTCGACCCCCGACATCGTCGACTGGTGGAAGCGACTGGAGACCCTGCGGTCGCAGTACCCGCTCGGCTACGTCGACGACCCCGACGACGGGCTGCTCGCTCCGCAGGCGGTCATCGAGGCCATCGGCAAGCTCTCGGGGCCCGAAGCCGTCTACGCCGCGGGCGTCGGCCAGCACCAGATGTGGGCCGCGCAGTTCATCAAGTACGAGCGCCCCGGCGCGTGGCTCAACTCGGGCGGCGCCGGCACCATGGGCTACGCCGTCCCGGCGGCCATGGGCGCCAAGGTCGCGCAGCCCGATCGGCTCGTGTGGGCGATCGACGGCGACGGCTGCTTCCAGATGACCAACCAAGAGCTGGCCACCTGCACGATCAACAACATCCCCATCAAGGTCGCGATCATCAACAACTCGTCGCTCGGCATGGTGCGGCAGTGGCAGACGCTGTTCTACGACGGCCGTCACTCGTTCACCGACCTCGAGACCGGGTCGAAGAGCGCCGGTGAGCAGACGCGCATGGTGCCCGACTTCGTCAAGATGGCCGACGCCTATGGCGCGCTCGGCATCCGCGTGACGAAGCCGGAAGAGGTCGAGCCGGCCATCCGACTGGCGATGGAGACGAACGACCGCCCCGTCGTCATCGACTTCATCGTGAGCCGCGACGCCATGGTGTGGCCGATGGTGCCGCAGGGCGTCGGCAACTCGTCGGTGCAGTACGCCCGCGATCACGCCCCCGACTGGTACGAGGAGTAAGCCGCCATGACCTACCACGTGCTCTCCCTCCTCGTCGAGGACAAGCCCGGTCTGCTCACCCGTGTTGCGGGCCTGTTCGCCCGGCGCGGTTTCAACATCCGCTCGCTCGCGGTCGGCACGACCGAGGTCGAGGGGCTCTCGCGCATCACCGTCGTGGTCGAGGTCGAGGGCCTGCCCCTCGAGCAGATCACCAAGCAGCTCAACAAGCTCATCAACGTGCTCAAGATCGTCGAGCTCGACCCCTCGAGCTCGGTGCAGCGCGAGCACATGCTCGTCAAGGTGCGCGTCGACAACTCGACCCGCTCGCAGATTCTCGAGGCGGCCAACCTCTTCCGCGCGCGCGTGGTCGATGTCGCCACCGACTCGCTCGTCATCGAGGTGACGGGTGACACGGCCAAGGTCGAGGCGCTGCTGCGCGTGCTCGAGCCCTACGGCATCAAGGAGATCGCGCAGTCGGGCCTGCTCGCGATCGGCCGCGGCTCGAAGAGCATCAGCGAGCGCGTGCTCAAGAACTGACACCGCCCCACGAACGACACCACCCCACCGAACAAGGAGAACCCCGATCGTGACCGAGATCTACTACGACAAAGACGCCGACATCGCGCTCATCCAGAGCAAGAAGGTCGCCATCGTCGGCTACGGCTCGCAGGGCCACGCCCACGCCCAGAACCTGCGCGACAGCGGCGTCGAGGTTGCCATCGCCCTCAAGGCCGGCTCGAAGTCGATCCAGAAGGCGGGCGACGACGGCTTCAGCGTCATGACCGTCGCCGACGCGGCCGCCTGGGCCGACGTCATCATGATCCTCGCGCCCGACCAGCACCAGCGGTCGATCTACAGCGAGAGCATCAAGGATGCGCTGCAGCCGGGCAAGACGCTCGCCTTCGCGCACGGCTTCAACATCCGCTTCGGGTACATCGACGCCCCCGAGGGCGTCGATGTCATCCTCGTCGCACCCAAGGCCCCGGGCCACACGGTGCGCCGCGAGTTCGTCGCCGGTCGCGGTATCCCCGACATCATCGCCGTCGAGCGCGACGCGACCGGTCACGCCTGGGATCTCGCGCTGTCGTACGCCAAGGCCATCGGCGGCACGCGCGCGGGCGTCATCAAGACCACGTTCACCGAAGAGACCGAGACCGACCTGTTCGGCGAGCAGGCCGTGCTCTGCGGCGGTACCTCGCAGCTCGTGCAGTACGGCTTCGAGGTGCTCACCGAGGCCGGCTACCAGCCCGAGATCGCCTACTTCGAGGTGCTGCACGAGCTCAAGCTCATCGTCGACCTCATGTGGGAGGGCGGCATCGCCAAGCAGCGCTGGAGCGTCAGCGACACCGCCGAGTACGGCGACTACGTTTCGGGCCCGCGCGTGCTCGACGCCTCGGTGAAGGAGAACATGAAGGCTGTCCTCGCCGACATCCAGTCGGGTGCGTTCGCCAAGCGCTTCATCGACGATCAGGATGCGGGAGCGGTCGAGTTCATGGAGCTGCGCCGCAAGGGCGAGCAGCACCCGATCGAGGAGACCGGCCGCAAGCTGCGCGCCCTCTTCGCGTGGAAGCAGCAGGACTCGGACTACGTCGACGGCAGCGCCGCGCGCTAGTCGCTGAGCTCCTCGGCCATCCGCCGAGGAATCCACGAGGCCGCGACCCCCGCAACCCGGGGTCGCGGCCTCGTGCCGTGTGCGGCACCCCGGTCGTTCACGCGACACACCCGTAGAGGGGGGTGTCCGTTCACCTGCGAGCGACACCGTGGCCATCGTGACCGCGACGATCGAGCGCACTCCGCTCCGCCTCTGGTTCCGTCCGCTGCTCGCGGCGACCATCGCGCTCGCCGTGACCGGCGTCGTGCTCGCACCGATGCCGGCGTCGGCGCAGCCCGAAGGGGGCAGCAGCGGCTCGCACGTGCGGCGCGATGACCACCCCGTCATCATCAGCGAGATCGCTCCGGGATGGGGCGACCGACCTGACGCGAGCTACGTCGAACTGCGCAACGTCTCGTCCGGTCCCGTCGACCTCACGGGCTGGAACCTTTACCGCTGCTCGGAGGAGGGCCTGCGCTCGAAGCGCGGCGCTCCCGACTCCGAGTTCTCGGGCGTCGTGCTCGCGCCCGGCCAGCACTACCTGATCGCCCGCGCGGGCGAGCGGCCCGCGGGCGCCACGCCCGACGACGTCATGAGCGCGCCCTTCGGCGCGGGCGGCTACGGCTACGTGCTCGAAGACCCCGAGCAGCGCGTGGCCGACTCGGTCGCCGTCTACCCGACGACCCCGTGGATGATGCGCAGTGAGTGCGACCCGAGCGGCTCGCTCCCCGACATCGTCGATTCCGCTGCCGGAGAGAGCTACCAGCGACTCGGCGCCACCGCCACCGACGACGGCCGCTTCGTCATCGCCCCCGCCACTCCCGGTTCCGCGAACCGCGCGGGTCGACTGGATGCTCCGTCGACGAGTGGCGTCGTGATCGCCGAGGTCGCGCCCTTCGGGTCGGGCGGCAGCGGCGACGACCTCGTCGAGCTGCGCAACGACGGCGCGGAGGCCGTCTCGCTCGACGGCTGGGCCCTCGTGCGGTGCACGGCCGCGGGCGAGCGCGCGATGGCCGCACCCCAGGCGCAGTTCGATGCCGGCGACGTGCTCGCCCCGGGCGAGCGGCTCGTGGTCGTCGGGCCCGCGTCGAGCATCCGCGATGCCGACGCTGTCATGGCCACCTCGCTCGCCGACGCGGCCTACGGGTTGCAGGTGCGGGATGCTGCGGGTGCGGTGGTCGACGAGGTCGCCTCGGCGCATCAGCGCGACAGCGCGTGCCAGTCGGGCCCCGAGAAGCTGCCGGCGACGCTCGATGCGGTGCGCAACGAGAGCCACCAACGGCTGCCCGACGGCGGGGGCTGGATCGTCGCCCCCCGCACTCCCGGCGCCGCAAATGCGCGAGCCGAGCAGTCGCTTCGCGCCGAGCGCGTGCTCGACACCGGCGTCGTCATCTCGGAACTCGCGACCGACCCGCTCGACGTTCGGGCCATCACGCGCCCGCACAACTTCGTCGAGCTCACGAACCGATCCGACCGTGCCGTCGAGGTGGGCGGCTGGCGCGTGTGGGCCTGCGATCGCGACGGAATGCGTCGCGCCGAGCCGCTCGCCGAGCTCGCCTCCGGCACCGAGCTGGCACCGGGCGCGTCGATCGTGATCGCCGCCGAGGGCACGCCGACGGATGCGGAACTGCGGTACGCGCGCCCCCTCGACTTCCTCGGCGCAGGCGTGCTCGTCGAGACCGACGAGGGCGGCGTCGCCGACCGGGTCGGCGCCTACCACGTGAACGAGATGGACGAGAGTGTCGAGCCGCCCTCGCCGTGCACGAACGCCGTGTCGCTCGTGACCTTCCAGCCTGACCGGCTGCGAGGCGAGACGTACCACCGCGTGGGGCGGTCGGGAGTGGATCTCGTCGACTTCGTGACGGCCGCGGCGAGCCCGGGCGTGCCCGAGTCGGCCGTGGCGCGCGCGGCGGCGCTCGATGAACCGCGACGGCGCCCCGCCGGAGAGGCCGCGCGGGTCACCGATGCTCCGCTCGATGCCGCGACGGTGGCCGGGGTCGACACCCCCGGCGGCGAACCGCTGAGCGCCAGCGGCCCCGCGCTCGCCCGCGTCGTCGCAGGCACCACGGGGCCGGACCCTGCTGTCGCGTGGGAGCTCGCGAGCGAACGCGAGGTCGCCATCGACGCGGCGAGCCCCCTCCCGGCCACGACGGCCGGGGGCCACGAGTACCCCGCCCTGCGCCTCGAGCTCGCGGCCCCCCTCCAGGGCGCCGTCGCGTGGACCGGCACCGTGAGCCCCCGCCACCGCGTTGCGCTCTCGGCCTGGAACCCGTCGGCGCGGCAGTGGTCCCTCGTCGGCGAGGCCGTCGCCGACCCGCAGGGGGTCGTGACCGTGACCGGCACAGCCGAGACCACCGAGGCGGTGCTCGTGCAGGTGCTGCCGGCGCCGCGCGCCACGGCCGATCTCGAGCCCGACGCCGAGTTCGAGCGCCTCGACGACATCGATGCGTCGATCGTGCACCTCACCGATACCCAGTACTTGAGCGAGGGGTATCCCGAGGAGTACGAGCGCATGACGCGGTGGATCGTCGAGCTCGGGCAGCGGCACGGTCTCGCGGCTGTCGTGCACACGGGCGACCTCGTGCAGAGCTGGGTCGACCCCGACCAGTCGGATGCTCGGGCGCGGATCGAGTTCGCGCGAGCATCCACGGCGCAAGCAGTGCTCGAGGAGGCGGGGCTCGTCACGACCGTGCTGCCCGGCAACCACGACACCAAGCGCGGCATCGACGCGGCGCTGTACAACGAGTGCTTCGGGCCCGAGCGCTACGCCGATGCCCCCGGCTTCGTCGCACCGATCGCGCCGGACGACGCGACCTCGAGCTACACGATCGTGCAGGCCGGCCCGGCGCCCGTGCTCGTGCTGTCGATCGGATACGGCTACGGCGAACGCGAGCTCGCGTGGGCCGAGCACATCGTGCAGCAGCATCCCGACCACAACGTCGTCATCGCGACGCACGAGCATCTGACGCCGCTCACGCGATGGGATCCTGCGCGGCGCGCGACGGACAACCGCTGGCTCAGCCGCGCCGACGAGCTGTGGGAGCGCGTGGTCGCACCGAACCGCAACGTCGTCGCGGTGCTCGCCGGGCACTACCACGGTCTCGGGGCGATCGTCACGCCCGACGCCGGAGGCATCGAGGGGCACACCGTCGTCGAACTGCTCGCCGACTATCAGGAGTTCCGCACCGACTCGGGCGAACGCGCCACGGGCTTCCTGCGCCTGCTGCAGTGGGATCTCGCCGCCGGTCAGCTGCTCGTCGACACGTACTCGCCCCGGCTCGACGCGACCGTCTCGACCGCCTACGACTACCTGCAGTTCGTGCTCGAGAACGGTGCCGAAAGCCGCCCGTCGAACGGTCGGCCGTGGAACATCGTCGCCCTCGGCGCTGAAGGCCGGTACGGCGTCGCCGACGACGAGTTCGCCGTGCCCGTGACGCTGCAGTACGAGAAGGCACTCGGGATGACCGGTCTCACCCTCACCGCCCCCGAGGCCGAGCCGCTCGAGTCGCAGTCCCGCGGGCCGCTGCTCGGGGTGCCGCGCGTCTGAGCCCTCCGCGCCGAGCGCCCGCCAAGGCGGCGCTCGCTAGGCTCGGAGCATGCCCCGTCCTTCCGCGCCCGACGACGACGCCGCGCTGCGGTGGGATGAGTTCGACGATGCCAGCCACGTCGAATCCGACGCCGCGATCGCCGCGCTCGCGGCTGCCGAGGCGGGCGACGACGACGAGGCGGGTGCCGCATCCGCGACCGACGGGGCGCCGGATGCCGCCACCGAGCCCGCCGCCCCCGAGCGCCCCGCCGCAGGTCTGCGCCTGCTCACGGCCCTCTTCGCCGTGGTCTACCTGGCCTGGTCGGTGGGCTGGATCATCGGCATCGGCCTCGTGCCATTGAGCGGCCCGACCGTGCTGCTCGAGGTGCTCTACCAGTTCAGCGAGTTCCTCGCCATCATCGCGAGCGCCCTGTGGTTCGCGGCGGTCGTGGCGCTGACGCGGGACGGTCGCGCGGTGCACCGCATCGGCTGGCTCGCGCTCGGCACGCTCGTGCTCGTGCCGTGGCCCGTCGTGCTGGGGGTGCTCGCGTGACGCGCGCGCACGTCGGCGTCGCCGCGCTGATGTCGATCATCGCCGGGTGGTTCGTGTTCGACGGGGTCAGCTCGCTCATCGGCCTGCCCGCGCTCTACGCCCAGCTGGGCGCCGATCCGTCCGCGGTGCCGTGGGTGCCGCTGTGGGTGGGCGTCGTGCTGCCGATCGTCTTCTACGCTGTCGCGGTCGTCGTCGCCCGGCGTCAGACGGTCACGCGATTCACGCTCGTGCTCATCGTCGCCCTCGCGGCGACGGCGACCGTGCGGCTGTCGCTCATCGCGCTCGCGACGGGCTCGATCCTGCTCTGAGGCCGCTCAGCCCAACCCCACCCACAGCACGAGGGCGATGAGCAGCACCTGCATCGCCAGTCGTGGCCAGAACGGCACGGCGATCGCGCCGAAGCGATCCCGGTGCCGGGCCGCGTAGGCGTTCGCGGGAAAGACGCACACGAGGAACACCGCGAGCGCGATGCCCGCGGCGGCGCGCGTCGGCTCCCACAGCAGTCCGAGCCCGCCCGCGATCTCGGCGACGCCCGTCACCCAGACCCAGGCCACCGGTGAGAAGGGCCGACCGTGGAACACCGCGGGCACCATCGCCGCCATGCCCCGCACGATGGGCGGCACGAAGTGGGTGACGCCGATGCCGAGGAAGACGATGGCCGTGATCACACGGGCGAGGTCGATGGGCGCGAGCCCCGCATCCGTCGCCGCCATCAGCACCATGGCCGCCATTCTGCCCGCACGCCCTGCGATACCCTGTGAGCACCGGTCGCCCCCACTGGCGTAGGCCACCGCATACCACCGCACCTCTTGTCGGTACCTCTCTGCGTAAGGACCTCACCCCGTGCCCAAGCCGGTCGTGCTCATCGCCGAAGAACTCAGCCCCGCCACCGTCGACGCCCTCGGGCCCGACTTCGACATCCGCCAGGTCGACGGCACCGATCGTGCGGCACTGCTCGCCGCGCTCGCCGACGCCTCGGCGGTGCTCATCCGGTCGGCCACGCAGATGGATGCGGAGGCCATCGCCGCGGGAACCGCGCTCAAGGTCATCGCGCGCGCGGGCGTGGGTCTCGACAACGTCGACGTTCCCGCCGCGACGACTGCGGGTGTCATGGTCGTCAACGCTCCGACGAGCAACGTCATCAGCGCCGCCGAACTCGCGATCGCGCACCTGCTCTCGCTCGCGCGCCACGTGCCCGACGCGAACGCCTCGATGAAGGCGGGCGAGTGGAAGCGCTCGAAGTTCACGGGCGTCGAGCTCTACGAGAAGACGGTGGGCGTCGTCGGCCTCGGCCGCATCGGCGTCCTCGTCGCCCAGCGCCTCGCCGCGTTCGGCGTCGAGCTCATCGCCTACGACCCCTACGTGCCGCCCGCGCGCGCGCAGCAGCTCGGCGTGACGCTCGTGACGCTCGACGAGCTCATGCAGCGCAGCGACTTCATCACGATCCACATTCCCAAGACGCCCGAGACGACGAACCTCATCGGCGCGGCGCAGTTCGCGATGGCGAAGCCGACCCTGCGCATCGTCAACGCGAGCCGCGGCGGCATCATCGACGAGGATGCCCTCCGGGAGGCGCTCGCCACCGGCCAGATCGCCGGCGCCGGCCTCGACGTGTTCGTGCACGAGCCGCCCGTCGGCTCGCCCCTGCTCGACCTGCCCACCATCCAGCTCACGCCGCACCTCGGCGCCTCGACGGATGAGGCCCAGGAGAAAGCGGGCGTCTCGGTCGCCAAGTCGGTGCGCCTCGCGCTCGACGGCGAGCTCGTGCCCGACGCCGTCAACGTGGCGGGCGGCGTCATCGACCCGACCGTGCGGCCGGGCATCCCGCTCATGGAGAAGCTCGGCCAGGTGTTCGCGGCTCTCGCCGACGCCTCGTTCGCGAGCATCGACGTCGAGGTGCGCGGCGAGATCGTCGCGCATGACGTCAACGTGCTCAAGCTCGCCGCGCTCAAGGGCATCTTCAGCCGCATCTCGAGCGAGCAGGTCAGCTACGTCAACGCACCGTTGCTCGCCGAGCAGCGCGGCGTGGCCGTGCGCCTGCTCACCGAGGCAACGAGCGAGGAGTACCGCAACCTGCTGACCATCCGCGGCTCGCTGAGCGACGGCACGCAGCTCTCGGTGAGCGGCACGCTCGTCGGCGCCAAGCAGGTCGAGAAGATCGTCGAGATCAACGGGTACGACGTCGAGGTGCCGATGGCGCAGCACTTCATCGTCATGATCTACACCGACCGGCCCGGCATCGTGGCGATCTACGGCAAGGAGTTCGGCGAGGCCTCGATCAACATCGCCGGCATGCAGATCGCTCGGCGCACGGCCGGCGGCCAGGCGCTGAGCGTGCTCACGGTCGACTCGCGCGTGCCCGATGAACTGCTTGAGCGCGTGCGCACGGCGATCGACGCGACCGTCATGCGGGAGATCACGATCGTCGAGCAGTAGCCCGTCGAGCAGGAGCCCGTCGCGCAGGAGTCCGTCGAGCGGTCGGCACCCGCACGCAGAAGAGCGCCCGTCGTCGACGGGCGCTCTTCGTGGTCGTGACCGGTCGTGACCGGTCTAGACGCGGTCGTCGACCGGGTCGGAGGCGATCGACTCGCGGCGCGTGACGGCCTCGCCGCTCGCGGGGTCGACATGCGTGTGCTGCGTCGTGACCGACGAGCGCTTGCGCGCCATCAGCACGGCGCCCATGAGGATCATCACGACACCGGCGGCCATGAGGATATACCCCACGGTCGACAGCGCGATCCAGTCGAGCGTGACGTTCACCGCGAAGGCCAGGATGGCGCCGACGGCGAAGAGGAAGATTCCGAATCCAATGCTCATTGTGGGAGCTCCTTTCGATTCGGTGAGGACTCTATGGGTCGGCCGTGCAGGCGCGCACCCCCTTGACAAGCGGCTCTGACATCCCCACTAGCCTGGAAGCACTGTCGTCCGCCGAGCTTTCCGGCGGCATGTGCACACCGGGGAGAGAACTGTGAAGCGAACGCTCGACCTCGCCGTCATCGGCGGCGACGGCATCGGTCCCGAAGTCACCGCCGAGGCGCTCAAGGCCCTGCGCGCGGCCGTCGGCGACGACGTCGCCCTGACCGAGACGGCGTACGCGCTCGGTGCCGAGCACTACCTCGCGACGGGCGAGATTCTCTCCGACGACACCCTCGCCGCCCTCGCGCGCCATGACGCGATCCTGTTCGGCGCGGTCGGTGGCGACCCGCGCGACCCCCGCCTCGCGGGCGGCATCATCGAGCGCGGGCTGCTGCTCAAGCTGCGCTTCGCCTTCGACCACTACGTCAACCTGCGGCCGACGCTGCTCGCCCCCGGCATCGCGTCGCCGCTGCGCGACCCGGGCGCGGTCGACTTCGTCGTCGTGCGCGAAGGAACCGAAGGCCCCTACGTCGGCAACGGCGGCCGATTCCGCCAGGGCACCCCGCACGAGGTCGCGACCGAGGTGTCGATCAACACGGCGTACGGCGTCGAGCGCGTCGTGCGCTTCGCCTTCGCTCAGGCCGCCGCGCGCCGCCAGAAGCTCACGCTCGTGCACAAGACCAACGTGCTCGTGCACGCTGGCGCGCTGTGGCAGAGCACCGTCGACCGCGTGGCGCCCGAGTTCGCCTCCGTCGCCGTCGACTACCTGCACGTCGACGCCGCGACGATCTTCCTCGCGACCGACCCGTCGCGCTTCGACGTGATCGTCACCGACAACCTGTTCGGCGACATTCTCACCGACCTCGCGGCGGCGATCGGCGGCGGCATCGGGCTCGCGGCCTCGGGCAACCTCAACCCCGACGGCGCGTTCCCGAGCATGGTCGAGCCCGTGCACGGCTCCGCCCCCGACATCGCGGGCCAGCAGAAGGCCGATCCGACCGCCGCGATCCTGTCGGTCGCGATCCTGCTCGAGCAGCAGGGGCTTCCGGATGCCGCGGCGCGCGTGCGCACCGCGGTGCTCGCCGACCTCGCCGAGCGGGGCCAGTCACCCCGCCGCACGAGCGAGGTCGGAGACGCCATCGTCGCCCGGCTGCGGTGACCCCTCGGGCGTCCCCGCCGCCCGGCCGCGTTGACCTCTCGGGCGTCCCTGCCGCCCGGCTGCGTTACTCCTCGGGCGTCCCTGCCGCCCGGCCGCGCGAGCCCCCGCAGAGTACGCTGTATCCACGCTCTTCCGGGGCCTTCGGGCGCCGGCGACCCTCGAGGATCCCCATGACGAACCTGCTGCCGATGGCCACCCGCGAGCTCACGTGGGCCGTGACCCCCAACGAGACCGCGCGACCCGTCGACGAGCGCGCGGCGATCCTCGCCGACCCGGGTTTCGGCAAGCATTTCACCGACCACATGGTCGACATCTGCTGGAGCGAGATGGGCGGCTGGCACCGCCCGCGCGTGCAGCCCTACGGCCCCATCGCGCTCGACCCGGCCGCCTCGGTGCTGCACTACGGGCAGGAGATCTTCGAAGGACTCAAGGCCTACCGCCACGCCGACGGATCGATCTGGTCGTTCCGCCCCGACGCGAACGCGCGTCGCCTGCAGCGCTCGGCGAAGCGCCTCGCCCTGCCCGAGCTGCCCGAGCAGTACTTCATCGAGGCGCTGCGGCAGCTCATCGCGATCGACGGCGACTGGGTGCCGAGCGCACCCGAGACGAGCCTGTACCTGCGGCCCTTCATGTTCGCCAAGGAGGCCTTCCTCGGCGTGCGCCCCGCCCACAAGGTGGCGTTCTACGTCATCGCCTCGCCCGCCGGCGCCTACTTCCACGGCGGCGTGAAGCCCGTGTCGATCTGGCTCTCGACCCAGTATTCGCGCGCCGGCAAGGGCGGCACGGGCGCCGCGAAGACGGGCGGCAACTACGCGGCCTCGCTCGTCGCACAGGCGGAGGCGGCGGAGCACGGCTGCGCCCAGGTGCTGTTCCTCGACTCGGTCGAGGGGAAGTGGCTCGAGGAGCTCGGCGGCATGAACATCGTGCTCGTCTACAAAGACGGCACGCTCGTGACGCCGCAGAGCGACTCGATCCTCGAGGGCATCACGCGCGACTCGATCCTGCAGCTCGCCGAAGACCGCGGCCACACCGTCGAGCGGCGCCGTGTCAGCATCGACGAGTGGCGCGAGGGCGCGGCATCCGGTGACATCGTCGAGGCGTTCGCGTGCGGCACCGCCGCGGTCGTCACGCCAATCGCGCTCATCAAGGCCGCCGACTTCGAGATCGGCAGCGCCGACGCCGAGGCGGGCGAGCTGACGATGTCGCTGCGTGCCGAGCTCACCGACATCCAGTACGGCCGCCGCCCCGACCCGCACGGGTGGATGCTGCGGCTCGACGCCTGATCACGACGGTCGATCACCCGTGCTCGCCATCGATCCCGACTTCGCTCGCATGAGCGCGCTCGAGCGCGCGGGCGTCGCCGCGCTGTGCCTCGGCGGCGGCGTCGTGCTCGGGCTCATCGGCACTTTCGCGCACCAGTCGCTGCCGCCCATCGGGGTGGGGATCGCGCTCATCACGGTCGCCCTCTACATCGTCGGCCTGCGGGCCTGGGGCGGCGTGCGCACCCCTGCGGCGGCGGGTGCCCTGGGTGTCGGCGGCGTCAGCGCTCTACTCGCGACGGCGACGGGCGGTTCGGTGCTCGTGCCCGCCAACACGGTCGGCTATGCCTGGCTGGTCGGCATCACGGCGATCGCGTTCCTCGCGCTCGCCTGGCCGCACATCCAGCGGGCTCCCCAGTCGCGTGCCGATACGATGGAGGGGTCCGCGACTGCCACCTCGACAGCGCATCCCGAAGTGAAGGAACGACCACTGCCGTGACCTACGTGATCGCCCTGCCCTGCGTCGACGTCAAAGACCGCGCCTGCATCGACGAGTGCCCCGTCGACTGCATCTACGAGGGCGACCGGATGCTCTACATCCACCCCGACGAGTGCGTCGACTGCGGTGCGTGCGAGCCCGTGTGCCCCGTCGAGGCGATCTACTACGAAGACGACGTGCCCGAGCAGTGGGCGGACTACTACACCGCGAACGTCGAGTTCTTCAGCGAGATCGGTTCGCCCGGCGGAGCCGCCAAGGTCGGCGTGCTGCCCGGCGACCACCCGATCGTCGCCGCGGTTCCGCCGCAGGCGTAGCCGCACCATCGTGGGTATCGCTTTACCCGACTTCCCCTGGGACTCGCTCGCACCGTACGCCGCCCGAGCGCGTGAGCACGCCGACGGCATCGTCGACCTCTCGGTCGGCTCGCCCGTCGACGCCACGCCCGCGGTCGTGCGCGACGCCCTCGTGGCCGCGACCGATGCGCACGCCTACCCGCAGACGATGGGCACGCCCGCCCTGCGCGACGCGATCGTCGACTGGTACGCCCGCCGCCGTGGCGTGACGGGGCTGGTTCCGGATGCCGTGCTCCCGACGATCGGCAGCAAAGAGCTCGTCGGCCTCCTGCCGCTGCTGCTCGGCCTCGGTCCGGGCGACACCGTCGTCTATCCGCGCACGGCCTACCCGACCTACGCCGTCGGATCCGTGCTCGCCCGCGCGTCCGGCCTCGCGACCGACGACCCCGCCGAGTGGCCCGCATCCACCCGCCTGGTCTGGCTCAACAGTCCGGGCAACCCGACGGGAGCCGTGCTCGGCGTGCCCGCGCTGCGCGCCGCGGTCGCGCGCGCCCGCGAGCTCGGGGCCGTGCTCGTCAACGACGAGTGCTATGCCGAGCTGGGCTGGCGGCCCGAGGCCTGGGGTGCGACAGCCGGGGCAGGGTCGGGCGCGGAAGGGTCGGGCGCGGAGGAGTGGGCCGCTGCCGAGCGCGTGCCGAGCATCCTCGACCCCCGCGTCACCGACGGCGACCGCACGGGCCTGCTGAGCGTGTACTCGCTCAGCAAGCAGTCGAATCTCGCGGGCTACCGCGCCGCGTTCCTCGCGGGCGACGAGGCGATCGTGCGGCAGGTGCTCGAGGTGCGCAAGCACGCCGGGCTCATCCCGCCCGCGCCCGTGCAGGCGGCCATGGTCGCGGCCCTCGGCGACGAGGCGCACGTCGCCGAGCAGCGTGAGCGCTACCGCGGGCGGCGGGCCGTGCTCGCCCCCGCCCTCGAGGGTGCGGGTTTCCGCGTCGACCACTCGGAAGCGGGCCTCTACCTGTGGTGCACGCGCGGCGAGCCGGCGCTCGCGACGATCGCGCTGCTCGCCGAGCACGGCATCCTCGCCGCACCCGGCACGTTCTACGAGGGCGAGGCCTCGCAGCACGTGCGGCTCGCGCTCACGGCGACCGACGAGCGCAACGCCGCCGCCGCCGCGCGTTTGGCGCATCTCTCCAAGGCCTGAGCCCCCCTGTTGGGCGGTGCGTGACTGGTGCGCCTTTGCGCATAGGCTGTAAGCGGGTCACTCCCGAGCCGCCACCACCACCATGGCTCGTTCTCGGGACCCCGCCCCCACAGACCGATCACACCCCGATCACATCCCGCGAGGAGGCGCAGTGAGCGACGGCGCACTGAACGACGGCGTACCGACCAACGGCGCATCGACCGGCACGGGCCAGAAGGCGACGCTGCAGTTCCCGGGCGGCACGGCCGAGTTCCCGATCCTGCCGAGTGTCGCGGGTGCCGCGAGCATCGACCTCTCGTCGCTCACGCGCCAGACCGGGCTCACCGCGCTCGACTACGGCTTCGTCAACACCGCGTCGACGAAGAGCGCGATCACCTACATCGACGGTGAGCAGGGCATCCTGCGCTACCGCGGCTACGCGATCGACGACGTCGCCGCCAACTCGACGTTCCTCGAGGTGGCCTGGCTGCTCATCTACGGCGAGCTGCCGACGCCGAGCGAGCTCGCCGACTTCGACTCGCGCGTGCGCCGCCACACCCTTCTGCACGAAGACCTCAAGCGTTTCTTCGACTCGCTGCCGCACCAGGCGCACCCCATGTCGGTGCTCTCGAGCGCCGTGAGCGCCCTGTCGACCTACTACGGCGACTCGCTCGACCCGCACGACCCCGAGCAGGTCGAGATCTCGACCATCCGCCTGCTCGCCAAGCTGCCGGTCATCGCCGCCTACGCCCACAAGAAGGCGATCGGGCAGGCCTTCCTGTACCCCGACAACTCGCTCGGCTTCGTCGAGAACTTCTTGCGCCTCAACTTCGGCATCATGGCCGAGCCCTACGCGGTGAACCCCGTGCTCGTGAAGGCGCTCGACCGCCTGCTGATCCTGCACGAAGACCACGAGCAGAACGCGTCGACCTCGACCGTCCGTCTCGTCGGTTCGACGGGCGCGAACCTCTTCGCCTCGATCTCGGCGGGCATCAACGCCCTCTCGGGTCCGCTGCACGGCGGCGCCAACGAGGCTGTGCTCGACATGCTCGCGCGCATCCGCGATTCCGGCGAGAGCGTCGAGCGCTTCGTCGAGCGGGTCAAGAACAAGGAAGACGGCATCAAGCTCATGGGCTTCGGCCACCGGGTCTACAAGAGCTACGACCCGCGCGCCAAGTTGGTCAAGGAGAGCGTGGATGCGGTGCTCGCCGACCTCGGCGTCTCCGACCCGCTGCTGCAGATCGCGCGCGAGCTCGAGGCCATCGCGCTCGCCGACGATTACTTCATCGAGCGCAAGCTCTACCCGAACGTCGACTTCTACACGGGTGTCATCTACAAGGCCATGGGCTTCCCGACGCGCATGTTCACGGTGCTCTTCGCCATCGGCCGCCTGCCGGGCTGGATCGCCCACTGGCGCGAGATGAACGACGACCCCCAGACGAAGATCGGGCGTCCGCAGCAGCTCTACACGGGTTCGGGCGCGCGCGACTGGCCGCAGCGCTAGCCGACCCGGCCCCGGGGCCGTCGCCGACGCGGGATGCTCGCGCCGAGCATCCCGAACCGGCTCGGCCTACGCGTGCAGGGCCTCGTTGAGCTGCACGCCCGCGCCCGTGCGGGGCAGCACCTCGACGGCGCCCGTGAGCGAGCTGCGGCGGAACAGCAGCCCCGGCGCGCCCGAGAGCTCAGCGGCCTTGACGGTGCGCGGCTGCCCGTCGGCGCCGACGGTGCCGTCGACGACGACGACCTTTTGGCCGGCCGTCACGTAGAGGCCCGCCTCGACGACCGAGTCGTCGCCGATCGAGATGCCGATGCCGCTGTTGGCGCCGAGCAGCGCGCGTTCGCCGATCGCGATGCGATGCGTGCCGCCGCCCGAGAGCGTGCCCATGATCGAGGCGCCGCCGCCGATGTCGCTGCCGTCGCCGACCACGACGCCCTGGCTGATGCGGCCCTCGACCATCGACGCGCCGAGCGTGCCGGCGTTGAAGTTGATGAAGCCCTCGTGCATGACGGTCGTGCCGGGCGAGACGTAGGCGCCGAGGCGCACGCGCGAGGCGTCGGCGATGCGCACGCGCGGCGGCGTGACGTAGTCGAGCAGGCGCGGGAACTTGTCGATGCCGAGCGCCGAGATGCCCGCCTGCTGCAGCGCGGGGCGGCGCGCGTCGAAGTCGTCGGGGTGCATGGGTCCGGCGGTCGTCCACATGACGATCGGCAGGTGGCCGAACACGCCGTCAAGGTTCAGCGTGTTGGGCGCGACGAGGCGGTGGCTCAGCAGGTGTAGGCGCAGGTAGGCATCGGGGGTGGATGCCGGCGGCGCATCGAGGTCGATCGAGATCGTGCGGGCCTCGCGGCGCACGCCCCGCCGCGCGTCCTCGCCCTGCAGGTGCTCGATCTCGGCGGGCACGATGTACGGGTCGCGCCCGTGCGGCAGCGTGCCCAGGGCGGGGTGCGGATACCAGGTGTCGAGCTCGGCGCCGTCGGCGATGCGCAACGTGACGAGGCCATAGCCCCAGGCGTGGCGCGTGGCGCGCTCGGAATCGGTGGCGACGGGGGTCTCGCGGGCGGACGGGGCGGCGGGGCTCGACATGCCTCCAGGCTACCGGCGCCGCATTACCCTGGAGTCGTGACCGAGCAGACCGTAGCGCCGACCGCAGCGCCCGCCGAGCTGCCGGTTCACGAGGGCGTCGTGGCGCTGACGGCGGCGATGGTCGACATCGCGAGCGTCTCAGGCGATGAGCGGATGCTCGCCGACGCGATCGAGCGCGCGCTGAGCATCCACGCCCCGCACCTCGAGGTGCTGCGCGACGGCGACGCGATCGTCGCCCGCACGCGCCTCGGCCGGGCGCAGCGGGTCGTGATCGCGGGCCACATCGATACGGTGCCAGTCAACGACAACCTGCCCAGCCGCCTCGAGGGCGACGCCCTCACCGGCACGCTGCACGGCCGCGGCACGGTCGACATGAAAGGCGGCTGCGCGGTCATGCTCGCGCTCGCGGTCGCACTCGAGGCGCCCGCCTACGACGTGACGTGGGTCTGGTACGACCACGAGGAGGTCGAGGCGAGCCTCAACGGCCTCGGCCGGCTCGCGCGCACGCGGCCCGAGCTGCTCGCGGCCGACTTCGCGATTCTCGGCGAGCCGTCGAACGCCGTCGTCGAAGGCGGCTGCAACGGCACGATGCGCGTCGAGCTGCGGGCGACCGGGCGTCGCGCGCATTCGGCCCGCGCCTGGATGGGCGAGAACGCCATCCACGCCCTCGCAACCGCCCTCGCGGCGCTCGCCGCCTACGAGCCGCGCGCGATCGAGGTCGACGGACTCGTCTACCGCGAGGGCCTCAACGCGGTGGCCGTCAGCGGGGGAGTCGCGGGCAACGTCATCCCCGACGACGCCGTGCTGACCGTCAACTACCGTTTCGCCCCCGACAAGAGCGTCGCCGAGGCCGAGCAGTACCTGCGCGAGCTGTTCAGCGCCGCGGCCCCCGAACTGCGCCTGACCGTTACCGACGCGGCCGGCGGGGCGCGCCCGGGGCTGGATGCGCCGCTCGCGCAGCACTTCATGGCCGCGGTCGGCGGCACCCCGGCGCCCAAGTACGGCTGGACCGACGTCGCCCGGTTCGCCGAGCTCGGCATCCCCGCCGTCAACTACGGCCCCGGCGACCCCTCGCTCGCGCACACCGACGATGAGCGCGTGCCGGTCGAGCAGATCATCGCCTGCGAGCGCGGGCTGCGGGCGTGGTTGAGCGGGGCGTGAGCGCGCAGCGGCCGACGGCGTTCGCCGACCTGCGCGCCCGCGCGGGGGCACCCGCGAGCCGGGGTGGTGCCGCGCTCGATCGCCTGCGCCGCCTGCCCTGGTGGGTCGGCGTGCTGGGCATCTGGGGTGCCTCGCGGGTCATCACCACGAGCATCCTGCTGTCGTTCGCGTCGCGGCAGGGCGAGAACGCGTGGACGGGCGCGACCCCCGGCTACCTCGACTTCTCCCGGCTGTGGGATGCCCACTGGTACTACATCATCGCCGCGGTCGGGTACCCCGATGAGATTCCGCGCGACGAGAAGGGACTCGCGGGGGAGAGCGCGTGGGCCTTCATGCCCGTGTACCCGGGGCTCGTGCGCATCGGCATGGCCCTGACCGGCGACTTCTCGGCGCAGGGATTCGCGGCGGTCGCGGTGACGATCTCGGTGCTCGCGAGCCTTGCGGCCGCGCTGCTGTTCTTCGTGCTCGCCCGGCGCTGGCTCACCGCGGGCACCGCGATGCTCGCCACCGCGCTCTTCTGCGTCGCCCCGCTCTCGCCCATCATGCAGGTCGGCTACGCGGAGTCGCTGCACCTCGCGCTGCTGTTCGGTGCGCTCATCCTCGTGCTCGATCGGCGCTGGGTGCTGCTGCCCGTCGTCGTCACCGTCATGGCGCTCACGCGGCCGAGCGGGCTCGCCTTCGCCCTGCTGCTCGTGCTGGTGTGGGGCTGGCGGTGGATGCGCCGCCGCGACGAGCCCTTCGAGACCCGCGAGCGGGTGCGGCTCGGTGCGGCGGCCGTCGTCGCCGGCTTCGCCGGCCTCGCCTGGCCGGGCATCGTCGCGCTCTCGACGGGCGAGCTGCGCGGGTACCTCGAGACCGAGCTCGCCTGGCGCCGGCCGTACATCGGCGACGTCGACCTGCTGCCGTTCACGCCGTGGTGGCAGGGGGCGCAGTGGTGGGCGGGCCAGCAGTGGTGGCCGGGCCCCGCGCTGCCGGGGCTGCCGTGGTCGGCGGGGGAGGTGCTCGGGCCGGTCATCCTGATCGCGGTGCTGGCCCTCGCGGCAGCGGCGTTCGCCCTGCCCGCGATGCGCCGCATGCCGATCGAGCTGCGGTTCTGGATCGTCGCCTATGCGCTCTACCTGCTCGCGGTGTTCTTCCCGCAGTCGAGCACGTTCCGGCTGCTCGTGCCGCTCGCTCCCGTGCTCGGAGCGCTCGCGCTCGGCATCGTGAGCGTCGGCACCGGCCGCATCGCCGGGGGATGGTCGCCCGCAGCGGCGCGCGGGCTGCGGGTCGGCCTCGCCGTGCTCGCGATCGTGCTCGGGGTGCTCGGCCAGATCGCGTGGGTGCATATCGGCTGGTGGGTCGACGGCTACGACTGGACCCCGCCCTGATCGGCGGGTGAACAGCCGCTGAACCCGGTGCTGTGCGGGCCCGCTCGATTTAGCCGTTGGGCGACTGTGAGGGATAATAAAAGGCACTGTTCAGCGAAAGGGGAGACCACATGGCAGCCATGAAGCCCAGGACCGGCGACGGCCCGATGGAGGCTGTCAAGGAGGGTCGCCTCATCATCGTGCGCGTGCCGCTCGAGGGTGGCGGACGCCTCGTGGTGTCGGTCAACGACGACGAGGCCAAAGAGCTGCACGACGCGCTCGCGGCCGCGATCGGCTAGCGCACCCCGACGTCGCTCGCCGCGCCCTCGGCGCGGTCGCACCACTGCGCCGCACTCAGCGCGCGGTGATCAGTTGCAGCAGTCCATCGCCGACGGGCGAGATCGCCACGTGCACAGCCGGCGATTCGCGCAGCTCGGCGATCAGCCCGCGCAGGTCGGCCGTCACGCCGTCGCGTTTGGCGGGGTCGGCCACGGTGTCGCGCCACAGCGCGTGCGGAACCAGCACGGCACCGCCCGCGCGCACGAGGCGCAGTGCGTGCTCGACGTACTCGAGCAGCGATGCCGCGTCGGCGTCGATCAGCACGACGTCGTAGTCGTGCTCGTTCATGCGCGGGAGCACGTCGGCTGCGCGTCCCGTGATGAGGCGCACGCGTGCGGGTGCGTGCCCGGCCTCCGTGAAGTGCCGGCGGGCGGCTTCGTGGTGGTCGGCTTCGACGTCGATCGAGGTGAGCTGCGCATCCGGAGCCCCCTGCAGCAGCCAGAGGCCCGAGACGCCGATGCCGGTGCCGATCTCGATGATCGATTCGGCCGCGAGGGCGGCGGCGATGACGGCGAGCTGGGCTCCCGTGGCGGGGCTCACGGCCTCGACGCCGAGCTCGAGCGACTGCGCGCGCGCGCCGCGGACGACGTCGGGTTCGACCGTCTGGTCTTCGACGTACTTCCACGACAGGTCTTTGCTGGCCACGGTGCTCCTTCTCCGCCCCAGCCTAGGGCGAAGACCTCAGCCGACCGGGCTATTCTCGAGGGGTGTCCTGGGGTCTGACGTTCGAGAAGCTGCTGCTCATCGGGCTGATCGCGGTCATCCTCATCGGCCCCGACCGCCTGCCGGGCTACGCCGCGCAGTTCGGGCGGCTCATCCGCTCTCTGCGCGACATGGCCAACGGTGCCAAAGAGCGCATGCGCGACGAGATGGGTCCCGACTACGACGACGTCGACTGGAAGAAGCTCGACCCGCGCCAGTACGACCCGCGCCGCATCATCCGCGAGGCGCTCACGGACGAGCCCGCGCCGGCGACCCGCCCGGGTCAGGCCGCGGGGGCCGGTGCTGCGGCGCCGGTGCGCGAGTCGGCGTACGCGCAGCGGCAGCGGTTGATCCGCGAGGGCAGGCCCGCGCCGTTCGACTCCGAGGCGACCTAGGTCTCGTCTGGCGGGATGCCCGGCCAAGGCTCGCGCGGAGCTCGCCCGGAGCTCGTGCCCCGCTGTTCGGGGTGTGAGTCACCCGCTCAGCGTTCTCGCGGGGCTCGTGCCCCGCTGCTCGTGGGGGGAGTCGCCCGCTCAGCGCTCGCCGACCGTGCGGTAGCCCTCGACGACCCGCGTCGCCTCGGCCTGGAGCAGCTCGAGCACGCGGCGCACGCTCGGTCGCTCGGCCCGGTCGGCACGCATGAGCGCCGAGATCTGCCGCTCGGCGGGCAACCCCGTGATGGGGCGGGTGACGATGCCGTTGCCGTGGCTGCGGGTCGTGAACCGCGGCAGGATGGCGATGCCGATGCCCGCGGCGACGAGTCGCTCGACGATGAGGTTGTCCATGACGCGCTGCACGATGCGGGGCTCGCGCCCGACGGCCGCCCCCAGGCGCTCGAGCACGCGGTCGTAGGGGTAGCCCGTCGGAGCGCCGATCCACGGTTCGTCGACGAGGTCGGTGAGCCGCACGACGCTCTTCTCGACGAGCGGGTGGCCGGCGGGCAGCGCGACGTCGAACGGTTCGGTCATGAGCGGCACGACGCGCAGCCCGTTCTCGCGCCAATGGGCGGGGATGCCCTGCGAATCGGCGATGACGATGTCGTAGTCGGGCGTCAGCTGCGCGAAGTCGGGCAACGGCATGTCGTGGTCGGTGATGACGACCTCGAGGCCCGGCTCGCTGGCGATCGCGCGCAGCACACCCGGCAGCAGCATCTGCCCGGCCGTCGGGAACGCGCTGACCGAGACCGAGCCCTGGGGGCTCTGCGTGAACTCGAGCCAGAGCGCTTCAGCCGATTCGATCGCCACGGCGATGCGGCGGGCGGTGTCGGCGAGCGCGAGGCCCGCTCCGGTGAGCACGATCCCGCGCCCGTGGCGTTCGGTGAGGGGAACGCCGACCTCGGCCTCGAGCACCTTGAGCTGTTGCGAGACGGCGGATGCGGTGCGGTGGGTTGCCGTGGCGACGGCGGTGATGCTGCCTCGGTCGGCGAGCTCGCGCAGCAGCTGGAGGCGGCGGATGTCCATACTCCAATACTAAAGACAAACTGAAGTATTAGTTCAGAAAGTATCGATTGTGCTAAACACTGACGCGCGGTGGAATAGACCTGTTCAGGAAACCAAGGAGACCCCCGACATGACCGCCGTGCTCATCACCATCGCCCTTCTCGCTGTCGCCGCTGTTGCCGCGACGATCGTGACCGCTGCTCGCGACGGCTACCGTCGCGTTCCTGCGATCCAGCGCTGAGCCCGGCGCCCTCGGGCGCTCCCGCGACGGCCGTCGGACCTCGTGCTCGCCTTTCCAGGGGCGGGCGCGGGATCCGGCGGCCGTCGTCGTTGGCGCGACGCGAATCGCGGCCGCCCCTTCTGGTCAGCGCGGGCTGAGGCCGAGCTTGCGGCCCGCGAGTCCTCGACCGCGCGCGGCCAGCTCGCCCGCCAGCCGCGTGATCGCGTCGCCCGCCGCGTCGCCCGGACGCAGCACGATCGGCTCACCGGCGTCGCCGCCCTCGCGCAGGGCGATGCTCAGCGGGATCTGCGCGAGCAGCGGCACCTCGAGGCGCGCCGCCGTCTCCGCACCGCCGCCCGAGCCGAAGAGCTCGAGCACGCTGCCATCGGGCTGCGCGAGCCCCGCCATGTTCTCGACGACGCCGATGACGGTCTGCCCCGTCTGGCGGGCGACGAGTCCTGAGCGCTCGGCGACATCGGCCGCGGCCTGCTGCGGCGTCGTCACGACGAGCACCTCGGCGTGCGGCAGCAGCTGCCCGGCCGAGATCGCCACGTCGCCCGTGCCGGGAGGCATGTCGAGCAGCAGCACGTCGAGGTCGCCGAAGTGCACGTCGGTGAGGAACTGCTGCACGGTGCGGTGCAGCATGGGCCCCCGCCACGAGACCGCGGTGCGGGCATCCACGAACATGCCGATCGAGATCACGGCCACGCCGTGCGCGCGCGGCGGCATGATGAGCCCGCCGACCTGGGTCGGCTTGGCGTCGGCGATGCCGAGCAGGCCCGGGATCGAGAAGCCGAACACGTCGGCATCGATGAGCCCCACGCGCAGCCCTCGCCCGGCCAGGGCGACCGCGAGGTTCGCCGTGAGCGTCGACTTGCCGACGCCGCCCTTGCCGCTCGTGACGGCGATGATGCGCGTGAGCGAGTCGGCCGTGAACGGGTGACCGGTCGGCCGGTCGCCGCGCAGGCGCGCGATGAGGGCATCGCGCGTCGCGGCATCCATGACCCCGACGTCGACCGCCACCTCGCCGACCCCGTCGACCCCGGATGCGGCCGCCCGCACATCGCGCTCGATCGCGCTCGCCGCGGGGCAGCCGACGATCGTCAGCCGCAGATCGATGTCGACGCGGTCGCCCTGCGCGCGCACGCGCGGCACCATGTCGAGCTCCGTGATGGGGCGCCGGATCTCGGGGTCGATGACCCGCGCGAGCGCCTGCCGCACGGCGAGCGCGAGCGGGTGCTGCTCGTCGCTGGCGGGGGGCGTCGCGTCGGTGTGTGCCGTCGCGTCGGCGTGTGCCCTCGCGTCGGCGCGTGCGCCGCGCACCGGGTGCTGCTCGTCGCTGGGCGGCGGCGGCGGGGGAGTGCTGGGCGTCATCGGTCGCGGGCGTTGCGGGCCAGGTCGTCTTCGGCGGCGGCCTCGGCCTGGGCGTCGTTCTCGTCGTCGCGACGCTCGAGCTCGTCGAGCAGGGCGCGCAGCTCAGAGCGCAGGAACTCTTTCGTCGCGACGTCCTTCATCGCCAGGCGCAGCGCGACGACCTCGCGCGCGAGGTACTCGGTGTCGGCGAGGTTGCGCTCGGCGCGCTGGCGGTCCTGCTCGATCTGCACGCGGTCGCGGTCGTCCTGCCGGTTCTGCGCGAGCAGGATCATCGGCGCGGCGTACGAAGCCTGCAGCGAGAGGATGAGCGTGAGCAGCGTGAAGTTGAGGGCGCGCGGGTCGAACTGCGCGTCGACCGGCGCGACGGAGTTGTAGACGAGCCAGACGACGACGAACACCGACATGCCGACGAGGAACCACGGCGTTCCCATGCCGCGCGCGAACGCCTCCGAGAACCGCCCCATGCGGTCGTTGCCGCTCGAGAACCGCGGCACGAACGGCGTGCGCATGCCCTTGGGTGAGTCGAGGCGCACCTCGGGGCGGCGCGAGCCCCGACGGCGATCGCCCTCACGCCGTGCCATGACCGGCCCTTCGTGCGGCAACGGTGCCGCGACGGCGTGAGGCCGCGGCGGGGCTTCCCGCGGGGGGCGTCCCCTCGTGATCGGCGCTGCGCCAGTCGTCGGGCAGGAGGTAGTCGAGCACGTCGTCGATCGTCACGACGCCCACCAGCCGGTGGTGCTCGTCGACGACGGGCAACGACACGAGGTCGTAGCTCGCGAGGCGCCGTGAGACTTCGGCGGCTGACGTCTCGGGGCTGACCGGCTCGACGCTGCGGTCGAGGATCGTGCCGAGCCGTTCGTGCGGCGGGTAGCGGAGCATCCTCTGGAAGTGGACCATGCCGAGGAAGCGGCCGGTGGGCGGCTCGTACGGGGGCAGGGTGACGCAGATCGCAGCCCCGATCGCGGGGGCGAGCTCGTGACGACGGATGAGGGCGAGCCCTTCGGCGACCGTCGCATCGGCCGAGACGATGATGGGCTCGGTCGTCATGAGTCCGCCCGCGGTGTCGGCGTCGTAGCTCAGCAGGAAGCGGACGTCGTCGGCCTCTTCCGGCTCCATGAGGTCGAGCAGGGCCTCACCCCGCAGCACCGGCAGTTGGGCGATGAGGTCGGCGGCGTCGTCGGGCTCCATCTGGTCGAGCACATCGGCGGCGCGCTCGTCGTCGAGCTGCGAGATGATCTGCACCTGCTCGGTCTCGGGCATCTCTTCGAGGGCGTCGGCGAGTCGTTCGTCGGAGAGCTCTTCGGCGACTTCGATGCGGCGCGACTCGGGCAGTTCGAGCAACGAGGTGGCGAGGTCGGCAGGCAGCAGCTCGTTGTAGGCGGCGACGAGCTGCTCGGCGCTCTGCGGCTGGCCCGCTGCGGCGTCCTCGGCGACGTCGCTCCACCGAACGAAGAGGGTGCTGCCTTTCGAGAACGGGGTGGGCACGGCGCGCGGCTTGCGCACGAAGAGCTGGTCGACGGCCCACTCACCCGGGCCGGACTCGAGAATCGCGACGTCTTCGATCGTCGCCGAGGTGCCGCCCTCGCGGAGCGTCACCGAGCGGCCGACGAGCTCGGCGAGCACGCGCACCTCGCCGCCGCGCTGCGCGAAGCGACGCAGGTTGATGAGCCCGGTGGTGATGACCTGCCCGCCGCTCATGCTCGTGACGCGGCCGATCGACAGGAAGACGCGGCGCCGCCCAGGAACCTCGACGACGAGGCCTACGACCCGCGGCGGATCGTTACGCCGGTAGACGACGAGCACATCGCGCACGCGACCCACGCGGTCGCCCGCGGGGTCGAAGACGGCGCACCCCGACAGGCGCGCGACGAAGACTCGGGCGGTGCTCACGGCTCAACCATATCCCCGGGCTGTCAGAATGACGGGGTGAGCAATTCGAGCCCCTTCGCGCGCCGCTCCTCAGCATCGCTGACTGTGCCGCGTGGCGACGTGCTGGGCGAGTACGAGACGTATCCCGAGGCCCAGAAGGTCGTCGATCGGCTCGCCAAGGCCGAGTTTCCGGTCAAGGGCATCGCGATCGTGGGCAGCGATCTGAAGACGGTGGAGCGCATCACCGGCCGCTTGAGCTACGGGCGGGCAGCGCTCTCGGGGGCCGCGAGCGGGGCCTGGCTGGGCCTGTTCTTCGGGATGCTGCTCTTCCTGTTCTCGCCGGAACCTCAACTGTCGTTCATCCTCGCCGCGGCCTTCATCGGCTCGGGGTTCGGCATGATCTTCGGCATCACGACCTACGCGATCAACCGTCGTCGTCGCGACTTCGGATCGACCCACCAGGTGCTCGCGAGCAGCTACCAGATCATCATCGATCCGAGTCAGACGGCTCGCGCGCGGCAGGCTCTTGCCGGAGGGTCGACCTGGCCGCCGCCGCTTCCCGAGACCGCTCCTTCGGACGCGCCCACGTCCGCCGCGCGGCCGCTCGACGCGCCTCCGGCCGGAGGTACTGAAGCCGACGCTGACTCTGCTGCTGGTCCCGCGGCTGACGAGTCTGCAACGAAGCGCTAGCTCGCTATCGCGCGCTGCCACTCCCGGCTACGGCTGGGCATTCGGCGAGGGCGCTGCTGCGCGTCGACGCTCGCCGGAGGCACGAGCTCGTAGTCAGGTGACCGCTCGGCGCGCTGGATGCTCCACCCCTGGTCGTGCAGCAGGAGGTGGTGATGTCGGCAGAGCAGGACGCCCGCCTCGACGTTCGTCTCACCGTCATCGCGCATCCACTGGTCGATGTGGTGCGCTTCGCACCAGCTGGGTGGTCGTTCGCACCCGGGCCATCGGCACCCTCCGTCGCGGGCCGCGAGGGCGAGGCGCTGGCGTGCGGTGAAGAGCCGTTGCGACCGACCCACATCGAGCGGCTGACCCGTCGAGCCGACGAGGATGGGCGTCTGGGTGCCCGCGCACAGCAGCCGCCGCACCGTCGGCAGCGCGATGACGGTTCCGTCGGGCTGGCCGGCGGAGGCCTCGAACGACGCGGAACCGGTGTCGAGCCGCAGGTCGCGCGCGGTCACGAGAACCCGCACGCCCGGAGCACCGGTGCCGAGCATCATGCTCGAGTCGGCATCGGCTCCGGCGAGGAGGAGGTGGAGCAGGGCATCCGACGCGTACTGCTCGGGCGTGCGGTCGTCATCGGCGATGCGCGCGGCCTTCTCGATGTCGTCGGGGTCGGTGAACTGCACCGTGCGCCGCTTCGGCGAGACAGCGCGATCGACGAGCTCGCGAACCAGGATGGCCGACTCGGGATCGAGCATCCATGTCGCACGGGACATGCCGTCGGGCAGGGTCGTGATACGGAAGGAGCGAGCATCGCGCTGCGCTCGCTCGCGATCGACGATCGCCTCGCTGTCGAGGCCCTCGCGCAGCTGCCGCGCGAGTCGGTGCAGTCGATCGACGTCGAGCGATGCGGCCGCCTCGACGAGGCGCTCGCACGCAGCGCGGAGTGATGCAGAGGAGACGACGGGGTTCGGGTCCCCGAGCCCCGACCGGATGGCGTCGAGCGCCGCGGCGCCCACGACGCCGCTGCGCGCCGCGGCGATCGCCGGCCGGAGGTGCTCGGGCGCGGGCGGCAGGTCGTCGGGATCGGCGAGCCGGCCGGGCTCACCGCTCGCGGCGGCGAGGAGCCGCCCGGCGTTGACCGCGGTGGCGGCGTCGCGTGGGACTCGCCCGTCGTCACCCGGACGAGATCTTCGGCCGTGCGATGCCCGAGCCGCTGGGCGAGGCCGTCGTGCGCGAGCTCGGGGCGCGAGCGTCGGGCGAGTTCGCCGGCGATGAGCGCGGTGCGAGCGTCGAGCAGCCGACGCGCGCTGGCGCCGAGATCGGTCAGCGAGAGCAGGTCGGCATCGCCCAGTTCGCGCAGCGCCTCGGCGTTGAGCGGCTCACGCTCGAGCGCGGCCACGACCGTGGCGAGGTGCTCGAGGGGCGGGGGTGATGCCATGCGTCCATGGTTTCATCGAACATATGTTCGATCAAGAGGGTGCGGGCAATCTTGGGAGAAGTCGTGCCTAGGCGGCCCTGTGGAGGAGCCGCCGAGCCCCGCGCGACGACGGCTAGCGCCCCCGCATCCATTCTTCGACCGCATCGGCGGTGCGCGGAATGCCGGCCGACAGGTTCTCGGCCCCGTCGGCGGTCACGAGGATGTTGTCTTCGATGCGCACACCGATGCCGCGGTACTCCGCGGGCACGGTGAGGTCGTCGGGCTGGAAGTACAGCCCCGGCTCGATCGTGAAGACCATTCCAGCGGCGACGACACCGTCCATGTACATCTCGCGCCGCGCCTGCCCGCAGTCGTGCACGTCGAGGCCGAGGTGGTGCGAGGTTCCGTGCACCATGTAGCGGCGGTGGTAGCCGGCGTCGGGCGCGAGGCTCTCCTCCGCCGAGACGGGCAGCAAGCCCCACTCCGCCGTCTTCTGCGCGATCACCTGCATCGCCGCCGCGTGAATCTCTCTGAACCGGATGCCCGGCCGCACGATCGCGAACGCCGCGTCGGCCGCCTCGCGCACGGCCTCGTACACCCGGCGCTGCACGTCGGTGAAGACACCCGACACCGGAAGGGTGCGGGTGATGTCGGCGGTGTAGTAGCTGTCGAGCTCGACGCCCGCGTCGATGAGGATGAGGTCGCCGGGCACGACGGGCCCGTCGTTGCGGGTCCAGTGCAGGATGCACGCGTGGGGCCCGCTCGCGGCGATCGTGTCGTAGCCGACCGTGTTGCCCTCGGCGCGCGCGCGGCGGTTGAAGGTGCCTTCGACGAGCCGCTCGCCGCGCGGGTGCGCGACGATCGCGGGCAGGTCGCCGATGACGTCGTCGAAGCCCTGCTGCGTGGCGGCGACGGCGCGGCGCATCTCGGCGATCTCCCACGTATCCTTCACGAGCCGCAGCTCGCTGAGGTCGCGCGCGAGCTGCTCGTCGCGCGCCGGGTCGACGTCCTCGTTCGGCCCCGCGAGCAGGCGGATGCCGTCGAGCCGATCGGTCAGGGCGCGGTCGGCCTCGCGCACGATGAGGGTCTCGACCGTGCCGTCGGCCTCGAGCGCCGCGAACACGGCGTCGACCGCGTCGAGCCCGGCCGTCGCGAGCCCCAGATCGGCGGCAACCGAGCCGAGCGAGGGGCGCGGCCCCGTCCAGAACTCGCCGATCTCGGGGTTGGCGTAGAACTCGTCCGAGTCGCGGCCGGCCCCCTCGCGGAAGTACAGCGTCGCGACATGCGCGTCGGCGGCCGGCTCGAGCACGAGCACGCTGCCGGGCACCGTGTCGGCGCCCCAGCCCGTCAGGTGCGCGAAGGCCGAGTGCGCACGGTACGGGTAGTCGGTGTCGTTCGTGCGCTGCTTGGCGGGGCCGGCGGGCAGCACGAGGCGCACGCCGGGGTAGAGCGCCGACAGGCGGCCGCGGCGCTCGGCGGCACGCGCGGCAACGGGGCGCTCCGAGGTCGCCGGGGCGGGTCGCTCGGCCCAGCCGCTCGAGATGTAGGTGCGGAACACGTCGCTCGCCGGGGTGGTCGAGCGGTTCTCGGTCGCGCGCGGAGCATCCTTGCCGTCGGTCATGCCTTCATTCTGGCACCGGCCGGATGCTCGCCCGTCGTCAGTCGAGGATGAGCCGCGCCATCACGGGTCGGTGGTCGCTACCGCTGCCGTCTTCGGTCGTGATGACGCGCATGCCCGTCACGGTGATGTCGGGTGTCACGAACACGTGGTCGATCGGGGCGCCGAGCAGCGGCGGCAGACGCGTGGGCCAGGTGCCGACCGCGCCGTTGCCCGTCAGGAGGCCGGCGTTGCGGCAGTCGCCGAAGCCGAGACCGGCGACGCCCGCCTCGGGGTCGACGACGCGGAAGTGGTCGGCGGTCGCGTTGAGGTCGCCGGCGAGGATGACCTCCTCGCCGCGGCACACCGACTCGACCCAGCGCAGGTCGGCGCGCCAGTTGTCGAGTTCGCCGGGGAGGGGGGCCACGGGGTGCACGCCGATGATCGTCGGCCCGGTGCCGTCGATCGGCCGCAGCACGATGCTCGGCAGCACCGAGGTGTTGCCGAGCGAATCGTCGACGACGTGCTCGCCGAGGTCAACCGAGACGAGCACGCTCGTCGACCGGGCCTTGGCGACGTAGTCGAAGGCGATCGAGTACACCCACATCGGCCGGCCCTGAGTGCGCGTGAGTTCGGCGATCGCGACGGCCGTGTCTTGACTCGTCTCGGGCAGCACGACGATGTCGGCCTGCTCGGCGATGACGAGGTCGGCGATGCGCTCGGCGCCGGGCGCGTCGCCGAGGGTGTTCCAGGTGAGCACGGCGAGTTCGGCGGGGGCGCGCGTCGGAAACGATTCGTTGCCGAACCCGCGCGTCGACAGCACGGCCACGTTGATGCCCGCGAAGAGCACCGCGAGCAGGGCGAGCGCCGCGAGGAAGCGCCGCGCGGCCGCCCACAGCATCGCGAGCAGCGCGAGGGTGACGGCCGCCCCGATGGCGAGCGCCGAGCTGAGCGCGCGCACCGAGACGAGCTGCGCGATGAGCGGTGCGTCGGCGACGCCGAACAGCCCGGGCCAGGCGATCACGAGCATCGCCGCGGCGACTCCGACGATGATGACGGCGGCGAGGATGCGTCGGATCATGGTGCGTCGAGCCTACCGGCCGCCTCCGAAGCAGAATCTGAGCGCGGGATGCTCGCCGCCCGTGCGCCCGCCCGCCCAGCATCCCGCCCGTAGCATGGCGGTATGACCCGCGGCCCGATCGATCTGCACACGCACAGCAGCGTGAGCGACGGCACCGAGACGCCGACGCAGCTGATCCGCGCGGCGATCGAGGCGGGGCTCGACACCGTCGCGATCACCGACCACGATTCGACTGCGGGCTGGGACGAGGCGCTCACGGCGGCCGCGGGCAGCGGGCTGCAGGTGATCCGCGGCATCGAGCTGAGCACGCGCCACGAGTGGCGCAGCGTGCACGTGCTCGGCTACCTCTTCGACCCGAACGACACGGCGATCGTGCGCGAGACGGCGCGCACGCGCGACGACCGGCTCAACCGCGCCGAGCGCATGGTCGCCCGGCTGTCCGAGGACTACGACGTGACGTGGGACGACGTTCTTGCTCAGAGCGGCGGCGTCTCGATCGGCCGCCCGCACATTGCCGACGCGCTCGTGGCGCGGGGCATCGTGCCGAACCGCAGCGCGGCCTTCGAGTCGATCCTGCACTTCTCGGGGGGCTACTACCTGCCTCACGAGGCCCCCACGGTGCTCGATGGGGTCAGGATGATCGCCGAGGCCGGCGGTGCCCCCGTGCTCGCTCATCCCGCGACCCGCGGCCGCGAGGCCGTCGTCGATGGCGAGTCGCTCGCCCGCCTGGTCGAGGCCGGACTCGTGGGCCTCGAGGTCGGCCACCGCGAGAACACGCCCGACGGGCAGGCGCGCCTGCTCGAGCTCGCAGCGCAGTACGACCTGGTCGTGACCGGTTCGAGCGACTACCACGGCGAGGGCAAGCCCAATCGGCTCGCCGAGAACACGACGACCCCCGAGGCGCTCGAGCGCCTCGTCGCCGCGACGCGGGGTGTTCCGCCCGTTCGCGCCTAGGGCGCGCTGCCCGGTGTGTGGCCGGCGCCGACCCAGAGCTCGGTGAGGGTGTCCGCGAGCTCCATGCGCGGAGCATCCCGCTGATTGCAGGTCACCGCGATCGCGAGCTCGCGGTCGGCGCTGACCCGGACGACGCTCACCGAGCCGCCCCAGCGGCCCGCGTGGAAGAGCGTGCCATCGGCGGCGATGCGGATCCCCGCGCCGTAGCGCTCGCCCGGCCGGTCGTCATCGGGCGCGTCGGTGGCGCCCGCCGACGAGTCGACGGCGCCGGCGTCGGCGACGGCGAGCAGCCCGCCCGGCGCGAACTGTGCGGCCCACCGCACGAGCTCGCTCGGCGTCGTGACGATGCCGACCGGTCCGGCGACCGCCCAGGCCGCGGTGACCGGCACGCTGTCGACCCCGTGGCCCACGGCGATGTCGGCCGCCGCGAGTGCCGGCTCGACCGTCGCCTCGATGCCGAGGGGCTGCAGGACGCGGGTCGCGAGGGCCGTTGCGAACGGCTCGCCCGTGACGCTCTCGGCGGCGGCGGCGAGCAGCACGTAGTGGCTGTTCGCGTACGCGTAGCCCGTGCCGTCGAGCGGCGCGTCGACGCGCCGGATCGCGGCGAGCACCGTCTGCTGGTCGGCCGGGTCGCTGAAGCCGATTCCCACCGCCTCGAGCTCGATCCAGAAGTCGGGCAGCCGCGCCGTGTGGTGCAGCAGCTGCTCGAGCGTCACGGTGCGGCCCCAGGCGGGCAGCCCCGACACGTGGGTGCTCACGGGGTCGTCGAGGCGCAGCAGTCCGTCGCGCGCGAGCGACAGCACGAGGGCTGCGGTGAACTGCTTCGAGACCGACGCCACCTCGAACCTCGTGCCGGTCGTCAGCGGCGTGCCCGCGGTCAGGTCGGCGAGCCCGCGCGCCCCGGCCCAGAGCACCGTTGCGTCGCGGCCGACTGCGGCGGAGCATCCGGGGGCATCATCGGCCAGCGTCGCGACGAGCACCGCGTCGCTCGCGGCCGAGCGCATCGCGTGGTGCTGGATGCTCTGCGCATCCGCGCCGCCGCCGGCGCGCTCCCCGCCCGCGGGCGAGGCCCCGCACCCCGCCAGCAGCGCGGCGAGCAGCACCGTGAGGGCGAGGGCGCGCGGCGTCGCCATGGGGCTAGTGGGCGCCGCCCGGACCGGTGGGGGCCGTGCCGCGCTCCCAGCGCACGAGCAGCACGAACGGGATGACCGCCGTCGCGAGCACGGCCGCGACCGTGAAGGCGGCGCGCGCGCCGTCGGCGGTGATCGAAGCGTCACCGGTCGGGGGCGAGATGAAGGCCGCGACCGAGAGGAACAGCGCGATGCCCGCGGCGCCGGCGACCTGCTGCACGGTGCCGACGATCGCCGAGCCGTAGGGGTTCAGCTGGGGACGCAGCGCCGCGAGACCGTTGGTCAGGAGAGGGGTGAACAGCAGCGCGAGGCCGAGGCTCACGCCGATGTTCGCCACGGCGACGAACCAGATCGGCGTGGTCGCCGAGAACATGGCCATGACCCACAGCGTCGCCGCCATGAGCACGATGCCCGGCACGACGAGCGATCGCGGCCCGACGCGGTCGTACCGCCGCCCGATCACGGGGGCGAGCAGGCCCTGCAGCAGCGCGCCCGGCAGGATGATGAGGCCCGAGACGAGCGGCGAGGCGCCGAGCACTTCCTGCACGTAGAGCGGGACGACGATGATGGCCCCGAACAGCGCCATCGACGCGACCGTGATGATGCCGATCGAGAGCGCGAACTGTCGCTCGCCGAACGTGCGCAGGTCGAGCAGCGCGTCATCGGTGCGCTGCAGGCGCACCTGGCGGGCCCCGAACAGCCCGAGCGCCACCACACCCACACCGAGGGCGATGAGGCCCGTGACCACCGGGTCCGGCCCCGACCCCGGCTCGGTGCGACCAGCTTCGCCGAGCTGCGCGAGACCGTACACGAGGCCGCCGAAACCGGGGATCGAGAGCAGCACGCTGAGAACATCCAGCCGCGATCCGCGGCGCTCGCCGACGTCGACCATGCGCACCGCGCCGATGATGAGCGCCGTCGTCGTGAGGGGCAGCATCGTGATGAACAGCCAGTGCCAGTCGGCGATGCTGAGAATGAAGCCCGACAGGCTCGGGCCGACGGCTGGTGCGACCGCGATGACCGTCGACACGGTGCCGATGACCTGCCCGCGACGCTCGGGCGCGACGAGCGCGAACACCGTGGTGAAGAGCATCGGCATCACGATCGCCGTGCCGCTCGCCTGCACCACGCGAGCCACGATCAGCAGCTCGAACACCGGCGCGACCGCCCCGAGCAGCGTGCCGGCCGTGAACAACGACATCGCCGTCACGAAGAGCGCGCGGGTGCTGAAGCGCTGCAGCAGCCACCCGGTAATCGGGATGACGACGGCGAGCGTCAACATGAACGCGGTCGTCAGCCACTGGGCTGCGGTCGCCGTGATGCCGAAGACCTCGATGAAGCGGGGGATCGCGACGCCCATGAGCGTCTCGTTGAGGATGACGACGAACGCCGATCCGATGAGCACGCCGAGCACGACGCGCCGCTGCGCGTCGGTGACGGGCTGTGCGGCGGGCAGGGTCGACGCGGGGGCTGCGGGAGGTTCGGAAGCGGTGGCAGGCATAGGGAACCTAACTTACTCTCGCGCGGCGTCATTCCCGGTCGAGCTGCACCCCGCGGTCAGACGCGCTGGAAGAGGGCCGTGAGCGGCCCCCCGCCCTGCAGCAGCATCGTCTCGGCGTCGCAGTCGACGAGCAGGAAGGCGTCCTGCCCCTCGAAGCGCGGCGGTGCGACATCGAGCCCGTCGCCCACGCTCTCTGAGTCGATTACTCGCCAGTCGACGACCTCGAGCAGGCCGCCGCTCGGACTCGTGGCGTCCCACCCCCACTCGGCCGACGCCGACTCGACGGTCGTCACGCTCACGGGCACCGCGGAGTCGCCGGCCACGATGACCCCGCTGGTTCTCAGATTGGTCTCGACGCCGAGCCCGCCGTCTTGCGTGATGGTGAGTGTCTGCCCGCCGAGCAGGTCGAACTCGGTGATCGGAACGCCGAGACCGAGCAGGTAGTTCTCGGCCTGCAGCCGATAGTCGACGATGTCGAGCGCCCAGGTGCCGACGACGCAGTCGGTGTCGCCGAGGCCGTCGACAGGCTGCTGCGGTTCCGACTCCTCGGGCGCGGCGGGTTCTTGCGGCGCGCCGGAGCCGCCGCCGACGGTGCAGGCGGCGAGCAGGATCGTCGAGGCGACGAGCAGGAGGGCGGACGACGGTGCGGCGGAACGGGCCATGGCGACCTCCGATCGCGGACTCGGTCGAGCGGCTGCGCGGCCGATCGCTCCAGTCTGCCCCTCCGGGGCGCACAGCGCGAGAGGGACGCTAGCTGGTCGAGGTGCCCGCGGCTCCCGCGGCTCCGGATGCCCCGCCCGCGCCGCCCGTGCGGCGACGGCGACGGCGGCGCGGCGTGCCCGAGCCCTCGGCGCGAGCCTCGCCCGACGCGGCGGTCTCGCCCGCGGGTCGACGCTCGCCGGAGCCGGAGCCGGAGCCGGAGCCGGAGCCGGAGCCGGAGCCGGAGCCGGAGCCGGAGCCGGAGCCGGAGCCGGAGCCGGAGCCGGAGCCGGAGCCGGAGCCGGAACCCGAGCGCGATCCGCTGCGGCCGCCGGAACCCTGCCCGCCGGAACCCAGCCCGCCGGAGCCCTGCCCCCCCGAGCGGCTGCGCTCGCGCGGCGGGTGCGAGGCCTCGCGTTCGACGCGCGGGATGGGGGTCGCCTTGAGGCGGCCCTTGGCGTCGGTGGGGATGTCGAGGTCGCTGTACAGGTGCGGCGACGAGGAGTAGGTCTCGACCGGCTCGGGCTGGTTCATCTCGAGGGCGCGGTTGATGAGCGCCCACTTGTGCATGTCGGCCCAGTCGACGAACGTGACCGCGATGCCGGTCTTGCCGGCGCGGCCCGTGCGGCCGGCACGGTGGAGGTACGTGTCGTGGTCATCCGGCACCGTGTGGTTGATGACGTGCGTGACGTCGTTGACGTCGATGCCGCGTGCCGCGACGTCGGTCGCGATGAGGATGTCCTTCTTGCCCGCCTTGAACGCGGCCATGGCGCGCTCACGCTGCTCTTGGTTGAGGTCGCCGTGCACGGCGGCGGCGTTGAAGCCGCGGTCGTTGAGCTCTTCGACGAGCTTCGCGGCGGCGCGCTTCGTGCGCGTGAAGATGACGGTCTTGCCGCGGCCCTCGGCCATGAGGATGCGCCCGACGACCTCGTCTTTGTCGAGCGCGTGCGCGCGGTAGACGACGTGCTTGATGTTGGCCTGCGTGAGGCCTTCGTCGGGGTCGGTCGCGCGGATGTGGATGGGCTTCGACATGAAGCGGCGCGCCAGGGCCACGATCGGGCCGGGCATGGTCGCCGAGAACAGCATGGTGTGGCGGGTGGGCTTGGTCTGCGCGAAGAGCTTCTCGATGTCGCTCAAGAAGCCGAGGTCGAGCATCTTGTCGGCCTCGTCGAGCACCATGACCTCGACGTTGGCGAGGCTCAGCAGGCGCTGGCTGGCGAGGTCGAGCAGGCGACCGGGCGTGCCGATGACGATCTGCGCGCCGGCCTTCAGCTGCTCGATCTGGCCCTCGTAGGCCTTGCCGCCGTAGATCGACACGATCTTCACGTCGCGGTTGACGGCGGCCGTCTCGAGGTCTTCGGTGACCTGCACGCACAGCTCGCGCGTCGGCACGACGACGAGCGCCTTGACGCCCGGCTCGGGGTGCAGTCCCAGGCGCTGGATGAGCGGGAGCCCGAATCCGAAGGTCTTGCCCGTGCCGGTCTTGGCCTGGCCGATGATGTCTTGGCCACTGAGGGCCAGGGGAATGGTCTGCTCCTGGATGGGGAAGGGCTCGATGATGCCCTTGGCCGCCAGGGCGTCGACCATGTCGGGCTCAATGCCCAAGTCAGTGAAAGTCACGGTGGTGTGTCGCCTGTCGTTATATAGATGAGGAAGTCAGTTTAGCCGCCGGGCGCTCGGCGGCGGGGCCATCGCCTAGGCTGAGCGCGTGGCTTCGTGGTTCCGACGGCAGCGCCCTCGTGTCGAGGCGCCGACGCTGACCCCGCGCGACACCGCGGCGGGCGCTCTGCGCGTCGACCTCGCCGAGCTCGCCCCCGCGCCCGATTCGTTCCTCGGTCAGTGCGCCGCGCTGCACCTGGTGTTCATCGAGCAGCTGACCGCGGCCATGGCGAACGCCCCGCGCGTCGCCGATAAGGATGCGCTCGCTCGCGTCGCCGGCGTCGTGTTCGAGCGCTACCGCGGGTTCACCGCCGAGCTCGAGCGACTGCAGCTCGACAAGACCGATGTCATGACGCCGCACCTCGACAGCGTCGAGGAGTTCAAGCGCCGCACGCAGGGCGGTGAATGGCACGAGCAGGTCGCGAGCGCCCATGTCGCGATCGGGTTCCTCACCGACTTTTGGATCCGCCTCGCCGCCGGTCTGCCGGGCGAACTGCGCGGTCGTGTGACGGCGGCGCTCACGGGAGGCGACATCGACGGCCCGATGCACCGCATCCTCGAACGGGCGATCGCCGCCAACCCCACGCTCGCCTCGCGCCTGGCGCTGTGGTGCCGCCGGCTCGTGGGCGACACGATGCTGCAGGCCCGGTCGGCGCTCGTGCTGCACGGCGATCGTTCGAAAGACGAGGCGCAGATCGAGCCCGTCTTCACTGAGCTCATCGCGGAGCACACCCGCCGCATGGACCGCCTCGGACTCACGGCGTAGGCGCATCCATGTCGACGACGCAGCCGACTGGCGCCTTCCGCACTCTGCCCCGCACCCGCCTGGGCTGGTGGGGCTTCGGGATGCTCGGCGCGAGCGCGGCCCTGCAGCTCGTGCAGAGCGGCCTCGTGTGGGCGAGTAGCGCGTGGGGGCTCGATGCGGCCGTGCGGGTTCCTGTGCTCGTGTTCGTGCTCGTCATGGTCGCCGGGGTGCTCGTCTCGGCGCTCGCCGTCGTGCTGCGCCGCGACTACTCGATCATGATGATCGCGCTCGCGGCCGTCGTGCTCATCAGCCTCGGCGGCGTCGCCGTGCGCGCGTTCGCGGGCTAGCGCCCCGCATCCGGAACCGGGGCTCAGGCCTTGGCGGCCGCGCTCGGCTTCATGAGGCGCTCGAGCAGCTCGGCGTCGGCCTGCTCACGGCGCTTGGGCAGCGTCAGGGCGAGGGCGAGGGCGACGAGCGGGCCGCCGACGAGGGCGATGACCCAGATCCAGCCGCCGTCGAAGGGCAGACCGATCCACACGCAGATCGCCCAGATCGCCGCGGTCGCGGCGGCACCGACGAGCGGCACGAGCAGCAGGCCGTGCGCCTGGCGGCCGGGCGCGAGGTAGCGCACGCCGAGCGAGAGCGCGGCGCCGATGACCGTGACGAAGAGCAGTTCCATGCCTGCGAGCGTACCGGCTGCGCGGGGCGGGGGTGCTAGCCGACGAAGCCGACGCGACGAGCCGAGTCGCTGCCGATCTCGACGTAGCCGATCGCGGCGGTCGGCACGAGGTACTGCTTGCCCTTGCTGTCGGTGAGGCTCACGACGGGGGCGCCCTTCTCCATGGCGGCCGTGATGGCGGCCGTGATGTCGGCGGCCGACTCCGAGGTCTCGAAGGCGAGCTCGCGGGGGCTGTTGAGAATACCGATGCGAATGTCCACGGTCGTCAGCGTACCCGGCGCTCCCGGGGCGTTCCGCCGTGTTCACTGAGGGCGCACCGGGCGGCGCGGCACCGCCCTGCCGCGCTGTCGGCGCGCGCCGGTAGCGTGGCCCCGTGACCACCTTCGACGCCGCGCCGCCCCCGGTCACGGTCGGGGCGGTGCTGCTCGATGCCGAGCAGCAGCGGGTGGTGGATGCGCGGCGCACGCCCGGCGCGATCGTGCTCGGCGCGCCGGGGTCGGGCAAGACCACGGCCGTGGTCGAGCTGGTGGCGGCCGCCGTGCTCGACGACGGCGTCGACCCCGCGCGCGTGCTCGTGCTGACGCCGTCGCGCCGCACCGCGACGGCGCTGCGCGACCGGCTCGCGTTGCGGCTCGCCGCTCCCGCCGACAGCTCACGTGACGATTCGCACGATGCGATCGCGCATCGTGCGCTGCCCGGCCCGCTCGCCCGCTCGATCGCGGCGTACGCCTTCTCGGTCGTCACGGCATCCCATCGTCTCGGCGGGCTCGCCGAGCCTCGCCTGCTGAGCGGGGCCGACCAGGATTCCGACCTCGCCGAGCTGCTCGACCGCAGCGAGCTCGAGGCGATCCTCGGCCCCGACGCGGCGCCCGGCCCGGCCTGGCCCGAGCACCTGGGGCCCGAGGTGCGTCGGCTGCCCGCCTTCCGCACCGAGCTGCGCGACGCCATCGCGCGGCTGAGCGAGCACGGCTGGAGCACCGATCGACTGCGCGCCGCGGCGCAGGAGCGCGCGCTGCCCGCGTGGGTCGCGATCGCCGATTTCGTCGACGAGTACCGCAGCATCCTCGGCGCGTCTCGGCCGGGGCAGCTCGATCCGGCCGAGCTCGTGCGGGCCGCCGTCGGGCTCGTGCGCGACCCGGTGCACGGCATGCCGCCCGCGCCGCAGCTCGTCGTGCTCGACGACGCCCACGACGCGACCCCGAGCGGCATCGACCTCGTGGCCGCACTTGCGGCGCAGGGGGCAACGGTGATCGCGCTCGGCGACCCCGACCTCGCCGCCAACACGTTCCGCGGCGCCGAGCCCGAGGCGCTCGCGCACCTGCCGGCGGCGCTCGGCTGGCGCGACAGCCGGCCGATCGTGCTGCCGCTCGTGCACCGGCACGGCTCGGCGCTGCGCGGGCTCGCGGCCGACGTCACGCAGCGCATCGGCGCGGCCGCCGCAGGCATGCAGCGCAAGGCCGTCGCGGTCGAGGTCCGCGCCGACGACGACGCCGACCCGCGCGCGATCCCCGCCAACTGGGGCGGCCCGCTTGTGGCCCTCGAGGCGCCCAATCCCACGCGGGAGCGCGCGCTCGTCGCCGACCTGCTGCGCGAGCGGCACCTGCTCGACGGCGTGCCCTACGGCCGCATGGCCGTGATCGTGCGCAGCGGCACGATGGTTCCGGGCATCGTGCGCGCGCTCGGCCAGGCCGAGGTGCCCGTGCAGTCGACGGCTGCCGGACGGCCGCTGCGTGAACATCCGGCGGCCCGTGCCCTCATTCGCCACGTCGATGTCGGGGTCGGGCGCGCGCCGCTCGACGCCGCAGCGGCCACCGAGCTGCTGCTCGGCCCGCTCGGCGGCCTCGACCGCGTCGGCCTGCGGCGCCTGCGTCGGGCGCTGCGCGCCGAAGAACTCGCGGGCGAGGGCGACCGCCCTGCCGACGAGCTGCTGGTGGATGCCCTCACCGCGCCCGACCGCCTCGCCACGATCGACCACCGCATCGCCCGCCGCGCGGCGCGGCTGGCCCGCACGCTGCAGTCGATCGGCGAGCGGCACGCGGCCGGAGCCACGGTCGACGAGTTGCTCTGGCTCGCGTGGAGCGAGTCGCACGTCGCCGAGACCTGGCGCCGCGAGGCGGCCGGGTTCGGGGTCGCGGCGGCCGAGGCGAACCGCGCGCTCGACGCCGTCGTCGCCCTGTTCACCGCCGCGGCGACGATCGTCGACACCGTGCCCGACGCGACGGTCGAGTCGTTCCTCGCGCGCGTGCTCGACAGCGATGTCGGCGACGACCTGCTCGCACCCCTCCGCGGCGACGACGCCGTGCTCGTCGCGACGCCCTCCGCCGTGACCGGGCTCGAGGCCGACGTCGTCGTGATCGCCGGCCTCACCGAGGGCGTGTGGCCCAACACGCGCATTCGCGGCACGCTGCTCGGCGCTCCGCTCATCAGCCGCATCGCGCGCGGTCTGCCCGTCGACGACCTCGACGAGCGCCGCATCGTGCTCGACGACGAGTTGCGCATGTTCGCCCTCGCCGCCACGCGCGCGCGGCGGCAGCTCGTCGTCACCGCGACGGCGGGTGACGACGAGCAGCCGAGCGCGCTCTTCGCGCTCGTGCGCGAGCACGCGCGGCGCGAGCGCGCCGAGGCGCTCGGGCACGACGCGTCGGCGACGAGGCCGGAAGCCGTCGCCGCCCTCGATGCGGCGATCGCGGCATCCGGAGCCCGCCCGGTGCGGGCGCGCTCGCTGCGCCGCCTCGTCGGGCGCCTGCGGCGCGAGCTCGTCGACGACGACCGCCTCGCGCGCGACCGCGACCGGGCCGAGGCCGCCCTTGCGCTCGCGCGGCTCGCGGCCGAGCGCGTGCCGGGGGCGAGCCCCGAGGCCTGGTGGGGGCTGCTCGCACCCTCGACCGAAGCGCCGCTGTTCGCCGAGGCCGAGACGGTGCCGCTCTCGCCCTCGAAGCTCGAGGCCATCGAGCGCTCGCCGCTCGACTGGTTCCTCGACACGGTCGCGCCCGGCGAGACGGGCCCCGCCATGGGCATCGGCACGATCGTGCACTGGGCCATGGAGACCGCGCGCGAGCCCGAAGTCGATGCCATCTGGGCCGCGATCGAGAGCCGGTGGAGCGAGCTCGTGTTCGAGTCGCCCTGGCTTGCCGAGCAGCAGCGCCGCCTGGCTCGGCGGTATGCGCTCGGCGTCGCGGCGTACCTGCGCGACGCTGAGGCAGAAGGTCGCGGACTCGTCGCCGCCGAGCAGCGCTTCGAGGCTGTCGTCGACCGTGCGCGCGTCTCGGGCATCGTCGACCGCCTCGAGGTGGATGCCGACGGCGGTGTGCGCATCATCGACCTCAAGACGGGCCGCCCGCTCACGAAGCAGGCCGACATCGACGAGCATGCGCAGCTCGGCGCCTACCAGCTCGCCTACGCCGACGGCGCCTTCGACGAGGTGCTCGACGCCGTGCTCGAGGGGCTGCCGCACCGGGCGGGCGGGGCGCGGCTGCTCTACGTGCGCGAGGGCACGAAGGGCAGCGACTACCGCGAGGCCGTGCAGGCGCCGCTCGACGCCGAGCAGCTCGAGGGGTTCCGCGAGCGGCTGCGCCAGGCCGTCGCGGCCATCGCGGTCGCGCGGCTCACGGGCGTGCGCACGATCGACCGGTTCGATTTCTCGGCTGCGGCCCACCGCATCCACCGCGTCGGGGCGGTGACGGGCGATGAGTGAGCGGATGCGCCCGAGGTTCAGCGCGCTCGATATCGCGCGCGAGCTGCAGCAGCCCGAGCCGACCGACGAGCAGCAGGCTGTGATCGAGGCGCCGCTCGCGCCGGCGCTCGTCGTCGCCGGGGCCGGCTCGGGCAAGACGGAGACGATGGCGGCGCGCGTGCTGTGGCTCGTGGCCAACGGCCTCGTCGCCCCCGAGCACGTGCTCGGCCTGACGTTCACGCGCAAGGCGGCGGGCGAGCTCGCTGCGCGCATCCGGCGGCGGCTCGTGCAGCTCGAGGCCTCGGGGCTGCTCGACGCGTCGGGCGTCGTCATCGACGCCTTCACGCAACCGACCGTGGCCACCTACAACTCGTTCGCCTCGAGCCTCTACCGCGACCACGCCGTGCTCATCGGGCGCGACCCCGACGGCGTCGTGCTGCGCGAGGCGAGCGCGTGGCAGCTCGCGCGCGAACTCGTGACGACCGCGCGCGATGAGCGGCTCGCCGACCTCGACCTCAGTGTCGACAAGCTCACGGCCGCGACGCTGCAGCTGGCGCACGCCGTCGCCGAGCACGACGCCGACATCGCCGACGTGCGCCGCGTCATCACCGAGTTCCTCGGCGTGGCGGAACTGCCGCTCGGCGACCGCTTCGAACGGCGCGCCGAGTTCGAGAAGCTCATGGCGCTCGGCGCGACGCTGCCCATCGTCGACCTCGTCGAGAAACTGCAGCAGGTGAAGCAGCGCGACGGCTACGTCGAGTTCGCCGACCAGGTGAGTCTCGCGCTCTCGATCGTGCGGCGGCATGCGGGCGTGGGCGAGCAGTTGCGCGAGCGCTACCGTGTCGTGCTGCTCGACGAGTACCAGGACACGAACGTGGCGCAGACCTGGCTGCTCGGCGAGCTGTTCGGGGGCACTCCGGTCATGGCGGTCGGCGACCCGCACCAGTCGATCTACGGCTGGCGCGGCGCGAGCGCCTCGAACCTCGACGACTTCGCCGGGCGGTTCGTGAGCGGCGCGGGCGACACGGTCGGGCGCTACTCGCTCAGCACCTCGTGGCGCAACGGCACCGCGATCCTGCAGGCCGCGAACGCCTTAGTCGAACCGCTCAGCGCCCGCGGGGGAGTCGCGGTCGAGACGCTCACGCCCTCGCGCGTCGCGAGCGCATGCCCGATCGAGGTCGCATTCGACGAGACCCTGCACGATGAAGCGCGCGCGGTCGCTGCCTGGCTCGCCGAGCGTGTCGCCGAGCCGCCACCGGGCAGCGCTCCTGACGCCGTCGACGCCGAGGGGCGCCCGCTGCGGGCGAGCGCCGCGCTGCTCATGCGCAACCGCACGACGCAGCCCGTCTTCCTCGCCGCCCTGCGCGAGGCGAAGGTGCCCGTGCACGTGCTCGGCATCGGCGGCCTGCTCGAGCAGCCCGAGATCGCCGACCTCGTGAGCGCGCTCGCGGTCATCGACGACCCTTCCGCGGGCACCGAGCTCGTGCGCCTTCTTGCGGGCCCGCGCTGGCGCATCGGCGTCGCCGACCTGCACGCGCTCAGCCGCATCGCCTCGTGGCTGCGAGACCGCGACCTCGCGCAGCGCGCCTTCAGCGACGAGGTGAAGGCCCGGCTGCGCGCATCCGTCGCCCGCACCGACGGGGTGTCGCTCGTCGACGCCCTCGACTTCGTGGCGACAGCGTCCGATGGCCATTCGCAGCTGGCCGCCCTGAGCCCCGCCGGTCTCGAACGGCTACAGGATGCTGGCCGCCTGTTCGCGACCCTGCGCACCCGCACGGCCCTCGATCTGCCCGACCTCGTGGTGGCGGTCGAGCACGACCTCATGCTCGACATCGAGGTCGCGGCGAACCCCGCGCGCTCGCTCGGCGAGGCGCCGCGCGAGGCGTTCCACGAGGCGCTCGACGGCTATCTGGCGCTCGCCGACCACGCGACCCTCGGCGGGTTCCTCGGCTGGCTGCGCGAGGCCGAGTGGCGCGACAACCTCTCGCCGCGCTCGGAGGATCCGGAGCCCGGCACGGTGCAGGTGCTCACCATCCACGGCTCGAAGGGGCTCGAGTGGGATCACGTCGTCGTGCCGCGACTCGTCGACGGTGAGCTGCCGAGCACGCCGCGCGACGGCACGGTCGGCTGGCTGCGCCTCGGCGTGCTGCCCTACGAGTTGCGCGGCGATGCCCCCGAGCTGCCGGTATTCGACTGGCGCTCAGCCGAGTCCCGCAAGGAGCTGCTGCAGCGCCGCGAGGCCTTCAGCGCGGCGGTGGGCGAGCACCTCGAGCGCGAAGAGCGCCGCCTCGCCTACGTCGCGGTGACGCGCGCGCGGCACCGATTGCTGCTGACGGGCTCGTTCTGGGCGTCGCAGAAGGCTGCCCGCGGTCCGAGCCCGTACCTGCGCGCGCTCGAGCAGCGCGGCATCATCGGCCCGCTGCCCGAGGCGCCGCAGCATGAGGAGAACCCGACCGTCGACGACAGCGGCGACGAGCCGTGGTGGCCGCTCGACCCGTTCGGGGCGCGACGCGAGCGGGTGGTGGCGGCGGCCGAGCGGGTGCGCGCGGCCGATCCGGCGGTGCGCGGAGACGATCGCCGGGGCTGGCAGCGCGAGATCGACCTGCTGCTGGCCGAGCGCGCCGAGCGCCTCGCCGCGAGCGGCCGTGTAACGGTTCCGCTGCGGGTGCCCGCCTCGTCGTTCAAAGACTTCATCACCGCTCCGGCCGAGGTCGCCGAGCGACTGCGCCGCCCGATGCCGCAGCGGCCGTACCGCGCGACGAGGCTCGGCACGGTGTTTCACCGCTGGGTCGAGCAGCGCTACGGCCTGGGGGCGATGCCCGACGCCGTCGACGGCCTCGATGCCGAGTTCGACGTCGCGGCGGGTGGGCTCGCGGGAGCGGCATCCGGTGCCGTCGCGCGCGGGGGAGCGGTCGACGGCATCGATCCGGATGCGCTGCTCGCCCTGCAGGCGACCTTCGAGCGCTCGGCCTGGGCCACGCGCACCCCGATCGATGTGGAGCGCGAGCTGCACCTGCCCTTCGAGGGGCGCATCCTGATCTGCAAGATCGACGCCGTCTACTCGACCGACCCCGACTTCGACCCCGTGCGCGACGGGTCGGGCGGCCCGGGCTCGACGCGTCGCCCCCGCAGCGTCGAGATCGTCGACTGGAAGACCGGCAAGGCGCCGCGCGACGACGCCGACCGCGCGGCGAAAGAGCTGCAGCTCGCGCTCTACCGGCTCGCCTACGCGCGCTGGGCGGGGCTGCCCCTCGAGGCGGTGACGGCCGCCTTCTACTTCGTCGTCGACGACGCCGAGCTGCGCCCCGAGTCGTTGCTCGACGAGGACGAGCTGCGCGCGCTCTGGCGGGCCGCCGTCGGCTGACCGCGCTCGCACCCTGCGCCGGTGCGGCCCGGCCGCGCAGCGTGCCTGCCCCGCTCTCGTCCTGCGAAGCCGCGGCCAGCCCCCGCCGCGCGCTCGCCCCGCCCGTGTCGCTCCGCGATAGCTGGCTCCCTGTTCACGCAATGTGCCTCCCGTGGCATGTGCCGCGAACGGCACACAGCCCGAGCGGTTCCTCCTGCCTCATCGCTCACTGATTCGGACACCTCGCACGGTGCGTTCCGTGCGATGTGTCGGAAGCAGTGCGACGCGCGCGACGGACCAGGGTCGAGGGGCGGCAGTGACGGACGACTGCCGAGCTACGCGGGCGGACCAGCCTGGGCCGGGAGCACGAAGCGCGTGCGGTACGCCTGCACGGCGCTGCGCATCCCGATGCCGCACACGCCGACGAGCTCCTCGCCGCGGAAGTACTCGACCACGCACTCGTCGTCGACCCGCCCTGCGACGAGCTCGCTGCGATCGGCGAGGTAGGTCATGCCGAAGGCGAGCAGGTGCGCGTCGTACTGGTCGCTCCAGAACGAGGGCAGCGGGGCGAAGCCCGCGGCCGCGAGGGGCTCGCAGTCGTCGCCCGCGAGCTGCGCGGCGATGAGCTGGCCGGCCCGCTTGCCGGTCTCGGTCGGCAGGTTCCAGTGCTCGACCCGACGCGGCACGTCGTCGAAAAGCGGGTTGGCATAGCGGGCCACGTCGCCCACCGCGAAGATCTCGGGGTGCACCGTGCCGTCGGCGCCGACCGCGCGCAGCCCGCCGTCGACGAGCACCCCGTTCGACACGTCGAGGCCCGAGCCCTCGAGCCACTCGGTGTTGGGGTCGCTGCCGACCGCGACGATGAGCACGTCGCACTCGAGCATGACCCCGCTCGTGAGGATGACGCGCTCGACCGAGGGGTCGCCGACGAGCCCGAACAGCGACTCGCCCGTGAAGAACCGCACCCCGTGCTCCTCGTGGCGACGGCGCATCTCCGCGCCGAGCAGCGGGCCGAGCGCCCGCTCGAGCGGCACGCGGCTCTGCGTCACGATCGACACGGTCGCACCGTTCTTGGCCGCCGTCGCCGCGATCTCACAGCCGACGAACCCCGAGCCGAGAATGACGACGTTCGCGCCCGGCCGCAGCACGTCGCGTAGCGCGACGGCGTCGTCAAGCGTGCGCAGCACGTGGATGCCGCCGAGCCCGTGGTCGTCGATCGGCAGCCCCTTGGGGCGCAGCCCGGTCGCGATCACGAGCGCGCTGTAGGGATGCTCATCCCCGGCATCGTCGACGACCACCCGCCGCACGGCATCGAGCGACACCGCCGCGCGCCCGAGCACCCACGAGACCCCCTCCTCGAGCGCTGAGCGGATGGGGAACGCGACCTCCGCGTGCCCGTGCCCCTCGGTCTGCAGCAGCTCCTTCGAGAGGGGCGGGCGGTTGTACGGCGCGTGCGCCTCGGCACCGAGGAACTCGATGGGCCCCGCGTAGCCGGCGCGCCGCGCGCCCTCGGCGGTGCGGAGGCCGGCCATGGAGGCTCCGACGATCATGAGCGGAGCATCCATCGGATCAGGCCCGGGTGATGAGGATCGCCTGCATGGGGCAGACGTCGGCCGCGGCCTCGAGGTCGGCGAGCATCTCGTCGGGGGCCTCGGCCACGTATTCGAGCTTGTCGTCGGCGTTGAGCTGGAACACCTCGGGGGCCTCGAACACGCACTGGCCGTAGTGCTGGCACTTGTCCATGTCGACGTCGATGCGAATCATGCGATGGTCCTTACTTCTCGAGGCGGGAGGGGTACAGATCGTTGGAGGGGGTGCGGATGCCGCGGAACTCCCAGTCGCCGCCGAGCGCGGTCGAGACGACCTCTTCGCTCGAGGTCGGCTGGGCGCCCACGTCGGTGCGGATCGGCTCGGGCCCCTCGACGATGTGGTTCGTCAGGCGGCCGAGGCCATCGACCTCGACCTCCACGACATCGCCGGGCTGCACGGGCCGCGAGTTCGCGGGGGTTCCCGAGTAGATCATGTCGCCCGGCACGAGCGTGATGGTGCGCGCGAGGTCGGCCACGAGGTAGTGCATGTCCCACTCCATCGTGTCGGTCGAGTCCTCCTGCACGACGGCGCCGTTCACGAGGGTGCGGATCGTCTTGCCGCTGAAGTCCCAGTCGGTCACGAGGCCGGGCCCCACGGGCGCGAGCGTATCGCTGCCCTTGACGCGCAGCATCGAGCCCGCATCCGTGTCGCGGAAGTCGTGCAGCCCGTAGTCGTTGCCCACCGAGTAGCCGGCGATGTAGTCGCCCGCCTCGGCCGGCGAGACGTTGCGGCACGTGCGGCCGATGACGATGACGATCTCGCCCTCGTAGTTGAGCCACTGGCAGCCGGCCGGCCGCACGACAGCACCCTTGTGGCTGTTGAGCGCCGTGATCGGCTTGTGGAAGTAGGTCGGCGCGGGCGGCAGCTTCGTCATGAACTCATCGCTGCGGCTCGGGTAGTTCAAGTGCACGGCGATGATCTTGGTCGGCTCGCTGGGCGGCAGGTGCACCGCCTCGTCGACGCCGACCGTGCGGCCGTCGGATGCTCTCAGCTCGTCGCCGTGCCGCACCACCTGCACGGGGAAACCGTCGAGCAGGATGCGCCGGTACTCGGTCATGCGACGCTCCCACGGGTGGCGGCGACGTCGCCGGTCGGGTCTTCGCGCGAGAGGGTGACGTCTTTCGGCAGCGGGAATCCGCCCTCGGGCTCGGGGAAGTAGATGTGCACCTGGCCCGTGCCGATCGAGTTCTCGTACTCCGAGTACATGACGCCTTTCGCGGTGTTGGCCTCTTCGCCCGTCGCGCCCGCCATCTGCAGCCAGTGGCTGAAGTTGGCCTCGGGCTTGAACTGCTTGAACTCGGGCATCGTCTCGAGAATGCGCTTGTGGTCGCCCTGCTTCATCCACTCGATGCGCTCGAGGTCGGCCTGCAGGGCGCCCTCGCTGTAGATGTGCGAGGGGTCGCTCGCCTCGTGCTTGCGCAGGTCGCGCAGCTTGTAGAACGTGTGTGAGAGAGCGCCCGAGGCGAGCAGCAGCACCTTGCGGTCGCTGTCGCGAATGGCCTCGCCGAGCGCGCGACCCGCGCGCAAGAAGTCGTCGGTCTGCGCGGTCTGGCAGACCGAGAGGCTCACCCAGCGCTTGTCGAGACCGCGGCCGAGGTAGTGCCACAGGTTGACCGTGGCGTAGAAGATCGGCAGATGCGGGTCGCTGATGGGCGTGACCCAGGTGCCGTTCTTCTCGTCGTAGTCGGCGACCGCGTTCGCGAGCTCGGGGTCGCCCTTGAAGGCGTAGGGGATCTGCGACATGCCGCGCGGCAGCTCTTCACTCGTGAAGAGCCCCGAGCGCTCTGCCTGAGCTGAGATGACGAACTCGACCGTGGTGGCCCAGTGCGAGTCGAGCACGACGACGGTGTCGTAGTCGAGCACTTCCATAACTTCGGAGCGGAAGCGCTTCAGGCCCGGAACAAGGCTGATCTCCTTGCCTCCGTTGAGGTCGTACCGCACGTCCTGCGGCAGCATGATGGTGGGCACGTGCGCGAGCATCGCGGCGCCGACGACCTTTCCCATGAGTTACTCCTTCCACCCAGAGGGTGCGTAGACGGTGTTCTTGACGTCGGCGTAGAAGTCGAACGACCACACGCCGCCTTCACGGCCGATGCCGCTCTTCTTGCTGCCGCCGAAGGGCGCGGCCAGATCGCGAACGAAGAAGCAGTTGACCCAGATGGTGCCGGCGACGAGGTTCTTCGTCAGGCGCTCGGCGCGGTCGCGGTCGCCGCACACGACGACGGCGGCGAGCCCATACTCGGTCGCATTGGCGAGCTGCACGGCCTCCTCATCGGTCGAGAACGTCTGCATCGCGAGCACGGGGCCGAACACCTCCGCAGTCAGGATCTCGCTGCCGGGGGTCGCCCCCGTGATGAGCGTGGGCCGGTAGTAGAGGCCGCCCAAGTCGTTGTTGGGGCCGCCACCGAAGGCGACCTGCGCGCCCGCGGCCTGCGCGCGCTCGACGAAGCCGGCCACGCGGTCGAGGTGCACGCGGTGGATCTGCGGGCCGATCTGGGTGGCCTCGTCGCGCGGGTCGCCCTGAACGATCTGGGCCGCTTTCGCCGCGAAGCGCTCAGCGAACTCGTCGGCGATGCTCTCGTGCACGAGCAGCCGCGTGCCCGAGAGGCACACCTGCCCGGCGTTGTCGTACTGCTCGACGGCGATCTCGACCGCGAGGTCGAGGTCGGCGTCGTCGGTGATGATGAGCGGGCTCTTGCCGCCGAGCTCGAAGCTCACAGGCGTGAGGTTCTCGGCCGCGGCGCGCGCGATGGCCTTCGCCGTCGGCACCGAGCCGGTGAAGGCGATGCGGGCGATTCCGGGATGCGCGACGAGGGCCGCGCCCACCTCGGCGCCGTAGCCCTGCACGACGTTGAAGACTCCGGCGGGCATCCCCGCCTGCTCGCACAGGTCGGCGAAGACGCTCGCCGTGAGCGGCGTCCATTCCGCAGGCTTGAGCACGACGGTGTCGCCCGCGGCGAGGGCCGGGCCGATGCGCCACGTGGCGAGCATGAGCGGAGCGTTCCAGGGCGTGATGATCGCGGCGACGCCCGACGGATCCCAGCTGACCACGTTGTCGTGCCCGCGGGTCTGCCAGACGGGGTGCGACAGCTCGTTGAGAGCCCAGTCGGCGAAGAACCGGATGTTCATGGCGACGCGCGGCATGACGCCCCGCCGGTGGCTGCGCAGCAGCGAGCCGTTGTCGAGGGTCTCGAGCTGCGAGAGCGCTTCGACGTTCGCCTCGATCAGGTCGGCGAGGCGGTGCAGGATCTCGCCGCGGCCGGTGGGCCCGAGGTCGCGCCAGCCCGGGAACGCGGTGCGCGCGGCCTGCACGGCGGCATCGGCCTCGGCGGCCCCGCCACGGGCGATATGCGCGAGCACGGTGCCGTCGATGGGCGAGATGCTCTCGAAGGTCTCGGCCGAGGCGACGCGCTGCCCGCCGATGGAGTGCCGCGTGTCGACGGTCAGTCCGGCCAGCTCAACCTGATGCACGCGGTTGCTCCCTTGCGATCGCTATTCGTTCGGATACGAACGTTTGGCAGGAGTCTAGCCGAGGAGGACCGTCGCGCAAGAGGGGATGCCTTACCGCTGCCCCTCCGTCACCTGGGTGATCGCGCGCAGCATGTCGGCGAGTTCGCTTCGCCGGGCGGGGTCGAGGCTCGAGGTGATCGTGCGCTCGTGGTCGTTGAAGGTCGGGAAGAGCGTGGACATGAGCTCGCGGCCCGCGGGCGTCATCGACACGTTGACGAGCCGGCCGTCTTTGTCGCTGCGCTCGCGCAGCAGATAGCCCTTCGACTCGAGGGTTCCGAGCACCCCCGTGAGGGTCGCCTTCGAGAACCCGCCCTCCTCGGCGATCTGCCGGGTTTCGATGGGCTCCCAGATCCAGGTGACCCAGAGCACGACGAACGCTGTCCACGACAGGCCCGTCGCGGCGAGCACGCTGCGCTCGAGGTAGTTGCGGGTGGCGTTGGCGGCGCGGAAGAGGTTCGAGACCACGGCCATCGCCTCGAAGTCGAGGGGCAGGGTGCCGAGCTTGCCGGCGACGCGCTCTTCGGTCTCGGCCAGGGTGTGCGGACTCGGCATGGTTCCCTCTCTTGCGCGCGGTTCGCGCGACCTCCATCCTCACTCATTCGCATCGAAACCACCTTGAGGCTCGACTCGCGCGCCGAAGTTCGTTAGCATCCGAACAAATCGCTTCCCATGAGAGCAGGAGCACCATGTCGACGACGACAGACCTCACCCTCGCTGACCTCGATCTCTTCGCGGGCGGCGCCCCGTGGGGCGTCTTCGACGAGCTGCGAGCCACGCCCGGCCTGCACTACTCGACCGAAGAGGCGCCCAACAGCGGCTTCTGGTCGGCGACGCGGTACCACGACATCGTGCGCATCCTGCGCGACACCGAGACGTTCACGTCGACCAAGTTCACCAACCTCGAAGAGGTCGACCCGGCCATGCAAGACCAGCGCCGGTCGCTGCTCGAGACCGACGGTCTGCGCCACCGCGCGCTGCGCCGCATGCTGCAGGGCGAGTTCACGCCCCAGGCCGTCGCCAAGTACGAGACCTTCCTGCGCGGCATCACCGCGAAGACGTTGGATGCTGCGCTCGCGAAGAAGGAGTTCGACTTCGTCGAGGAGGTCAGCGCCGACTTCCCGATCCGCGTGCTCGCGCGACTGCTGGGCGTGCCCGACAGTGACACGGGCCAGCTCATCGAGTGGGGCAACCGCATGGTCGGCAACACCGACCCGGAGCACGCCGATGTGCTCATCGGCTCGGCCGACAGCGACGAGTACAAGCACGTGCCGTTCCGCTCGCCCGCCGCGATCGAGGTCTACGAGTACGGCAAGCACCTCGCGGCTGAGCGCCGAGGCAAGGGCGGCACCGACCTCATCACGCTGCTCGCCGACGGTGTGCCGAGTGACGGGCAGCCGCTCAGCGAGCACGAGTTCAACACCAACTTCCTGCTGCTCGTCGTCGCCGGCAATGAGACGACCCGGCACACGATCACGCACTCGATGAAGAACCTGCTCGACAACCCGTCGCAGCTCGAGATCCTGCGCAACGACCCCTCGCTCATCCCGTGGGCGGTCGAGGAGTTCCTGCGCTACGCCTCGCCGGTCTACCACTTCCGCCGTACGGCCACGAAGGATGTCGAGTTCTCCGACACGCAGATCAGCGAGGGCGAGAAGGTCGTCGTGTGGTTCGCCTCGGGCAACCGCGACTCGGCCATCTTCGACGACCCGTACCGCTTCGACGTGACGCGCAACCCCAACGAGCACATGTCGTTCGGCCGCGGCGGCCCGCACATGTGCCTCGGCAACGCGCTCGCCCGCATCGAGCTGCGCATCATGTTCGAAGACCTGCTGACGCGCGACGTCACGCTCGAGCGCGCAGGCGACCTCGACTACCTGCGCAGCAACTTCGTGCACGGCATCAAGCGCATGCCGGTGCGCGTGGCCTAGCGGCGAGGGCCGCGGCTGCGGTTACGACGGCCGTCGATCGGTCCCGTATTTCCGGCGGATGCGATCGCTGAGCCAATTCGGGACCGATGGAGGCCCGCACCGACGTGATGGTCGGTCGGCTACGCGCGGGGGAGCAGCCCCGCGACGTCGGTGAGGAACGCGTCGACGAGCGCGAAGGTGCGCTCGCGCGCGGCGGCTTCAACCGCGCGCGTCTGCGCGAGCATGATCGCGGGGTCGTCGCCGTTCTCCTGAACCTTGGATGCTCCGCCCCAGTCGAGCCACCCCTGCAGCCCTGCGGCATCGAGCTCGGGGTGGAACTGCACGGCGAGCGACCGCCCCACGACGAAGGCCTGCGAGGCCGCGGGCGTGCGCGCGATCTCGACGGCGCCGGGTGGCACGGTCCAGCGGTCGTAGTGGAACTGGAACCACGGCCCCTCGCCGACGAGGGTCGGGTCGTCGCTCCACACCGAGGTCCAGCCGATCTCCCCGCGGGGGGCGGGCGCCACCGAGCCGCCGAGGGCGCGGGCGAGCAACTGGCCGCCGAAGCAGATGCCCAGCACGGGCATCCCGGAATCGACGGCGGCGCGCAGCCACGCGATCTCGGGGAGGAGCCAGCGGCCGATGCAGGCGTCGTCCCACGCGCCCCAGGGGGCGCCGAGCGGTACGAGCACGTCGTAGTCGGCGACGGCGGGGAATGCGGTCTCGATGTTGGGCGCTGCGAAGTCGCTCTCCGCGACGACGAGATGCGTGTCGATGGCGAATCCGTGGTGCGCGAAGCGCTCGCCGACCGGGCCCAGCGGGCTCACGTGATCGTGCTGGATGAACAGAACGCGCATCAGACCTCCCCATCGAGTCGGTGGGTAGTCTACTATCTCGTTTGAGTCCGAACGATTTTCGTTCGAGCCGCCCGAGTGCCACGAAGGAGTCGCACATGAGCCACAGCCTGTCCGCCCTGCAGAGCGAGCTGCTCTCGGCCAAGATCGACGTGCTGCGCGTCATCTACGCCGACATCATCGGCACCGTGCGGTCGAAAGACCTGCTCGTGAGCGAGCTCGACAAGATCAGCCACGGCGGGCCGGCGTTCTGCCGGGGCGTGTGGGTGACGACGACGCAGGGCGGTGTGCTCGACGGTGCTGACGTGCTCAGCAACGGGCTCGAAGACTTCATCAGCCAGATCGTTCCGGGCAGCTGGCGCGCCCTGCCGTGGGAGCCCGGCGTGGCCTTCGTCGTCGCCGGCGCGAACAACCCCGACGGCACGCCGAGCCCGCTCTCGCCGCGCGTGCTGCTCGAGCGCATCGTCGGCGAGTACGCGAAGCTCGGCCTCACGCCGCTCGTCGGCCCCGAACTCGAGTTCTACATCGCCGACCGCAACCCCGAGGGCGGCTTCACGCGCGCCCTTACGCAGCCCGGCCGCGTGTACACGAGCGGTGCGACGGTCGACCCCAAGGGCACCTTCCTGCACCTGCTGCGCATGCTCGACCAGCTGCGCATCGGCGTATTCGCCGGCAACCACGAGTTCAGCCCCAGCCAGTACGAGATCAACATCTGGCACGGCGAGGCGCTCGACGCGTGCGACCGCGCGTTCATGCTCAAGGCGGGTGTGAAAGACGTCATCGCGCGCGTCGGCCAGGCGGCCACCTTCGCGGGCAAGCCGTGGAGCGACGAGGGCGGCAGCGGCTTCCACTTGCACATGTCGCTCGTCGACGCGCAGGGCGAGAACCTCATGCACGAGGGCGATGGCCTCAGCCCGCTCGCGCAGCACATGATCGCGGGCATCGTCGAGCACGCCGCGGCGCTCACCGCGTTCTGCAACCCCACGATCAACGCCTTCAAGCGCCTCGGCCCCGACACCCTCGCGCCCTACCGCGCCAACTGGGGCTACGACAACCGCAGCGCCATGCTGCGCGTGCCGCCGGAGCGCGGCGGCGGAACCCGCCTCGAGATGCGCTTGGGCGACGGCGCCGCCAACGCGTACCTCATGACCGCGGCCCTGCTCGCGGCTGGCCTCGACGGCATCCGCCGCGAGCTGGCCGCCCCGCCGGCCGCCGTCGGCTACAGCTACGAAGACGAGTCGCAGGCGATCCTGCCGATGACCCTGGGCGATGCTCTGGATGCTCTGCGCGCCGACAGCGCCCTCATCGAGATGCTCGGCGGCGAGCTGGTCGACGTCTTCGAAGTCATGAAGCGCGACGAGATCGAGCGCTACACCGCCGACGTGCCCGACCCGTCGACGCGCGACGTGACCGCGTGGGAGGTGCGGGAGTACTTCCTGGACCTGTAGGTCCAGGAAGTCAGCAAACACAGATTCTTGGATCTCGCAGGAATCAGACGAGAAGGGCCCGGGAGCAACGCTCCTGGGCCTTTCTCGTTCCCACTCTTGATCTAGACGGCGGGGTTGGACCGATCGGCGACGAGCGACCCCCCGTTGAACGTCACGCCGACCTCGCGGTAGTACGCCGCAATCTTCTCCTGCACGGGCAGGATCGACGCGAGTTCGTCCCAGGGGGAGTCGTGCAGCTCGAGCTCGAAGTCGCCCACCCAGGTTTCGCCGATCTCGGCGTCGGTCGTGCTCATGGTGATGAGCTGGTCGAGGCTGTTGCCGGCGCCGGGGGTGATGGAGGGCATCCATCGTGAATGCAGCATGGGGTGGCCGTTCACGAAGCCGTTCGACTCGCTGGGCTCACGCAGCGTCACGACGAGTGAGGCGAGGCGGTGGTCGTACGCCGCGAGCGAGGCGCCGAGCTTCGCGCCCGGTGCGAGGCGCGGTGAGGCCTTGCCGACATTGAAGACGCGCGTGACCGCCATCGAGCCGAGCTTCTTCGGGTAGCCCTGGAACCAGCCGCGGCCGATCGCGAAGTCTTTCGTCACCCAGATGGCGACGCAGCGCGTGTACGTCTTGCCGTCATGCTTCACGCGCACGACGGCGAAGGTCTCGAGGTACTGCGAGCGCATGGGGTCGAGCAGCTCGGCGCCGCCGGTCGAGCACGACTGCCAGTCGGCCCAGATGAGCGCCACCGCTCCGGGGTCGTCGTCGGCGAGCTCGAGGCCCTCGGGCAGCAGGGCGGCGACGTTCGCGGGGTCGGTGCGGTACTCGGCGGTGAGCAGCGTGCCCGAGTAGAACCAGGGCATGTCGGGAACGAGCGCGCTCGCGCCGCTCGGGGTCTTCGGGGCGAGGAATCCATTGAGCGAGGCCATGAGGGTCAGGCTACCGAATCATTCGTGAACTAACGATAGGCAATTCCGGATGCCCGTTCCGCACCCGCGCGCAAGCACGCGCGACACGGGCAGACCCGTGATTCTGCTTGACGCGCGCCCACCCGTGCACCACTATGGCGCCAGGTCGTTTCGACACGAACGATCCACCCCAACTCAATGAGGAGTTCTGGATCCATGACTGACACCCCCCAATCGACCCTGCGCAAGGGTCGTCTCGGCGTCATCGGCGTCGTCTTCTTCGTGGTGGCGGCCTCCGCCCCGCTCGTCGGCATCACCGGTGCCGTGCCCGTCGCCATGCTCGTCGGCAACGGAGCCGGTGCCCCCGGTGCCTACCTCGTGGTCGGCCTGACCCTGCTGCTGTTCAGCGTCGGCTACGCCGCCATGAGCCAGCGCGTCACCAACTCGGGCGCCTTCTTCGCCTACGTCGGCAAGGGCCTCGGCGTCAACGCCGGCGTCGCCTCGGCGTTCGTGTCGATCCTCACCTACGTCACCATCCAGCTCGCCATCTACGGCTTCTTCGGCGGGCTCGTCGAGGGCACCATGGCTGAGCTCGGCGTGAGCCTGCCCTGGTACATCTGGGCCTTCATCGCCTGGGCGCTCGTCACCGGCCTCTCGCTGCTGAGCGTCGACGTCGGGGCGAAGGTGCTCGGGGTGCTGCTCGTGCTCGAGATCACCTCGCTGCTCGTCGCCGCAGTCGCCATGCTCGCCAACGGCGGCCCGGAGGGCTGGAACCTCGCGGCCTCGTTCAGCCCGGAGAACATCTTCGCGGGCGGCTTCGCGGGCGGTGCCGGCATCGCCCTGGCCTTCGCCCTCGCGAGCTTCATCGGCTTCGAGGCCACGGCCATCTATGGCGAGGAGTCGAAAGACCCCAAGCGCACCGTGCCGCTGGCCACCTACATCGCCATCTCGACCATCAGCATCCTGTTCGCGATCGTCTCGTTCGGCATGGTGACCGGAATGGGCGCGAGCGGCATCATCGACGAGGTCGTCACGCGCTCGATGGATGCCGACGGCAACGTGCTCGCGAACCCGGCCGGGGTGCTCTTCAGCCTCACCGAGCAGTACGTCGGCCCGTGGCTCGTCACGATCATGACGATCCTCGTCATCACGAGCCTCTTCGCCGGACTGCTGGCCTTCCAGAACGCCGCAGCGCGCTACTTCTTCGCCCTCGGGCGCGGCGGCGTGTTCCCGGCGCGGGCGGCCGTGACCAACAAGGCCGGTGCCCCCGTCGGCGGCGTGGTCATCACGTCGGCGCTCGCCGCCCTCGTCATGATCATCTTCGCGGTGGCCGGCCTCGACCCGATCGGCAACCTGTTCTTCTGGATGAGCTCGATCACGGCCATCTCGGTCATCGTCGTCGAGATCCTCGTCTCGATCGCGGTGATCGTGTACTTCCGCCGCGTCGGTGGCGGAAACCTCTGGAAGACCGTCATCGCCCCGGCGGTGTCGATCGTGCTGCTCGCGATCGGGCTCTACCTGGTGATGTCGCGCTTCAACCTGCTGGCCGGCACCGTGCCCGACGGCGTCGACCCCTCGCTGCCCGAGAGCGCGTGGCTGCTGAACCCGCTCGGCTGGTTCCTCGTGCTGCTGCCGTTCATCTTCCTCGTGATCGGCTACGTGGCGGCGCTCATCAACAAGAAGGAGAACGAGCAGCTCGTGAAGGACTTCGCCAGCTAGTTCGTCGACGCTCGGGAGCGGTCGCCGATCCGGCCGCTCCCGAGCATCACCCCGCACCAACGGAATGGAGACACCCATGCGCGACGACGACTTCGACCTCGATGTGGTCGATCCTGAGGATGCCCGCCTCGAGCGCGTCGTCGCCAGCCTCACCCCCGCCGAGCTCGAGGCCGGGATCGCCCGCCTGCCGCACGACCTGCAGGCCGCCGCGACCGGAGTGCTCGTGCAGCGTCGCACCTACAGCGATGTGAGCCAAGAGCTCGGCATCCGTCAGCCGGAGCTCGTGCGCGCCCTGCGCCGCGCGCGCGGCATCATCGCCCGCCGCCTCGCGGGCCCGCCGGAGGGCGACACCGCGTGACCGCGCTCATCGGCCTGACCACCTACATGGAGCAGACGGTCATGGGCCTGTGGGACCGCCCGGCGGCCGTGCTGCCGCGCGTCTACACCGACTGCGTGATCGCCGCCGGGGGAGCGGTCGTCGGGCTGCCCCCGCAGCCCCCGCACCCCGACGCCGTCGAGCGCGTGCTCGAGGGCATCGACGGCCTCATCCTCACGGGCGGGAAAGACGTCGATGCGGCGCTGTACGGCGAGCGTGCGCATCCCGAGAACGACGCCCCGCGCCCCGACCGCGACGCCTGGGAGATCGCGCTCGTGCACGCCGCGATCGCGCGCGACCTGCCCGTGCTCGGCATCTGCCGCGGCCTGCAGGTGCTCAACGTGGCCCTCGGCGGCACGCTCGTGCAGCACCTGCCCGACGTGATCGGCTCGACCCGCTACAGCTACGGCAACGCGACCTTCGCCGACAACCCGGTGCTCACCGAGCCGGGCACGCGCATCGGCGGGATGCTCGGCGCGAGCCTCACCGTCAAGAGCTACCACCACCAGGCCATCAACCACCTCGCCCCGGGGCTCACCGTGAGCGCCCGCGGTGATGACGGCATCATCCAGGCGGTCGACATCGACGCGCTGTCGTTCGGCGTCGCGGTGCAGTGGCACCCCGAGGAGTCGCCCGACGACCTGCGGCTCTTCACCGCGCTCGTCGAGGCCGCGCAGCGCTAGTACGCCGAACCGGGGGAGCGCGGTGTGCCGCGCTCGAGCAGTTCGTCGACCTCGTCGAGCCCGAGCGAGGCGGTGGGCTCGGCGGCCAGGGGGTTGGTGAGGTCGCCGCTCACGCGATCGAGCAGGGCGTGCAGCATGCCCACGGCGTCGTCGACGATCTCGGTCGAGCGCCGCTCGGTGCCGTGCAGCAGCCAGCGGGCGAGCTCCAGCTCGGCCGCGAACACCGCGCGCCGGCCGACCTCGCGATCGTGCACGCCGCGCGCTTGGTGGTAGGCGTCGAAGGCGGTCTCGGGAACATCCGGGTTGCTCGAGCCGAGCATCCAGAACAGATCGCGCGCGGGGTCGCCCACCTGCAGGCGCGCCCAGCCGAGCAGGCCCGTGACCGAGTCGCCGACCACGAGGAACGAGGCGGCGCTGAGCGAGCCGTTGATGACGGTGGGCGTGAACTGCCAGAGGGCCGAGTCTTCGGCCGCGAGTTCCCAGCGCCGCAGCAGGGCGGCGGGCACGAGGCCCGTCGCGGCCGCCCGGTCGAGCGTCGTCACGGCCTCGCGCATGACGTCGATCGCGCGCAACTGCGGCAGGCCGACGTCGGCGACGACGCTCGTCGGCAGAGCGTGGATCGCGGCGATCGCCCGCCCGATCGACGCCGCGGTGCCGGGCGTGATCGCGTCGAGCCGCACCGGAGCGCCGTCGACGAACTCGGAGACGATCGCGCGCGTGCCGTCGATGGGCGCTTGGCCGAGCATGCGCGGCACGCCGAACGGCAGCCGGGCGCGCACGCCGTCGCTGAGCGCGCGCACGGCGACGAGATCGGCCGACTGCTCGCTCTCGGCGGCGGCCGTGCGGGGCACGCGGATGACGAGGGTGCGGCCGTCGCGGGTGCTCAGCAGTGCCGAGTCGACCTCGCCCCCCGTGCCGCCGAGCGGGGCCGCGTGCGTCACGTCGAGACCGGCGACGGCCGAGGTGGCGAGCGCGGCTAGAGTGAGAGGCGATCGGCGGGACATACCGACAGGGTAGGTTGCCCGGGCCCGCCGGGGCCCCGCGCCACGCGCCGGGGCGCCGATGTGACCACCGCTGCCGTGCGTGACGCTGAGAGGTTTCGATGCCCCGTTCGCTGACGCAGCACCTGCCGCTCTCCCGGTACCGCATCGACCGCGATCACGCCGCGCGCGACCGCCCCCAGCTGTTCGACGAGCTCGCGGCCGATCCCGACGCACGCATCGTGGCGCTGTGGCGCGGCGAGGTGCTGCTGACGACGGCGCGGGATGCGGCCACCGCTCCCGCGCTCGCGCTGCTGCCGTGGGCATCCGCCCCCGCCGAGGCGCTGCGCATCTACCTCGGCCGCACGCTCGAGGCCGAGGGCGGGGTGCCGGCCGGAGCAGCGATCACGGCGGTCGTGCTGGACGACGAGTCGGGCCCCGCGCTCGAAGCCGATGTGACGCGCTGGGCCTCGCCGCGCACGCTCGGCCACCGGCTGGGCGACCGCGACGCGGGCCTTGCCATCGAGGCCCTCGGCCTGGCCAACTGGCACGACACGCACCGCTTCTCGCCGCGCACGGGCAACCCGACGGTCGCCGCGAAGGCCGGCTGGGTGCGCGTCGATGTCGAGACGGGGGCCGAGCTCTTCCCCCGCACCGACGCGGCCGTCATCGTCGGCATCACCGATGCCGACGACCGCCTCGTGCTCGGCAGCAACGCGCTGTGGGAGTCGAACCGCTTCTCGCTGCTCGCGGGCTTCGTCGAGCCGGGGGAGTCGCTCGAGGCCGCCGTCGTGCGCGAGGTCTTCGAGGAGTCGGGCCTGCGCGTCATCGACGCCGAGTACGTCGGCTCGCAGCCTTGGCCGTTCCCCGCCTCCCTCATGCTGGGGTTCCGCGCGCGCCTCGATCCCGCGCACGCGAACGACCTGCGGCCCGACGGCGCCGAGATCCTCGATCTGCGCTGGTTCAGCCGCGACGAGCTCGCCGCGAGCCTCGGCGAGATCCTGCTGCCCGGCCGCACCTCGATCGCCCGCGCCATCATCGAGGACTGGTTCGGCGGGTCGCTGGATGCTCCATGACCGCTGAGCCCGTCGTCAGCCCCGACCGGCTGCTGGCCGCCCTCGACGACCACCAGCGCCAGGTGGCAGAGGCGCTGCTCGGCCCGGTGTGCGTGCTCGCGGGCGCCGGCACGGGCAAGACGCGTGCCATCACGCACCGCATCGCCTACGGGGTCGCGACGGGCGCCTACGACCCGCAGCGCGTCATGGCGCTGACCTTCACGACGCGCGCGGCGGGCGAGCTGCTCGGCCGGTTGCGCGCGCTCGGCGCGGAGGGCGTCGCGGCGCGCACCTTCCACTCGGCGGCGCTGCGGCAGCTGCATTACTTCTGGCCCATCGTCGTCGGCGGCACGCCCCCGCGCGTGCTCGAGGGCAAGGGCCCGCTGCTGGGCCAGGCCGCGGGCGTGCTCAAGCTCAGCCTCGATACCGCGGGGCTTCGGGATGCCGCTGCCGAGATCGAGTGGCGCAAAGTCAGTCGGCTCTCGATCGACGACTACGCCCGCGCCGCCCACAGCCGCACCCTTCCCGCCCGCCTGAGCGTGGATGCCATGGTGGCGTTGCAGCAGACCTACGAGCGCATCAAAGACGAGCGCAAGCAGATCGACTTCGAAGACGTGCTGCTCGCGACGGCGGGCATGATCGAGAACGAGCCGCGCGTCGCCGAGCAGGTGCGCGCGCAGTACCGCTTCTTCGTCGTCGACGAGTATCAGGACGTCTCGCCGCTGCAGCACGACCTGCTCACCCTGTGGCTCGGCGGACGGCGCGAGCTCTGCGTCGTCGGCGACGCCTCGCAGACGATCTACTCGTTCGCGGGTGCGACGAGCGACTACCTGGTGCGCTTCGGCAGCGAGTACCCCGAGGCGCGCGTCGTGCGGCTCGAAGACAACTACCGCTCGACGACCGCGATCGTGACGCTCGCCAACCGGCTCATGCGCGGGCGGCCGGGCGCGCTGACGCTGCACGCCGCGAGCGAGGGCAGTGAGCGGGGCGCGGCCCCCTCGGTGAGCAAGCACGTCGACGATGCCGCGGAAGCGGCATCCATCGCGCAGTCGATCGCGCGCCGCATCGCCGACGGCACGCCGCCCGAATCGATCGCCGTGCTCTACCGCATCAACACGCAGTCGATCGCGCTCGAGTCGGCGCTCGGCCGCTTCGGCGTGCCGGTGCAGTCGCGCGCCGACAGCCGGTTCTTCGACCAGATCGAGGTCAAGCAGGCGATCATGCTGCTGCGCGGCGCGTCGATCTCGATCACCGACGAGCCGCTCTTCAAGAGCGTGAGCGACGTGCTGCGCGGGCTCGGCTGGCGACAGGACCCGCCCGAGGGCGGCGGCGCCGAGCGGGCGAAGTGGGAGAGCATGAACGCGCTGCTCGGCCTGGCGGAGGAGTCGCCGAAGGGCACGACGCTCGCCGACTTCGTGCGCGAGCTGCAGCGGCGCCAGCAGCAGCAGCACGCGCCGACGCGCTCGGCCGTGACGCTGTCGACGCTGCACGCGGCGAAGGGCCTCGAGTGGGACTGCGTCTACATCGCGGGCCTCAGCGAGGGGCTCGTGCCGATCACGTTCGCCCAGGGCCTCGAGGCGATCGACGAGGAGCGTCGGCTGTTCTACGTCGGCATCACGCGTGCGCGAAAGGTGCTCGAGCTGTCGTGGGCGCAACGGGCGACCTCGGCCCGCGCCGAACGCGCACCGAGCCGGTTCCTCGACGAGGTGCGGGCTCCGGCCACGGGCTGATCCCGCGGCAACCGCACTGCGGGCTCGGGCGCCACTGCCGCACGGTGCGCACGCCGCTCTCGGCGTCGAGCCGCACGCTCGTCGACAGGGGCGGGGTCGGGATGCCCGCGCGCAGCAGGCGCAGCGCTTCGACCGCCGCCTCCGTCGCGAGCGGCGCCGTCTCGGCCGCGGCCGCCGTGCCCCAGAGCTGCGCGGCGATGGCCGGCCGCGCCGGGTCGTCGAGCGTGCGCCGCTGCTCGACGCAGGCCAAGCAACCGGATTCGCCCGGCAGCACGAGCGGCCCCACGGTCACGGCCGCCTCGCCGAAGACCATCGGCAGGTGCGGAATGTCGCGCCGCAGCCAGCGCTGGTGCTCGATCGGGTCGACGACGTGCGTGCTCACGAGCACGACGATCGCGGGTCGGGCGCAGCGCGGGCGTGCGGTCATGCTCGGGGTGAGCGTCACGGCGTGCCCCGCCTCGAGCAGCACGGCCGCGATGCGGCGAGCGCCGAGCCCCGAGCCGATGACCGCGATCGCGCTCGACGGCGCAGGCGCGATGTTCGCCTCGACCAGCGCCGGGGCGAGCGCCCTGATGATCGCCTCGACGCGGTCCTCGGGCACGATGGCCCGGTCGGCGAGCATCGCCAGACCGTCGCGCGTGACACCGACGGTGAGCGCGTCGACGAGCCGGGCATCGCCCTCGCTCACGTCGTCGAGCTGTGCGAGCACCGGGTCCACCCCGATCTGCAGGCTGTGCGGCGTTCGCCAGACGAGAGGGCGGCGGGGGTCGAGGCGCAGGATCATGGCGCACATGATGCGGGCGGTGCCGCGGGCGCGCGCCGCGCATCCACAGCCCGCAGCAACGGCGGTCGAGATCCGGTGCTATGCGGTCGGCTCGTCCGGCCGGTTCGGCTCGTCGGGCGCTTCGCCCGGCGCGCCCTCGATGGGTCGATCGCCGCTCTCGTCGGCGAGCAGGTCGCTGAGGGCCTGATCGAGCGCGTCGGGCTCGACCGTGCCGCCGCCCTGCAGCGTCGCGATGACGCGGCTCGGGTCGTCGATGTCGTCGGCGCCGGGCAGCAGATCGGGGTGCGCCCACAGACCGTCGCGCGCATCGGCTCCGACGGCGTCGGTGATGCGCTGCCAGAACTCGGCCGCCTCGCGCAGGCGTCGCGGCCGCAGCTCGAGTCCGACGAGCGTGGCGAAGGCGCTCTCGGCCGGACCCCCTGCGGCGCGCCGGCGGCGCACGGTCTCGGCCACGGCATCCGCCTTCGGAAGGCGGCTCGTCGCCTGCGCCGTGACGACATCGACCCAGCCCTCGATGAGGGCGAGGGTGGTCTCGAGCCGGCCGAGCGCCGCGAGCTGCGCCTCGGTCTTCGGCGGGATGAGCGCACCGCTCGTGAGCGCCTCGCGCAGGCTCTCGGGGTTCGCCGGGTCGAACTCGGCCGCGAGCGACTCGATGCGGTCGGTGTCGATGCGGATGCCGCGGGCGTACTCGGTGATGGCGCTGATGAGGTGCTGCCGCAGCCAGCGGGCGTGCCGGAAGAGCCGCGCGTGGGCCAGTTCGCGCACCGCCAGGTACAGCTGCACCTGGTCGGCCGGGATATCGAGGCCCGTACCGAAGTCGGTCATGTTCTGGGGCAGCAGGGCGGCCTGCACGTCGGTGTCGTCGCGGCCCGGCAGCAGCGGGATTCCGATGTCGCCCCCCGACACGACTTCGGCCGCGAGCTGCCCGACGACGTGCCCGAGCTGCAGCGAGAAGAGGGTGCCGCCGAGCGAGCGCATCATCTGGCCGGCGTTGGCGACCATGCTCTTGAGCTCGTCGGGCACCTGCTGGTCGAGCACCTCGGTGAGTGAATCCGAGATCGAGGTCGCCACGGGTTCGGCGAGCTGGGTCCACACCGGCAGCGTCAAGCGCGCCCAGTCGGCGCGCGTCAGCAGCGTCGGCTCGGAGGTGAGCTGCGTGATCGAGGTGGCCTCGTCGAGCCACAGCGCGGCGACGTTGAGCGCCTGGCGCAGCTGCTCGAGCTCGGCAGCGCTCGAGCGAATCGAGCCCTGGGCGGCGATGCGCCCCGACTCGTCTTTCGCGAGCTGCCAGTCGACGCCATCGGCGTTCGCGTTCATGGCTTTCTGCAGCTGCCCCATGAGGCGCGCCACCATGAGCGGATCGGTCGGCAGCCCCGCGGCGCCCGCAAGCTTGGCCGGGTCGAGATCACCCTCGCCGGCCAGGAAGCGGCGCAGCATTTCGCGGAACTCGTCGTCAGCCCCGCCTAGGGGATCCTCAGCCATGGTTCCTACGCTAGTGCGCGTGCCTCGGCGGCCGATGGGTTTTCGCCTAGGCTGACGCCCGCGGCTCTGCGCCGTGGGCGAACACCTGCCCGAGGCCCGACCGGCTCGGCAGCGCACCCTCGAGAGGAGCCCGGTGAGCCTGTTCACCGCTGAAGAGCGCGGCGGCACGATCGACGACGCGCACGATCCCGCCGTCGCCGACGCGCGCGTGCGCGGCCGCCGCGTCGGCTGGCTGCTGCTCGCCCTGACGCTGTTCGGGGTCTTCGGGCTGGCCGTGCTGCCCTCGCCCTACGTCATCGAGCGTCCGGGTCCCGTGTTCGACACCCTCGGTACGGTGACGGTCGACGGTGACGAGGTGCCGCTCATCGAGATCCCGACCGAGCCGACCTACGACACCGAGGGCTCGCTGAGCCTGCTCACCGTCAACGTCTACGGCAACCGCGATCAGCCGCCCTCGTGGTTCGAGGTCATCCGAGCCTGGCTCGATCCGAGCCAGTCGGTCGTGCCCGTCGAGGCGGTGTTCCCGCCCGGGCTCAGCACGGAAGACCGCCGCGAGCAGAGTCGCATCGACATGGAGAACTCGCAGCAGGAGGCGGTCGCGGCGGCGCTGCGTGCCATCGGCGAGCCGTACGAGAGCCAGTTGCGCGTCGTCGAGACGCTCGAGGAGAGCCCCGCCGAGGGAATCCTGCGCGGCGACGACATCATCACCGCGGTCGCGGGCGAGCCCATTCGGGATGTCACGGCGCTGCGCGCCGCGATCGCCGCCAACGGCATCACGCAGCCGGTGTCGATCGACATCCTGCGCGCGGGCTCGGAGCGCACCCTCGAGGTCACGCCGGTGCTGAGCGAGGGCGACGAGCCCGTCCCCGTGATCGGCGTGCTCATCGCGGGCGAGTACGTGTTCCCCTTCGATGTGAACATCGAGCTCGAGAACGTCGGCGGCCCGAGCGCGGGCATGATGTTCGCGCTCGGCATCATCGACAAGCTCACCCCCGACTCGCTCGCGGGCGGTGCGGAGGTGGCCGGCACCGGCACGATCGGCGCCGATGGCACGGTCGGCCCGATCGGCGGCATCGTGCAGAAGATGCATGGCGCGGTCGGCGCGGGCGCCGACTGGTTCCTCGCCCCGATCGAGAACTGCGGTGAGGTCGTCGGCAATGTGCCGGGAGACCTCGAGGTGTTCGCGGTGGCGACGCTCAACGACGCCATCGGGGTTCTGCAGGCGATCGCCGACGACGAGGGAATCGACGAGCTCGCGCGCTGCGAACGCTAGCGGCGAACATCCCCCCACCCCGGCCACTTCCAAGACTCGCGCCAGTAGTCTGAAGCGGTACGCCCGCCGACTCTGGGAGCAGCCTCGTGACGTCCACCGCAACGCCGCCCGCCAACCGTTCCCGCGCGACTCTCGCGATCAGTGCCGCCATCGTCGGCGCGCTGGTCGTGCTGTTCTTCGTCTTCGCGAACGTGTACACCGACATCCTCTGGTTCGACCAGCTCGGGTTCCTCAACGTTCTGACGACGCAGTGGTTCGCGACCGGCGGCATGTTCCTCGTCGGGTTCGTCGGCATGTTCCTGCCCGTGTGGGCGAGCCTGCAGATCGCGTACCGCGCGCGGCCGGTGTACGCCAAGCTCAACTCGCAGCTCGATCGCTACCAGGAGGTCGTCGAGCCCCTGCGCCGCGTCGCCATGCTCGGCATCCCCGCCGTGCTCGGCCTCTTCGCGGGCGTCACGGCCGCGGGCCAGTGGCAGATGGTGCTGCAGTGGTGGAACCGCACGCCGTTCGGCCAGGTCGACCCGCAGTTCGGGCTCGACATCTCGTTCTTCGTCTACGAGCTGCCGTTCTGGCGCGGCGTCATCGCGTTCGCATCCGCCGTCGTGCTGCTCGCCGGCATCGCCGCCGTGGCCACGAGCTACCTGTACGGAGCCATCAGCGTCAACGGTCGCGAGATCCGCATCTCGCGCACCGCCCGCATCCAGCTCGCTCTCACGGCCGCGATCTACATCGCCCTGCAGGGCGTCAGCATCTGGTTCGACCAGTACGCGACCGTCATCCAGCCGAGCGACGGCTTCCTCGCCATCGGTGCCGGCTTCACCGAGGTGAACTCGACCATTCCGAGCCGCGGCATTCTCGCCGGCATCGCGCTGCTCGTCGCCGCGCTCTTCGTCATCACGGCCGTCATCGGGCGCTGGCGCCTGCCGATCGTCGGCACGGCGCTGCTCCTCGTCAGCGGTCTGCTCATCGGCAGCGTCTACCCGTGGATCGTGCAGCGGTTCCAGGTCGAGCCCAACGCGCGTGAGTTCGAGGCGCCGTTCATCGAGCGCAACATCGAGGCCACGCGCGACGCCTACAACGTGTCGGGCATCGAAGAGATCTCGTACGACGCCGTCACCGACGCCGAGCAGGGCGCGCTGCGGGAGGACGCCGAGACCACGGCGAACATCCGCATCATCGACCCGGCGCTCGTGACCGAGGCCTTCGCCCAGCTCGAGCAGTTCCGGCAGTACTACCAGTTCCCCGAGTTCCTCGACGTCGACCGCTACGAGATCGACGGTCGCACGCAAGACACCGTCATCTCGCTGCGCGAGCTCAACCCCGACGGCCAGACGTCGCAGAACTGGTACAACAACACGATCGTCTTCACCCACGGCTACGGCGTGGTGGCCGCCTACGGCAACCAGCGCACCGACGACGGCCGCCCGCAGTTCCTCGAGGGCGGGATTCCCGCGAGCGGTTCGCTCACGAGCGAGCTGGGCGAGTACGAGCCGCGCGTGTACTTCGGCGAGTTCTCGCCGACCTACTCGATCGTCGGCGGCGGTGACAACCTCGAGCTCGACTTCCCCTCGGAGGGCAACGAGGATCAGGCCGGCAACGCCACCTACACCTTCACGGGTGACGGCGGACCGACGCTCGACAACGTGTTCAAGCGGCTGCTCTACTCGATCAAGTTTCAGTCGGAGCAGATCTTCCTCTCGGAGGCCGTCACCGACGACTCGCAGATCCTCTACGAGCGCAACCCGGTCGAGCGCGTGCAGAAGGCGGCGCCGTACCTGACGCTTGACTCCGACCCGTATCCGGCGATCGTCGACGGCCGCATCGTCTGGATCGTCGATGGCTACACGACCTCGGCGAGCTACCCCTACTCGACGACCGTGGCGCTCAGCGAGGCGATCGCCGACACCTACACGCCGGCTCCCGCCTTCCCGCTCGACCAGATCAACTACATCCGCAACTCGGTCAAGGCGACGGTCGACGCGTACGACGGCTCCGTCACGCTCTACGCGTGGGACACCGAGGACCCGATCCTGCAGACGTGGCAGAAGGTGTTCCCGAACACCCTCGTCGACGCAGACGAGATGAGCGAGGCGCTGCTGTCGCACGTGCGCTACCCGGCTGACCTCTTCAAGGTTCAGCGCAACATCCTCGGCGCGTACCACGTGACCGATCCGGGTTCGTTCTTCTCGACCGATGACGAGTGGCGCACGCCGAACGACCCGACGTCGCTCGCCGCGGCCCCGACCCTGCAGCCGCCCTACTACCTGACGATGCAGGTGCCGGGGGCGGATGCGCCGGGCTTCACGCTGTACTCCACCTTCATTCCGCGTACCGCGAGCGAGAACGAGCGCAACGTGCTCACGGGCTATCTCGCGGCGAACGCCGACCCCGGTGAGGACTACGGCAAGCTCACGCTGCTCACGCTGCCCTCGCAGACGATTCCCGGCCCGGGCCAGGTGCAGAACCAGTTCAACTCCGACCCGATCGTGGCGAATGACCTGGCCCTGCTGCAGCGCGGTGAGACCGAGGTGCTGCGCGGCAATCTGCTGACCCTGCCGATCGGCGGCGGCTTCCTCTACGTGCAGCCTGTCTACGTGCAGTCGACGGGTGAGACGAGCTTCCCGCTGCTGCGCAAGGTGCTCGTGGCCTTCGGCGACTCGATCGCCTTCGAAGACACGCTCGACGAAGCGCTCGACTCGCTGTTCGGCGGCGACTCGGGTGCTGCGGCGGGCGACGGCGACGTCGATCCGGTCGATCCCACGGATCCGACCGACCCGACCGACCCGACGGAGCCGACCGACCCGACCGACCCCGGCACGGGCGTCGAGATCTCGGCCGAGCTCGCGCAGGCCCTGCAGGATGCCCGTCAGGCGCTGCTCGATCGCGAGGCGGCCTACGCGGCCAACGACCTCGTCGGCGCGGCTGAGGCCGATGAGCGCCTGCAGGAGGCGATCGAGCGCGCACTCGCGCTGAGCGACTAGCGCGATGGGGCAGTCCGAGACTCCCGAGTGGGCCCGGCTCAACCGGGCCCACTGGGATTCGACGGTGCCCGTGCACGTCGCGAGCGAGTTCTACGACCTCGCACCGTTGCGGGCGGGGGAGGGGCGCCTGTATCCCGTCGAGGAAGCCGAGCTGCCGCGCATCGCGCCGAACGGCTGGGCGGGGCTGCGGGTCCTGCACCTGCAGTGCCACTTCGGGGCCGACACGCTCGTGCTCGCCCAGCGCGGGGCCGAGGTCGTGGGGCTCGACTTCTCGATGCCGGCCGTGAAGCAGGCGCGAGCCCTCGCCACCGAGCTCGGCCTGGACGACCGCAGCCGATTCGTGTGCGCCGACCTCTACGATGCCCGGCACGCCCTGCCCGAGCCCGAGGGATTCGACGTCGTCTACACGACGTGGGGCACCATCGGCTGGCTGCCCGACATCGTCGAGTGGGCGCGCATCGTCTCCTGGTTCCTCAAGCCCGGCGGTCGGTTCTATTTCGCCGACGGGCATCCCAGCGCATTCGTGTTCGACGACCCCCAGCCCGGGGCTCCGACGGCGCTGCTCGACGGCGGCCCTGCCGCGTTCCCGACGCCGCGCTTCTCCTACTTCGAGGCGCGCCCCCTCGATCTCGACGAGGCGGGCGATTACGCCGATCCGGATGCGGAGCTCGAGCACTCGCGCACCGTCGAGTGGATGCATCCGCTCGGCCAGACGCTCACGGCGCTCGTCGATGCGGGCCTCGCTCTCGACTTCGTGCACGAGCACGACGCCGTGCCGTGGCAGATGTTCTCGGTGCTCGAGCCGCGCGGCGACGGTCTGTGGGCGTGGCCCGGCACGGCCTGGCTGCCGCTCGGCATGAGCCTCGGGGCCACTCGTCGCGCCGAGTGAGCCCGCCGTCATCAGGGGTGTACCGCTCGTTCTGTCCCTCATTCGGGAGTTCCCCGCTCTGGGGATGACCCCGCACGCCGGGCGCCCCTAGCCTGGTGCGCGAAGGGGGGCTTGGAAGGAAGCCTCGTGTCGGCTCTGACTGCCGCTGCACTGCACATCGCTCGTCCTTTCATGTCGGCCTGGGCCGCGTGGCGCGACGACGAACTGTCGTCGATGCCGCGACCGAGCGGGCTGCCGCGCGCGGTCGCCGACGGACCGTCGGCCGACCGCATCCTGCTCATCGGATCGGGCCCGGCGGTGGGCTGGGGGGTCGCTTCGCACGACCTGGCTCTTCCCGGCGCACTCGCTCGTGCACTCCGGGCCACGACGGGCCGCGGAGCGATCGTCGACGTGATCGCCGACCCGCAGATGACCGCGGCCAACCTCGCGGGCGTGCTCGTGGGCACGCGCCTCGACCGCTACGACGCCGTCGTCACGACGGTGGGCACGAACGACGCGCTGCACTTCACGACCCCGCTCGAGTGGCGACGGCGGATCGCGCGGGCTCTCGACCTGTGGAGCTCGCGTGCGCGCGGCGGCACGACGCTGCTCATGGTGGGCATCATCCCCCTGCGGCTGCTGCCGACCTTCACGGGCGTGGCCGCTCGCTCGGTCGACCGGCTCTCGCTCGTGCTGAACCGCGTGACCGACGAGATCGTCGAGCAGCACCCCACGGTCCGCACGACCCTGTTGCCCGCACCCGCCGGCGGGGCCTGCGACGCCCTCGGCCGCTTCACCCCCGAGGGGTACGAGTTCTGGGCGGCGCAGCTCGCCGCCGAGCTCGTGGAGCACCTCGATGAGCTTGCGGGAGACCTCGATCGCACCGCCGAGATCGCTGAGCGCATGACGACGGGCGTCGACGATGCCGACCGCATCGCCGAACTGCTGAGCGACGACGCGACGAGCCTCGAGCGCATCGTCACGATCGCCGCCGCGGCCTTCCATACCCCGACTGCGCTCGTGACGGTGCTCGGCCCCGACACGCAGTGGCACGTCTCGCGGTTCGGCATCGATCTCGAGTCGCTGCCCATCGAGCAGTCGTTCTGCGCAGTCGCGGTGCGCACCGATGACGGCATGGTCGTGCCCGATGCGACGCACGACCCCCGTTTCGCCCGCAATCCTCTCGTGACGGGCGCGGCCCAGGTGCGCTACTACGTGGGTGTGCCGATCGAAGACCCCCAAGGGCGCCGCATCGGCGCGCTCTGCGTCGTCGACACCAAGCCGCGCAACGTCACGACGGATGCCGACCTGAGCATGCTGCGGAGCCTCGCCGAGAAGGTGCAGCGCATCGTCTGGGCGAGTGTCGAGCGCGCTCAGCGCACCGCGCGCGGCGAGGAGCCGCCGCACTCGCGGGTGCTGCCCGAGCACGTCGACGTGGGCGGGCGCGTCGAGACGCTGCCGGGCAACGCGAGAGTGCAGGTGGCTGCCGTTCCGCGGTATCGCCCCGCCACGCTCGTCGCCGCTGTCGGCTGAGGCGTCGCCGGTGCATCGGGCCGAGGCCCGGGGTCGATTCGACCCGGCCAGCGCTGACTGCTACCCTGGAAGCACGCCGCGGGGTGGAGCAGCTCGGTAGCTCGCTGGGCTCATAACCCAGAGGTCGTAGGTTCAAATCCTGCCCCCGCAACCAGTGCCGCGAGTCGCGGCCCGAGAAGGCCCGGTCGTTTTCGACCGGGCCTTCTCGCATGCCGGGGGCATGTTCGATATGCGAACCGCGCGCGGCGGGCTGGATTGCACGGCCCCGCGCATCCCGAGAGCATGGACCTGCCGGGTTTGGGGACCCGCCCCGGCGTGCGATCGCCCCCCTTCAGGTTCGTGACTGCACGCCGCCCGGCACCGTCGGTGCCCCGAGCCATTCGGGTTGGCTCAGGGCACCGACTCCCCCTTTGAGGAGCCGGTGCCGATCGCCAGTGGGCCGCGGATCAGCTGGTGAGCGCCGGGATGATGGCGCCCGAGAACACCTGCCACGCGAGCGCGGTCTTCGCGACGAGGCTCAGCGTGATGTAGCTGCGCTCGCCCTGCAGGTAGCTCTTCCACTTGCCGACCTGCTTGTACTGCAGCCACTGGTTGATGGCGAAGGTGTTGAAGAACACGAAGAGCGAGATGACGATGCCGACGACGAACTCGGGCGGCGCCGCTTCGCTCTCGCTGCCGGGGCGCAGGAAGTAGATGAGGATCAGGATCCAGGGCACGATGCCGACCATCGAGCCGAAGATGAACGGCAGCAGGCCGCCCGAGCCCGGCTGCTCGTACTTCTCCTGCAGGGCGCCGAACAGGATCATCGCGGCGTTGACCGCGAAGATCGAGAACAGCGCGGCGATGTCGGTGACGCCGTTGATCGCAAGAATGAGCCAGATCATGATCGACGAGCTCAGCGAGTACTCCGTCCAGCGGAAGTAGTTGCGGTTCTGCAGCAGGCCGTTCTTGTAGCGGCCGAAGAACCACGGGCTCGAGATCAGGAAGTGGAAGAACGCGCTGAGGGCGAGGAAGGCGACGACGCCGATGCCGATGTTGACCTCGAAGAGCGTGACGCGCTCGGGCGGGATCGGCACGCCGGGAGGGCCGGAGAGGTAGTCGGCGGTGACAGCGAACAGCACCTGGGTGCTGAGCATCGACAGCACGACCGCGAAGCCGATGGCCTGCACGAGGTGCAGGCTGCCCGCGACGATGTTGTAGACGCGCAGGCGATCGATCTGCTGCTCGGGGGTGTAGATCTTCTTGGCCATGTAGGGCTCCTTCGGGGGATGCGCTCCGTCGCGCATGGCGTTGACGCTAGCACCGCGGGGCTACGGTGATGGGGTGCAGAGCCCCCCTCGTCTCGTCCGCCGGCCCGCGATCGTCTCGGCGGCCCTCGCACCCGTCTTCTTCATCGGTGGCACGCTCGTGGCCGAGGCGCTCTGGCCCGGGTTTGACCCGGTCACGCAGACCATCAGCGAGCTGGCGGCGGGGGATGCCCCCACGCGGGTGTTCATGACGATCATGTTCGCCCTCACCGGCGTCAGCCACCTCGTCACGAGCGTGTACGCGGTCGGCATCGGGCGCCCCGGTCGCATCGCGCTCGGGCTCGCCGGGCTTGCGACGATCGGGGTCGCGGCCTTCCCCCTGCCGACGATCGCCTCGAGCTCGACGGCGCACACGCTCGCGGCGCTGGCGGGGTTCGTGCTGCTCGCTGTGTGGCCCGTTCTGGGCATGCGGAGCTCGCGCGACTACCCCTGGCTCATCCGCCCCGGCGGCGCCGTGCTCGGCACCCTCCTGCTCGGCGGGCTGTGCCTGTGGTTCTTGAGCGTGTGGACCTCGCCCGACAATTCCCTGCTCGGCGTGAGCGAGCGCGCGGCCGCGAACCTTGAGTCGCTCTGGCCGCTCGTCATCGTCGCGGCGCTCGCCCTGCGGCAGCGCCGCGCGCGGGTGCCGCAGCCCTAGTCGCGCGGGGGCTGGGCGCCGAGCCACTGCACGGCCGCGGCACCCGCGGCGACGCCCCGCTCGACGGCCGTGCGCAGTTCGGCGCTCGCGCCGCTCTCCGCGAGCTCCGCCGCGACCGCGCCCGCGAAGGCGTCTCCGGCCCCCGTCGTGTCGACCACGGTGACGCGCGGCGCCGGCAGATGGCCGCTCGCGCCCGGCGCGGCGAAGACCGCGCCGTCGCCGCCGAGCGTGATGACGACGCTGCGGCAGCGATCGAGCAACGCCCCGGCCGCTGCGGCGGCCTCGTCGGGCGTGCCGATCGTGAGGCCGGTCAGGTCGTGCGCCTCGGCCTCGTTGACGATGAGCGGATCGCAGAGCGCGAGCAGAGCATCCGGAACCTCACGGCTGGGGGAGAGGTTGAGCACCGTTCGCCCCCCGAGCTCGTCGATCGTCTCGGCGGCCGTGAGAACCGCCGCGAGGGGGATCTCGAGCTGGGCCAGCAGCACCGTTCTGCGCCCGGCGATCGCGCGGATGCCCGCTTCGACCTCGTGCGCGTTCACGCGGGCGTTGGCCCCGGCCGCCACGACGATCGTGTTCTCGCCGTCGCGTGACACGGTGATGAGCGCGATGCCCGTGGGGGCGTCGTCGACGACCGCGACGCTCGAGACATCGACGCCGCCAGCGCCGAGGGCGTCGAGCATCTGGCGGCCGTTGCCGTCATCGCCCACTGCCCCGAGGAACACCGGCATCGCTCCCGACCGGGCGGCCGCGAGCGCCTGGTTCGCGCCCTTGCCGCCGGTCGCGATCACGAGCTCGTCGCCGAGCAGCGTCTCGCCCGGCAGGGGGTGCCGGTCGACCAGCACGGTGTAGTCGGTGTTGGCCGAGCCGAGAACGATGAGCGAGGCGGTCATGGCTCCATCGTGGCAGAGCGCTCGCCGACAGCGGAGCGTGCGGCCCGGTGCTCGCGCCACGCCCGCCAGGCGCCCGTCGACCACAGCGCCCACACCACGAGAACCGGTTGGAACAGCAGCCGGATGCCCCGCGCGAGGTCGGTGTCGAGGCCGAAGCCGTCGCGGCCCTCGGTGAACTGCGCGATGTTGCCGGGGAAGATCGCGAGGAAGAACAGGGCCGTGGCCCACCCGGTCCACACCCGCCAGCGCCCGCGCGCCAGGAGGAGCGCGATCCCGAGCGCGATCTCAGCGACGCCCGAACCGAGCACGATGAGGTCGGGCTCGATCGGCAGCCATGGCGGCACCTGGGCCAGGAACTCCTCGCGCCCGAAGGTGAGGTGGCCGGTGCCCGCGAAGACCAGGGCCGCGCCGAGCAGCCAGCGGGCGATCCGCTGCGGCCAACTCGTTCCGCGAGCGCGCGTGTCGGTTGTCATACGGCGAGTATGCCGCGCGGGGCGAATGCGGTCCTGGTAGCTACGCGCGAGATCGACTAGCGTGACGTGTCAAAAGGTGCGCAATTCTCAAGCCGTGTTTCCCGGTCGCCGCGCTCTCAGCTCGTCCCCCGCCTCATGGAAAGGCATCGTGATGACCTCTCGAACGAACATATTGTCTCTCCTGGGCGTGATCTGCGTTGCGCTGAGCGCGTGCTCGACGACCACTGGCGAAGACCAACTGCGACCGACTGCCGGAGGAGCGATCGAGCTAGCAGTGTCAGAGACCTGTAGTGACGAGTCTGATCCGCAGTGCATTTCGGTCAACGGAGAGAGCGTGGTGTTTCCTTCTGCCTTTGAGCGAGCGGGTGTCGACGATGCCGTAGCTATCGATGGACAGAACGCCATCGCCTTAACGCTCAATGCCGACGGTGCGGAGGTCTTGCGCACCCTCACCGAGCAGGCCGCCGAAGCCGCAGACACCGCTCGTTTGGTCATAGCGATTGGTGACGAGATACTCACTGCCGCGCGTGTGATTGAACCGTTGACCGACGCCACTGTTCACGTCGTGTTGCCGCCAGACAGGACCGCCCAAGACCTCATCACGCTAATCAGGGAGAACTGACGGTCCAGATTGCCTGGCGACGAAGGAATGAACAGCCACGAAACCTCGACGCATAGGCTGGGAATCGTGAGCACCGCATCCGTCAGCGCTGTCGTGGCCGTCGCCCAGTTCGGCCCTGTTGCCGACCGCGACGCCAACCTCGCCGCGATGCGCAGCCTGGCGATGCATGCGGTCGAGCAGGGGGCGGGGCTCGTCGTCTTCCCCGAGTACTCGTCCTACTTCTCGCCCGTCATGGGCCCCGACTGGCTCGCCGCCGCCGAACCGCTCGACGGCTCCTTCGTCGAGGGCCTCGGCGATCTCGCGAGCGAGACGGGCGCGATCATCGTCGCCGGGCTCATCGAGTCGGGCACGCGCGACGACCGCTTCCGCAACACGGTCGTCGCCGTCGCGCCCGGCGGTGCGCTGCTCGCCGTCTCGCGCAAGCTGCACCTCTACGACGCCTTCGGCGCGACCGAGTCGGCCTGGGCCGAGCCCGGCGCGATCGAGCCGCCGCAACTGTTCGATGCGATCGGGCTGCGCGTGGGCATCCAGACCTGCTACGACCTGCGGTTCCCCGAAGTGACGCGCCGCCTCGTCGACGCGGGAGCCGAGCTCGTGCTCGTGCCGAGCGAGTGGGTCGCCGGCCCCGGCAAGGTGCACGCCTTGACCACGCTCGTGACCGCACGCGCCATCGAGAACACGGTCTACGTCGCGGCCGCCGACCACATCCCGCCCGTCGGAGTCGGGCACAGCATGATCGTCGACGCGCGCGGCGAGCTGCTCGCCTCGATCGAGACGGCGACGGATGCGGTGGTCGCCCCGGTCTCGCGCGATCACCTCGACGAGGTGCGCCGCCTCAATCCCGCCCTGCGGTTGCGCCGGTTCGGGGTCGTGCCCCTCTAGCGGCGCAGGCTCTGCAGGCGGCGCACGCCCTCGGCGATGACGTGGTCGGGCTTGCAGAAGGCGAAGCGCAGCGCGCTCGCGCTGACGACCGATGCGCCGCCCGCGGCGTCCGCTAGCCCGAAGGCACTCAGCGGGATCGCGACGACGCCGGGATCGACGGCGAGGGCTCGGGCGCTCGCCGCCGCATCCGTGAGCCCGAGGGGCGACCCATCGGCGACGATGAAGTACGAGCCGGCGGTCGGCGCGATCGTGAAGCCGGCGTCGACGAGCCCGGTTGCGAGCAGGTCGCGACGGCGCTGCAGGGTGGCGCGCAGGCCGTCGTAGAAGCCGTCGTCGAGCTGCAGCCCGCGGGCGACCGCGCCCTGGAAGGGGGCGCCGTTGACGTAGGTGAGCCACTGCTTGACGCCCAGGACGGCGTCGACGAGTTCGGCGGGACCGGTCACCCAGCCGATCTTCCAGCCCGTGACGTTGAACGTCTTGGCGGCGCTCGACACGGTCAGTGTGCGCTCCGCCGCCCCGGCGTACGAGGCCGTGGGTCGATGACGCGCGCCGTCGAAGACGAGATGCTCGTAGACCTCATCACTCACGATGACGGCGTCGTGGCGAGCGGCCGCCGCGACGATGCGCTCGACGTGCTCGGGGGCGAGGATCGAGCCGGTCGGGTTGTGTGGAGAGTTGAGCACGATCACGGCCGTGCGGTTCGTGATCGCGGCGTCGATCGCGTCGGGGCTCGGCTGGAAGCCCGGCTCGGAGAGCGGGATGGTGATGTGCCGGGCCCCGCTCAGCCCGATGACGGCGGCGTAGGCGTCGTAGTAGGGCTCGACTGTCACGACGTCATCGCCTGGGCCCGCGAGCGCGAGCAGGCTCGCAGCGATCGCCTCGGTCGCGCCCGCCGTCACGAGCACCTCCCTCGCGGGGTCGACGCTCAGGCCGTAGAAGCGCTGCTGGTGCTCGGCGATCGCCTGGCGCAGTTCGGCCACGCCGCGCCCCGGCGGGTACTGGTTCACACCGGCGCGGATCGCCTCCACCGCGGCCTCGAGCACCGGGGCGGGTCCGTCGTCGTCGGGGAATCCCTGGCCGAGGTTGACGGCGTCGTGCTCGAGGGCGAGCGCCGACATCTCGGCGAAGATCGTGGGCCGCGCGGTGCCGTCAGAACCGATCAGGCCTGCCGCGCGCGAGGCGCGCATCCACGGGGCATCGATGCTCACGGGGTCAGCGTAGCGGGGACCGAAAAATGAATGCGAACGCATGATGTTCGATGTGCGAACACCGCGCCGAGCAGGCTCTGGGCAGGCGTCGCCGCATCCGCAAGACTGACGGTGTGGTGGCGCCCCAACGAGATGTTGTGCTCATCGTCGACGACGAGCCGATTCTGCGCGTCATCCTGCGCCACACCCTCGAAGCCGCCGACTACACGGTGCTCGAAGCCGCGAACGGGGTCGAGGCGTTCGCCATTCTCGAGAACGCACCGCAGCGCGTCTCGGCCGTGCTGAGCGACATCACGATGCCGCGCATGGATGGGCTCGCCCTCGTCGACCGGCTGGAGGCCTCGCACCCGACCCTGCCGATCATCCTCGCGAGCGGACTGCATCGGCGCGACACGATTCCGCCCTCGACGGCCAACCGCATCCGCGGGTTCCTCGAGAAGCCGTACTCGCGTTCGACCGTTCTCGCCGTTGTCGCCACTGTCGTCAGCGGGGGCGTCGCGGCCTGACCGCAGCGAGACGGGGCGCCGTCGCCTGCTCAGTCGCCCTCGCGCGGCACGGCGAGCTTCGTCGCCCAGTCGTAGAACACGACCTTGCCCGGCGACGTGTCCTCGACATCGGCGTCGACCCCGCGCGCCAACAGCGTCGCGAGCCCGTCGATGATGAGCCCCAGGTCGTCGTGCGGCGCCGTCAGGGCGAGGCCGGCCGAGCAGGCCGAGAGCACGCTCGACACCGTGCGGGCATCCAGATCAGTGCGCACCATGCCGACCGCCTGCAGGCTCTCGATGAGCTCGCCGCGAATGCCGATCGTGGGGGTGTACGCGTAGCTGTGCGAGTTGCGCATGATCGCGTTGAGGGCCTCGCGATCGATCACGAACAGCGTCTTCGCGAGCGGACGCTCGTAGACGGCGCTGAGAATGTACGTGTACATGCGCGAGAGCAGCCCGCCGCGCGGGTCGCGCTCGATGTTCTGCACGATGAGCCCGTACATGCCGTGGAACTCGCGATTGAGCATCGCGACCATGGCGTCGTTGGCGGTCGGAAACATGTCGCTGACCTCGTCGACCGTCGCGCCGCAGCGCGAAGCGATGGAGGCGAGCGTCACGGCCGCATAGCCGTCGTTCATGATGATGTCGCCGGCGGCATCGAGGATGGCCGTCACATCGGTCACAGGGGACTGCGTCATTCGAGAGCCCTCGGATCGGTGGTTTGTCGGTCTCGCCCTCATTCTAAATGGCGGACAGACGAATCTGTGTACCCCCTTTGGGGCCTAGCCACGGGATGCGTCATGTGGAGAAACGGCGCGGGATGCGGTGCGCATGCCTACCGTGACGGGCATGATCCGACGTCTCGCGCTCGTCGCCCTCCCGCTCGCCCTCCTCGCCGGCGCACTGAGCGCCTGCACGGAGTCGACGCGCATCCCGCCCGCCGAACCGACCGCCGAGGTCGCGCCGCTCTTCGCGACGGATGAGGAAGCCCTCGAGGCGGCGACGGCGGCGTACGAGGAGTACCTGGTGGTCTTGGATGGGCTCCTTCAAGACCCGCGTGAAGTCACCGCCGAGTTCAATGATGTCGCCGAAGGTGCTGCCCTGGACGCCGCAGTCGCAAGCGTTGCGGACTTCCTCAGTCAGGGATATGCACTGTCCGGCCCTCGGCGTCTTGGAGGAGCAGACCTTCAGCAGTACTCGGACTCTGTCGAGGCGGCGGAGGTGACTGCATACTTTTGTGAGGACATCAGCTCGGTGGTTCTGCTCGATCGAAACGGTCAGTCGATTTCCACCGAAGACAGACCCGACTTCACTCTCTTCGAGGCCACCATTCGCTTCACTGGAAGTAGTGCCCTAGTTATCGAACGGGAGTTCTGGAGCAACGAGACGTCATGCTGACCACTATTGGTCTTGTCGCGGTCATCACGCTCTCTGGAGCACTCGGCGTCGGCATGGCTTCTGGTTGCTCCGACGCAGGACAGTTCGGAAGCGGCTGCCCCGACGTGCGCGGCGAGATCGGCGACGGGGCCGCGATTATCGACGGCGAGCTCACGAACGGCGGCGGCCCGGGCTCGGGCAGCGGGGGCGGCGGAGGCGGGGCATCCGGACCGCCCGGATCGGTCGAGATGCCCATGCCCTGCGAAGAGGTCTTCGCGGGCTACTGCTACGGCGAGGGGCAGCCGAAACCGATCGACGCCGAACCGGGCGAGCCCGCGGTCACATGGAACGACCTCGCCGTCTTCCGCCCGCGGGTGCCGACGCAGTACATGCAGCCCGACGGGTGGATGGTCGTGGGGCTGCCGACCAACTTCGTCGCCCGCACCGAGGCGCACATCGTGTCGGGCACGCTGCTCGGCGCCCCCGCCGACGTGCGCTTCACGCCGGTCGGCTGGCGATGGCGCTACGGAGACGGCTCGGCCCAGCGCCGCACCACGCCGGGGTCGAGCTGGCAGTCGCTCGGTCTGCGCGAGTTCGACGCCACCCCGACGAGCCACGTCTACACGGCGCCGGGCACCTACGTGATCGAGCTCGACGTCGAGTTCGCCGCCGAATACCGGTTCGCGGGCAGCACGTGGCGGTCGCTCGCTGGCATCATCGTCGTGCCCGCCAACGACCTCGTCGCCACGGCCGGAGACGCCGTGACCGTGCTCGTCGACCGCGACTGCCGCGAAGGCTCCGTCGGTCCCGGTTGCTGACACCGCCGCATCCTGTCGACCGAGACAGGCTTGGGCGAAGCGTCGGGCCGCGCTCAGGCGGGGCAAATAGAATGCACAGGTTTGCGGAGGACGCTGACAGCGCCGAAAGGAGCACCTCCCCATGACCGCCACGCCTGAGAACCACGAGGCCCCCGAGAACCACGAGAACCACGCCACCCACGACACCGGCAGCCCGGTGACCGCAGATCACGAGACGGTCGCACCCCCGACCGCGTCGCCTGCGCAGGCCCCTGCGCAGGCCCATGCCGCGCCGGCGATGGCAGGCGCAGCGCCGAGCGCAGCGCCGAAGGCGAAGAGCTCGATGGGTCCGCTTCTCGGAATGCTGACGGTCGGTGCTCTCATCGGCGGTGTGGCCGGCGGCGGCGTCGTCGCGGCCGTGCTCGCGAGCGACGGTGCCCCCGTCGTCGGCACGCCCGCCGCTCCGACGTCGATCACCGTCAACGACCCCGACGACGCCACCCTCGTCACGGGTGTCGTGGCAAAGGCGATGCCCGCCGTCGTCACCCTGACGGTCGCCGGCGGTGGTTCCTCGGGCAACGGATCCGGCGTCATCCTCAGCGACGACGGATACGTGCTCACCAACAACCACGTCGCGACCCTCGAAGGCGCCACCAGCAGCCCGAGCATCCGCGTCACCCTCTCCGACGGCCGCATCTTCGACGCGGAACTCGTCGGCAGCGACCCCATCGCCGACCTCGCCGTCGTCAAACTCGAGGGTGCCGAAGGCCTTCCGACCATCGAGTTCGCTGACTCCGACGCGCTCAACGTCGGCGACCGCACGGTCGTCATCGGCGCACCGCTCGGTCTTGCCGGCTCCGTCTCGAACGGCATCGTCTCGGCGCTCAACCGCTCGATCACCGTGCGCTCCTCCGCGGTGCCCGACCAGCAGGTCGAGCAGCAGCCCGACGACAGCACGGATGCTCCCTTCGACTTCTGGGACTTCGATGTTCCCGGCACCGAGGGCACCGACCCGCGCCCCGTCTCGAGCGGCACCGTCTCGCTGCCGGTGATCCAGACCGACGCCGCGATCAACCCCGGTAACTCGGGCGGCGCCTTGCTCGACGACGAAGGCCGACTCATCGGCATCGTCGTGGCCATCGCCACGGCGGGCGGCAGCGGCGGCCAGTCCGGCAGCATCGGCGTCGGCTTCTCGATCCCCTCGAACTTCGCCCAGCGCGTCGCGACCGAGCTCATCGAGAACGGCACGGCGACGCACGGCCTGCTCGGAGCGACCGTCACCGACTCGATCAACGACGCCGAGAGCACCGTCGTCGGCGCCCTCATCGACAGCGTCGTGCCCGGCGGCGCGGCCGAACAGGGCGGCCTCCGCTCGGGCGACGTCATCACGATCTTCAACGGCGTGCCGATCGCGGGCAGCGTCGACCTCACCGCGCAGGTGCGCGTGCTGCCGGCGGGTGCGAGCGCGACCCTCACCTACGTGCGCGGCGGCGAGGCGCAAGAAGTCACCGTCACGCTCGGCGAGCTGCAGTAGTGCGGCGGGGGCCGTCTCAGCGAGGCGGCCCCCGCGCTGCTGGCCGTGGTGAGGCAGTAGCCTCGACGCTATGGGCCAGCCCGCGACGACGCACCCCGGCGTCAGCTTCGTCATGCCCGTCTACAACGAGGCCGCCTACATCGACGACGCCATCGAGAGCGTGCTCGCGCAGCAGTACCCCGGTGAGCGTGAGCTCGTCGTCGTGCTGGGCCCCTCCACCGACGGGACGACCGAGAAAGTGCAGTCCCGTGCCGCCGCGGATGCCCGCATCCGCATCGTCGAGAACCCGCAGCTGTCGATCCCGCTGGGTCTCAATCTCGGCATCCGTGCCGCCGCCCACGAGGTGATCGTGCGCGTCGACGCCCACACCGAGATCGAGCCCGACTACACGGCGATCGGCGTCGCCACCCTGCAGCGCACGGGGGCGGCGAGCGTCGGCGGCCTCATGGTCGCCACCGGTCGAGGGCGGCTGCAGTCGGCGGTCGCGCGGGCCTACAACCACCGCCTCGGGCTGGGAGGCGGTGCGTACCACGGCGCCGCATCCGAGGGCCCCGCCGAGAGCGCGTACCTGGGCATCATGCGGCGCGAGGCACTCGTGGCCGTGGGGCTCTACGACGAGGGGCTCAAGCGCGGCGAAGACTGGGAGCTCAACCTGCGTCTGCGCGACGCCGGCCACCTGGTGTGGCTCGACCCGGCGCTGCGCGTGACCTACTGGCCGCGGTCGACGTGGGCGAAGCTCGCGCGGCAGTTCCACGCCACCGGCATCTGGCGCGGCGAGCTCGTGCGGCGCCTCGGCGGCCGCAACCCGCTGCGCTACTTCGCTCCGCCGGCCCTCGTCGTGTCGCTCGCGCTCAGCGCTGTGCTGCTCGTGCTGCAGCTGACCGGCGTGGTCGCGGGCCTGCCGAGCCTGCTGCTGTCGGTCGTGCACCTCGGCCCCGCGCTGTACCTGCTCGTGCTGCTGGCCCTGCTCGTCGTGCCGTCGAGCGGGCCGCGGTTCGCCGACCGGTTCACCTTCGCGCGGGTGATCGCCGTCATGCACGTCAGCTGGGGTGCCGGGTTCGTGCGCGGCTTCGTGCTCGGCGCGCGCGACGCCGTCGACACCTCGCGCATCGAGTCGTAGGGCGGGTCAGCCCCGCTCGAGCATCCGCTCGGCGATGATGCGCGCCACGACGCGCTCTGCCGCGCGACCGTCGTCGAGCGCCGTGAAGCGCTGCCGCCAGGCCGAGAGCGCGGGCGACTCCGCTGCTGGGCCCGGCGCGGCGGCACGCCGAGCGAGTTCGGCGATGAGCCCCGCGCGACTGTCGGTCACCGGCACGGGCGCCTCGGCCAGCAGGTCGAAGTAGAAGCCGCGCAGCTCGCGCTCGTAGTGCTCGCGGTCGGGGGCGAAGAGTACGAGCGGGGTGTCGGTCGCGGTGATGTCGAACATGAGCGAGCTGTAGTCGGTGACGACGACGTCGGCCGCGAGCAGCAGTTCGGCCATGTCGGGGTAGGTCGTCACGTCGATGAGGCCGTCGACGGCGAGGTCGCGACCGTGCCGCAGCGTGCGGCTGTGCCCGCGCACGAGCACGACGTGCTCGCCGGGCAGTGCGGCGAGCGCGCTCGGCAGGCTCGGCAGGTCGAGGTAGTCGACGATCTCGCGGGCATCGTCGCGCCACGTCGGCGCGTAGAGCACGGCGCGCTGCTCGGGCCGCAGCCCCAGGCGCGCGCGCACCGCCCGGCGCATCGCCGGGTCTGCCCAGACCAGCACGTCGTTGCGCGGGTAGCCCTCCACCCACAGCGGACCCCGGAACGCGTAGGCGCGGCGCAGAATCGTCGCCGCGTAGTCGTTCTGCGCCATCAGCACCGTCCACCGGCGGCTCTCGCGGCGCACGGCGATGCGCGTCCGCAGCCCCACGCCCTCGCGGTCGAGCGCGAGCCGCTTCAGCATCGTGCCGTGCCAGGTCTGCAGCACCGACTGGTGCGGCCTTGGCATCCACCGCTTGCGCAGCCAGTCGTTCACGACGAGCAGGCGCGCATCGGCCCGCACGCGCCACCACTCGGCCGAGCCCTCGACGATCGCGACCGCTCCCTCGGGTACCGCGATCGAGCGATCGACGACCGACCAGTAGCGGGTGACGTCGGGGCGCACGCGCGCGAGCTCGCGGTCGATCGCCAGGGGGTTGCAGGCGGCCGTCTGACTGTAGAAGCTCTCGAAGAACACGGCGTTCTCGGGGATCGCGGTGCGGCGGCGGTACTGCGCTTCGAGGCGCTTCTGGGCGGATGCGCCGCGCTCGTCATCGGCCAGCGGCGCCGCGACGCGCAGCACGAGGGTTCCGGCGTCGGCCCGCAGTTCGGCCCGCAGCAGCGGCGAGCGGAACCCGGGGTCGAGCTCGGTCGCCACCGCGGCCCGCGCGCTCGCGTGCACATCGCCCTCGAGGGTCACCTCGAGCCGGTAGTCGTCGCTGCGCGGCGGCAACCCCTCGGCCCCCCAGCGCTCGTCGAACAGCGGCGCGCCCGCGGTGAACTCGTCGCGCACCTGCGACACGGCGAGCTCGATCGTCTGCCGGGGGCCGACGAGCGCGAGACGCGCGATCACCCCGGGCGTCGTGCCGCGCAGGCTCACGGCGTGATCATCGAGCTCGGCGTCGGTGATGACGAGTCGCCGCCGGCTGGCCGGGGGAGCGGGAACCGCGGGCGCGGTCGCCACGGGGTCGCCGAGCAGGCCGAGGATCGCCTCGAGAACGCGCTCGGTCGCCCGCCCGTCGAGGTGGTCGACGACTTCGTCACGCAACCACGCCGCGTGCCGGAGGGCGTCGTCGCGGGCGGGGCCGCCCCCGAGCACGGCCTCGAGCCGCTCGAGGGTCTCGACCCACGTCGTCGCGGGTTCGCCGCCGCTGAACTCGCGGTAGGGCTGGTACAGCCCGCGCGTCGCCAGGTACGAGGCGAGATCGGGGGCGAAGAACACGCTCGGCACGCCCGCGATGGCGGCGTCGAAGGCGATCGAGCTGTAGTCGGTGACGAGGGCGTCGAGCGCCGGCAGCGCCGGGGTCACATCGGTGAGGGCATCGCGGCCGAGCAGGCGGATGCGCGGCGAGCCCGCGGCGCCCTCCGCATACGAGCCCGCGCCGAGCGGGTGCGAGCGGATGAGCAGGGTCGCGCCCGTGCGGTCGGCCCAGGCGGCGATCTGCGACCACTCCGCGGGGGTCGGGATCGCGGCATCCACCGCCCCGTCGCGCCAGGTGGGGGCGTAGAGCACGACCGGACTGGCATCCGGAAGCGGAGCGCCGCCGGCCGTGACGAGTGCCGCCGATACGAGCGCGCGCGCCGTCGAGCGCCGGGCCTCGGGCGTGCCCGCGAGCAGCACGTCGTCGCGCGGGTCGCCCGTCACGATCACGCGCGAGGCCGGCAGACCGAACGCGGAGCGGATGCGCGCGGCCACGAGCTCGGACGACACGGGGAACAGGGCGATCTGCGCGCCCGCTCGGCGGTAGAGCGCCGCCATGAGCCGACCGACGCCCGGCAGCGAGCCGATGAGGGGCAGACGCAGCGCCGCACCCGTGTCGAGGTGCAGGCGCTTGAGCGGGATGCCGTGCCACAGCTGCACGACGCGCGCGCCGCTCACACCGAAGCGGTTCACGTCGCCGAAGCCGTGCGTCACGACGACGACGCCCGCGCGCAGCGTGGCCCAGAGTCCGCGCGGCCCGCGCTTCGGCAGTGCCCGCAGGCCGCGCGCCCGCGCCGCCGCGAGCTCCGCGCGGTCGGAGGCGAGCCACGTGAGGTGACGCTCGGGCTCGCGCTCGGCGGTCAGCGCGAGCAGGGCCAGCGCACCTTCGCCGAGCCCGATGCCCGAGGCGAAGACCCAGCGGCGGGGGCTGCGCGGCACGAGCACGGCGGCGAGCGCCCCGAGCGCGTAGAGCGGGGCGCGAGCGAGAACGCGCGCGTTGCCGGCGCTGAACGTGAAGCGGGCCATCGCGCCCGATTCTGTCACCTCGCCAACACAATGCGAACAAGTGGGTAACGGTGTGGTGGTTTGGCCGAATGGGCACGGCGCTCGCTGAGAGAATCGTGGGCGTGAAGATCGTCGGGCAGTTCAAGACGGCACGCCGCATCGTGCGCGACCTGCTGCGCTCGCGCCGCAACCGCAACGCGCTCGCCGTGCGGCTCGAGACCGAGACGCCTCCGGCTGCCGGCACGATCGAGATCGCCGTGTACTTCGCCGACACGCGCGTGAACCTGTACCAGATCCGGCAGTGGTACGCGCCCCTCGCCGAGCTCGCGCGCGAGCATCCCGTCGCCATCATCAGCCGCAGCCCCGGAACGATGATGACCCTGCTCGACGAGGCCCCCGTGCCCGCCGTCTACCTGCGCAAGGTCACCGACCTCGAGCGCTTCGTGGCCGAGCAGCCGCTGCGCATCGTGTTCTACGTCAACCAGAACACCAAGAACTTCCAGATGTTCCGCTACGGCCGCATGTGGCACGTGTTCATCAACCACGGCGAGTCCGACAAGATGTACATGACCACCAACCAGTACAAGGCCTACGACTACGCGTTCATCGCGGGCGATGCCGCCCGCGAACGCCTCGCGCGCAAGCTCTGGGACTACGACCTCGATCGCAAGACACTGCAGATCGGGCGTCCGCAGGCCGACCACTTCGCCGGCGAGACGCCCTACACGCCCGACGATCGCACCGTCGTGCTGTACGCGCCCACGTGGGAGGGCGACCGGCCGGCGGCGGCGTACGGCTCGATCGCGAGCCATGGCGAGGCCCTCGTGGATGCCCTGCTCGCGACCGGCCGCCACCGCATCGTCTACCGCCCGCACCCGCGCAGCGGGGTCGTGAGCCGTGAGTACCGCGACGCCAATCGGCGCATCATCGCGGCTCTGGAGCGCGCCAACGCCGCCGACCCCTCAGCCCAGCACGTGCACGACACGGGGTCGGCGCTCGGCTGGCAGCTCGCCGCCGCCGACGTCGCGATCACCGACATCTCGGCGATGGTCTACGACCGGCTCGCGACCGGTCGGCCCCTCATCATCGCGCGGCCGGCGTCGCCCGAGGCCGAGATCGACGACACGGGCTATCTGAGCGCCTGCGAGTGGCTGCGGGCCGAGGAGGCCCCCGATGTCGTGCCGCTCGTCGACCGCGTTCTCACGAGCACCGAGGCGCACAAGACGCTCACGCACTGGGTGACGCGCTACTTCGGCGACACGACTCCGGGGGCGGCGACGGCTCGGTTCCACGCCGCGGTCGACGCGCTCTACGCCGAGTGGGAGCGCGTGGCGGCCATCCACGCGCTCGATCCGATCACGTCGGAGTCGAACCCTTTCGACGACGAAGACGACGAGGACGAGGCTCCTTCGGGGGACTGACGGCATCGAGTTCGGCGGGCCACCGTGCGGGGGCCGGGCCGAAGGCCTGCTGCGCCGTGCGCACGACCTTGCCGCCGATGATGCGGTTGCCCGCGCCGCCGATGACGGCGCCGATGCCGAACGGCACGAGCCGACCGGCCATGCTGCCGCCCTGCTTGACGGCCATGTTCTTGACGAGCTCGTCGCGCAAGCGCTTGTTGAGCAGCCCGACGAGAGCTTTCGGCATGCCGGCCGTGATCGACTCGCCCCAGTACTGCGTGCGGTCGGGCCCCGCTCCCGTGGCCTGCCCGACGAACTGCTGCACGAGGTCTTTGCCCGGCCCGCCGAGCATGAGGGCCATGACGAGGTTGTGGGCGCGCTCTTCGTCGTCGACGACGATGCCGTGAATCTCGGCCACCGACTGCGCGAAGAGGGCGGTCATCTCGAAGAACGCCACGGTCTCGACGCCGATGACGGTGAGTCCGACGGCGGTGCCGACGCCGGGGATGAGCGCGGCCGCGCCGCTGCCCGCGCCCGTGAGCGTGACACTGTTGAGAAACCGCCGCTCGAGGATCATGATGACCTGCTCGGGCGTCGCCGCGGGGTACTGCCGCCGGATCGAGCGGATGTGCAGCAGCACCGCGGGCCGCTGCGCCGACATGGCCGCGCGCAAGCCGCGCACGAGGAGCGGGTCGACGGCGGGGGCGGCGACCGGCTGCGGCGCGGTCTCGAGCGCATCATCGATCGGGATGCCCCGCAGCGGTTCGCGCGCGCCAGCAGGCTCGTTCTCGCTCGGGATGAGGGTCACCGCGGTCCTCCTGATGTCGCTTCCAGTCTACGAGCAGCCGCTGGGCGGTGATCGGGTGCGGCAGTCGGGTGCGGATCAGACCGCGGTGCTGCCGTAGTCGCGGTTGTAGGCCGCGAGCACCTTGCCGATCGAGGCATCGAGCACCAGGCTGCCCTTGTCGAGGTAGAGCCCGCGCGTGCAGAAGCGCTTGAGGTCGCGTTCGTTGTGCGAGACGAAGAACAGCGTGCGACCGCCCGCGAGCAGTTCGTCGATGCGCTGGTAGCACTTGTCGCGGAACGCCTTGTCACCCACGGCGAGCACCTCGTCGACGAGCAGAATCGGCTCTTCGAGGCGCGAGATGACCGAGAACGCGAGTCGCACCTTCATGCCGCTCGAGAGGTGCTTGTAGGGCGTGCCGACGAAGTCGCGCAGCTCGGCGAAATCGATGATCTCGTCGTAGCGCGCGTCGATCTCGGCCTTCGTCATGCCGTGGAGCCCGGCCGTGAGGTACAGGTTCTCGCGCACCGTGAGATCGTCGACGAATCCGCCCGTGATCTCGATGAGCGGGGCGACCCCGCCGTGCACCTCGACCGTGCCTTCGTCGGGCAGCATGACCCCCGCGACGAGCTTGAGCAGGGTCGACTTCCCCTGGCCGTTGCGGCCGACGACGCCGATCGCCTCGCCCGCGCGCACCTCGACATCGACGCCGCGCAGCGCCCAGAACTCGTCGGGGCGCGAGCGGCGCTTCGAGCCCGCGAAGAGGTCTTTGAACGAGCGGCGGCCGCGTCGATTGCGGCGGAACCGGATGCCGGCGCCCGCGACCCGGATGACCGTCTCGGCCTCCATCAGACCTCCTTCAGCACGGCGGGCACCATGCGCCGGAACACGAGCATGCCGACGCCGAGGATGACGAGGCTCATGGCGGCCGCGATGAGCACGGCTCGAGCATCCAATTGATCGGGGAAGAAGCTCGCCCGGTACAGCGAGATGATGCCGGCGAGCGGGTTGAACGACGCCCACAGGTCGAGCCCGTCGGGCAGGTCGCCGAGCCCGTAGATGATGGGCGATGCATAGAACAGGAAGCGCAGGATGAGCTTCACGGCGCGCTCGAGGTCGCGGAAGAAGACGACCAACGGCGCGATGATGAGCCCGAGACCCACTGTCAGCACGGCCTGCAGGGCGATCGCGAGGGGCAGCCAGAGCACGCCCGCGGTGAGTGGTGCCCCGAAGATGATGGCGAACACCGCGATGACGGGCAGCGCCGCGATGAACTCGATGCCCTTCGAGAGCACGATGCGGTTCACCCAGACGGTGCGGGGGATGCGCGTGGAGCGCACGAGCTTCGCGTCTTTGATGAACGCCCGCGTCGCGTCGCCGACGGCGCCGTTGAACCACATCCACGGCAGCAGGCCCGCGAGCAGGAACACGATGTACGGCTCGTTGCCGATCGCGCGGTCGACGATCTGCGTGAAGACGAACCAGTAGATGACCGCCATGACGAGCGGGTCGAGCACCGACCAGAGGTAGCCGAGCACCGACGTCGAGTAGCGGACCTTGAGGTCGCGGCTCGTCAGCAGCCAGAGCGACTGGCGGTACACCTGCGCGGGGGTGCGCGCGGGGCGCGGCGGCAGGGCGGAGGTCACGAACGACAACGCTAGCGCCACGCGCGCCGCTCTGCCCGCGAATCAGGGCTCACGGCGTGCGCGAGCCGACGGCTCAGACGTGCAGGTTGGCGCGCTCGAGGTCTTCGGCGAAGTCGATCTCGACGGCGTAGAGGTCGCTGATGTCGACGGGCTCGACGGTGATGCCGTCGTGCTCGATCGCGAGCTCGATGCCGCGCTCGAAGTAGTCCTGGTCGGCGCAGCGTGCGAGGTGGTGCATGAGCACGGCCTTGTCGCGGCTCGAGATGTAGTTGATGCCGACGGCCTCGCCGAGCCCCTCGGCGACGGTCTTCGACAGCTTCTGGATGAAGCCCTCGGCGTCGACGGTGTACTTGACCTCTTCGTCGCTGACCGTCGAGGTGTTGACGCTCACGAACGAGCGGTCGGCGTGCACGAGGCTCGCGACCCGCACGAGAACCTGCGGGTCGAAGACGACGTCGCCGTTCATCCAGAGCACACCGTGCTTGCCGGTGGCTTTGAGGGCGCGCAGCAGGCTCTTCGAGGTGTTGGTCTGGTCGTACTGCTCGTTATAGACGTACTCGACCTCGGGGAACGCGTCGATGATGTGCTCGAGCTTGTAGCCCACGACGGTCGTGATGGTCACGTCGGTGCCGAACGCGGCGGCGATGTTGTCGTGCTGCTGGCGCATGATGGTGCGCCCGTCGCTGAGTTCGGTCAGCGGCTTCGGCAGCTCGCGGCCGAGACGGCTGCCCATGCCTGCGGCGAGAATGACGACCTGAGTGGTCATGTGATGGCTCCTGATGTGTCGGATGAAGGTCAGAGGGACACATCGTTGTGCTCTCCCAGGGTACCCGGGAGGTTTCCGCGCCGTCATCCGCTGTTCACCCATTGTTTCCGAACTGTGACCCGGGCGCCAGGCCTTCCGCGCGCGGGTCGAGGGGTGCTCACGAGGGTTGGTAGCGTGGACGTCGTGGAATCCTCGTCAGCGTCTCCGAAGCGAACGGGGAAGCCCGTCCGGCCAGCGCGGCCGTCGAAGCCGGGGGCCCGGTCCACGGCCAAGCCCGCCGTGCCGCGGCCGAAGCCGCTCGCGCCCGTGGTGCTCGAGGTCTCGGGGTTGCGCAAGCGGTTCGGTACCTCCACCGCCGTCGATGACGTGAGCTTGACCGTGCGTCGTGGCTCGATCTTCGGCTTCGTCGGGCCGAACGGCGCGGGCAAGACCACGACGCTCTCGATGGTGACGGGGCTGCTGCGACCGGATGCGGGCACCGTGGTCGTCGGTGGCACCGACGTCTGGGCGGCACCCACGACCGCGAAACGCAAGATCGGCGTTCTGCCCGACCGCATGCGGCTGTTCGACCGGCTCACGGGAGCCCAGATGCTCTACTACGCCGCCGTGCTGCACGGGCTCGACCGTTCCGCCGCACGGTCGCGCAGTGACGACCTGGCGCTCGCGCTCGGCCTCGACGGCTCGCTCGACCGCCCGGTACGCGACTACTCCGTGGGCATGGTGAAGAAGATCTCCCTCGCCGCCGCGCTCATCCACTCACCCTCGGTGCTCGTGCTCGACGAGCCCTTCGAGTCGGTCGACCCGGTCTCGACCGCGCAGGCCGTCGACCTCCTGCAGCGCTTCGCCGCCGCGGGCGGCACGGTCGTGCTCTCGAGCCACAACATGGATCTGGTCGAGCGCGTGTGCGACAGCGTCGCCGTCATCGTCGAAGGGCGCATCCTCGCCGCGGGCACCCTCGACGAGGTGCGCGCGGGCGAGAGCCTGGAGGAGCGCTTCGTCGAGCTCGCGGGCGGACGCGTCGCGGTGGAGGGCCTGGAGTGGTTGACCACGTTCTCCGACTGAAGCTCGCTCTGCTCGGGTCGGCGTTCCGTCCCGGAGCGACGCTCGCGCGCACGCTCGCAGTCGTGGTGCTCGGGCTCGCGATCGGTGCGGCGGTCATCCTGCTCGCCCTCGAGGTCGACGTGCGCCTCGCGAGCCACCGCGCGGGCCTCGTGATCGTCGCGAGCGCGCTCTCGGTCGCGATCGCCGTTGCCCCGCTCAGCGCGGGCCTCGGATCGGCCCTCGAGCCCCGCCGGTTCGCCTCGTACCCGATCGAGCCCCGCCGGCTCGCGGTCACCCTCGCGGCGGCGGCGGCCGTCGGCCTGCCGGGCGTGCTCGCGGCCGTCCTCGGAGTGGGTCTCGAACTCGCCTGGGCGGGCACCGGCACGGCCGGTGCGGCAATCGTCGCGGGCGTGCTCGCGGCTGCCGCGATCATCCTCATGACGCAGTACCTCGTCGCGATCGGCGCCCAGCTCGCGGTGTCGCCCGCGGCGCGGCGCCTCGTCACGGCCATCGCGCGCACCGTGATCGTCATCGCGATCGCCGCGGCGGCCACGACCGTGCTCGTCGTGCGCGGCGGCGGCGATGACGACGCGCTCATCGCGGTCGCGCGAACGCTCGGCAACACCCCGGTCGGCATGCTCTGGGCGGCGCCCGCGAGCGACACGGGCCCCCTGCTCGCCCGCCTGCTGGGCGGCGCCATCATGCTCGCGGTGCTCGCCCTCGGCTGGGGCTGGGTCGTCGCGCGACTGCTCGAGGCGCCGCAGCGCACGCGCGAATCGGCCTCGCTCTCGGGTCTCGGCTGGTTCGACCTCGTTCCCGCGACGCCGGCGGGAGTCATCGCGGCGCGCAGCCTGCTCTACTGGACGCGCGACTCGCGGTACCGTGCGGTGATCCTCGCTCTGCCCGTCGCACCCGTGGTCATGATGCTGGCCTTCGCCGTGGCCGGGGCGCCGCTGCCGCCGCTGTGGCTCGTGCCCCTACCCGTGCTCGCGCTCTTCCTTGGCTGGTTCAGCCACAACGACGTCGCCTACGACCACACCGCCGTCTGGATGCACGTGGCCGCCCCCGTGCCCGGGGCCGCCGACCGCTGGGGCCGCTGCGTCCCTCCGCTCGTGCTCGGCGTGCCGATCGTGCTCGTCCTCTCGCCGCTCTTCGCACTGTGGTCGGGGGTCGACGGCGTGCTGCCCGCGCTCCTCGGCATCAGCATCGGCCTGCTGCTCACCGGGCTCGGGGTTTCGAGCGTCAGCTCGGTCATCGGCGCGTACCCCGCCGCGCGTCCGGGGGCCGGGCCCTTCGACCAGCCGCCGACGCTGGGCGCGCGCGCCGGGTGGTCGCAGTCGCTCGCGCTGCTCGCGATCCTCGCGTTCATGGCCCCGTCCGTGCTCGTGGCCGGCTGGGGCTTCGCTGATCCCTCCTGGTTCGCCGTCGCCGGCCTCGCCGGTGCGGCGACGGGGCTCGGGATGCTGCTGCTGGGCATCGTCGTCGGCGGGCGGGCGTTCCGGCGCCGGGCGCCCGAGCTGCTCGATCTCGTGATGCGCACCTAGCAGCGCCGCGCGGCGCGGCGGGCGGATCGCCCGGCGCGAGCATCCGGCCCCGTCGTAGACTGAGGGCATGGCGACACTGGACGAACCGGGCGGAGCAGGCCAGGGCGGCGGCACCGATGTGCTCGACCGCGAGCTCGAGAAGCTGCTGAACGAGGAGCAGCTGGAGGACGGCGACCACGAGCGCTTCTCGCACTACGTGCCCAAGAACAAGATCATCGAGTCGGCGCTGACCGGCAAGCCCGTGCGGGCTCTGTGCGGCAAGAAGTGGACGCCGGGGCGCGACCCCGAGAAGTTCCCCATCTGCCCCGACTGCCAGAAGATCTACGAGAAGATGCGCGACGAGTAGGTGGCCGACCGCACCTGGAGCCTCGGCGGCGCCCTCAAGGGCCTCTTCACGAACCCGACGATCGACGACGACACGTGGGACGACCTCGAGTCCGCGTTGATCGGCGCCGACTTCGGGCCCGACCTGGCCGACGAGATCCTCGACGAGCTGCGCGCGAACGTCGCGAAGTACAAGACCACCGATCCGCGCGATCTCAAGCGCATGCTGCGCGAGGCCCTTGAAGAGCGTCTCGCCGCGCACGACCCGACGCTGACGCTCAGCAACCGCCCTGCGGTCGTTCTCGTGGTCGGGGTCAACGGTGTGGGCAAGACCACGACGATCGGCAAGTTCGCGAAATTCCTGACCGGATACGGGCGCACGGTCGTCGTCGGCGCGGCCGACACGTTCCGGGCGGCGGCGGTCGACCAGCTCGCGACCTGGGCCGAGCGCGCGGGAGCGCAGGTCGTGCGGCCGCAGCACGCGGGGCAGGACCCGGCGAGCGTCGCCTATCAGACGGTGCAGTTCGCGATCGACAACGGTGTCGAGATCGCGATCATCGACACGGCTGGCCGGCTGCAGACCAAGGCGGGCCTCATGGATGAACTGGGCAAGGTCACCCGCGTCATCGAGAAGCTCGCGCCGATCGCCGAGGTGCTGCTCGTGCTCGACGGTACGACCGGACAGAACGGCCTCGCGCAGGCCGAGGCGTTCATCGAGAGCGCGGGGGTGACGGGGCTCGTCGTCACGAAGCTCGACGGCTCGGCCAAGGGCGGCTTCGTGCTGCGTGTGCAGCAGCAGACGGGCATCCCGATCAAGCTCATCGGTCAGGGGGAGGGCATCGGCGACCTGACGGGCTTCACGCCCCACGTCTTCGCCGCGAGCCTGGTGCCTTAGCGCTCGAGCGCGGCGTGCTCGGCCGAGAGCATGAGGTACGTCTCGGCGTTGCGCCGGATGCCCGCCACCTCGTCGTCGGTCAGCTCGCGCCGCACCTTCGCGGGCACGCCTGCCACAAGCGACCGCGGCGGCACGAACGTGCCCTCGAGCACGACGGCGCCGGCGGCGACGAGCGACTCGCGCCCGATGACCGCGCCGTTGAGCACCGTGGCACTCATGCCGATGAGGCAGTCGTCCTCGATCGTGCAGCCGTGCAGCATCGCGTTGTGGCCGACGCTCACGCCGCGGCCGACGATCGTCGGCTTGCCGGGGTCGCCGTGCACGGTCACGTTGTCCTGCAGGTTCGAGCCCTCGCCGAGTTCGATGGCGTCGCGATCGGCGCGCAGCACGGCACCGTAGAACACCGAGGCGCGCGGGTGGATGCGCACCTGGCCGATGAGCGTCGCGGTCGGGGCGACCCACGCCGTGGCATCCACCTGGGGGTCGTGACCGAAGATCGCGCGTCGCATGGTGCCTCCTGAGGGTCGGTGCCCACAGTCAACCAGAGCCCGCCGCCTAGAATGGGGCCACTATGGCGACTTTCGGCACTCTCTCCGACCGGCTCACCGCGACCTTCACGGCGCTGCGCACGAAGGGCAAGCTCAGCCCCGCCGATGTCGACGGCACGGTGCGCGAGATCCGCCGCGCGCTGCTCGACGCCGACGTGGCCCTGCCGGTCGTCAAGGACTTCACTGCGGCGGTGCGCGAGCGGGCGCTCGGCGACGAGGTCAACAAGGCGCTCAACCCGGCGCAGCAGGTCGTGCAGATCGTCAACGACGAGCTCATCGCCATTCTGGGCGGTCAGCAGCGTCGACTCGAGTTCGCGAAGAACCCGCCGACGGTCATCATGCTCGCGGGCCTCCAGGGTGCCGGCAAGACGACGCTCGCCGGCAAGCTCGCGAAGTGGCTGAAGGCGGATGGCCACACGCCGTTGCTCGTCGCGGCCGACCTGCAGCGACCCAACGCCGTGCAGCAGCTGCAGGTGGTGGCCGAGCAGGCCGGGGTCGCGGTGTTCGCGCCCGAGCCCGGCAACGGTGTCGGCAACCCCGTCAGGGTCGCGACCGACGCGCTGAAGCACGCGAAGACCTCGCTGCACGACGTCGTCATCGTCGACACGGCGGGCCGACTCGGCGTCGATGCCGAGCTCATGAAGCAGGCCGCCGACATCCGCAAGGCTGTCGACCCCGACGAGGTGCTCTTCGTCATCGACGCGATGATCGGTCAAGACGCGGTCACGACCGCGAAGGCCTTCCAAGACGGCGTCGACTTCACGGGCGTCGTGCTGTCGAAGCTGGATGGCGACGCGCGCGGCGGTGCCGCGCTCAGCGTCGCGAGCATCACGGGCCGACCGATCATGTTCGCCTCGACGGGCGAGGGCCTCGACGACTTCGAGCCCTTCTACCCCGACCGCATGGCGAGCCGCATTCTCGACCTCGGCGACATCCTGACCCTCATCGAGCAGGCCCAGAAGGCCTTCGATGAAGAAGACGCGCGCAAGACGGCCGAGAAGTTCGCGACCGACAGCTTCACGCTCGAAGACTTCCTCGCTCAGATGCAGCAGCTCAAGAACATGGGCTCGATCAAGGGCATGCTGGGCATGCTGCCGGGCGCGCGCGGCATGCGCGAGCAGCTCGACAACTTCGACGAGCGCGAGCTCGTGCGCACCGAGGCGATCATCCAGTCGATGACGCCCGCCGAGCGACGCGTGCCCAAGCTGCTCAACGGCTCACGTCGCCTGCGCATCGCCCGCGGGTCGGGCACGACCGTCACCGAGGTCAACTCGCTCGTCACACGCTTCGAGCAGGCGGCGAAGATGATGAAGACCGTCGCGAAGGGCGGCATGCCGCAGATTCCCGGCATGGGCCCGATGCCCGGCATGGGCGGCGGCGGGGGAGCGGCGACGGCCCGCAAGGCCGCGGCGAAGAAGAAGGGCAAGGGCGCGTCGAAGTCGGGCAACCCGGCGAAGCGCGCGGCCGAGGAAGCCGCTCGCGCGCAAGGGCTCAAGCCCGGTACGGCGGCGGGCGCATCCGGAGCCGGATTCGGACTCGGCGGGGGCGCACCCGCTGGCGCGCAGCCGAGCGCGGAGGATCTCGCGACCATCCAGAAGCTGCTCGGCCGCTGAGGGTCGAGCGGCCCGGGCGCGCGACGTAGGGTGATGCCATGAGCTCGCCCGACGCCGTGCCCGCACCCGCTCTGACCGCTGTCGACACCGCCGCCGCCGTGCGCGCCGGCACCACGACCGCCGTCGCCGAGACTCGCGCCGCGCTCGCCCGCATCGCCGCGCTCGACCCCGCCCTCGGGGCCTTCCAGGTGGTGCGCGCTGAGCAGGCGCTGGCCGAGGCCGCCGACGTGGATGCGCGGGTCGCCGCGGGCGAGGCGCTGCCGCTCGCGGGCGTGCCGATCGCCATCAAGGACAACATCCCCGTCGCCGGCGAGCCGATGCGCGAGGGCAGCGCGGCCACGAGCGCGGAGCCCCGACCCGCCGACCACGAGGTCGTCGTCCGCCTGCGGGCCGCGGGAGCCATCGTCGTCGGCATCACGCGCGTGCCCGAGCTCTGCGTGTTCGGCACGACCGACTCGGTCTACGGAACCACCCGCAACCCGCACAACCCCGAGCGCACCTCGGGCGGCTCGTCGGGCGGATCGGCCGCCGCGGTGGCGAGCGGCATGGTCGCCGTCGCGCACGCCGCCGACGGCATGGGATCCATCCGCATCCCCGCCGCCAACTGCGGGCTCGTCGGCCTCAAGCCCGGCTCGGGCCTCGTGCCCGCCGACATGGGCGCGCACAGCTGGTTCGGCATGAGCGAGAACGGTCCGCTCGCGACGACCGTGCAGGATGCCGCGCTCATGCTCTCCGTCATGGCGGGCCGCCCGGCGCTCGCCGAGATGGCGGCCCCGCGCCCGCTGCGCATCGGGCTCGCGACGGGCATCCCGACCCCGCTCGCGACACTCGACCCCGAATGGAAGGCGGCCGCCGAGCGCGCCGCCGCGACCCTGCGGGCCGCCGGGCACGAGGTCGTCGAACTGACGATCCCCTACCCGTCCGACCCCCTGCCCGTGCTCGCGCGCTGGTTCGCCGGCGCGGCCGATGATGCCGCCCATGAGGGGCTCGACGTGCGCCGCCTCGAGCCGCGCGTGCGCGCCCACGTGCGCGCGGGCCGCGTGCTGCGGCGGCTCGGCGGCCTGCGCGCCGGCCCCGTCGACCGCCTGCGGGCGCGTGTCGAGGCCGCGACGGCCAACGTCGATGTCATCCTCACGCCGGGCCTCGCGCAGCCCGGCCCGGTCGCCGAGGGCTGGCACCGGCGCGGCTGGGTCGCGAACCTGCGCGCCAACATCGGCTACGCACCCTACGCGGCCCTGTGGAACCTGCTCGGGTGGCCGGCCGCCGCCGTGCCCGCCGGGTGGCATGAGGGCGCGCAGGTGCCGCTGAGCGTGCAGCTGGTGGCGCATCCCGCTGCCGACGGCGCGGGAGAGGCGCTTCTGTTGAGCGTCGCCGGGCAGCTCGAGGCGGCGAACCCCTGGGTGCGCACCGCGCCTGCGGGCGCGACCGTAGGCTGAGAGGCATGACTTCTCGACCCGTGCGCCTCGGCGTGCAGCTGCGGCCCCAGCACACCTCCTACGAGCGCATCCGCGACGCGGCCGCCGAGCTCGACGCCCTCGGGGTCGATGTGATCTTCAACTGGGACCACTTCTTCCCGCTGTACGGCGAGCCTGATGGCCTGCACTTCGAGTCGTGGACGATGCTCGCCGCGATCGCCGAGCAGACGACGCACGCCGAGCTTGGCGCGCTCGTCAACTGCAACAGCTACCGCAACGCCAACCTGCAGGCCGACATGGCCCGCACGATCGACCACATCAGCGCCAAGGGCGGAACGGGCCGGTTCATCTTCGGCACCGGTTCCGGCTGGTTCGAGCGCGACTACGACGAGTACGGCTACGAGTTCGGCACCGTCGGGGGCCGACTGGATGCGCTGGCCGACGCCCTGCCGATCATCCGTGATCGCTGGTCGCGCCTCAATCCCGCCCCCACCCGCGACATCCCCATCCTCATCGGCGGCGGCGGCGAGAAGAAGACACTGCGCATCGTTGCCCAGCACGCTGACATCTGGCACTCCTTCGCCGATGTGCCGACGCTCGAGCACAAGCTCGGCGTGCTCGCGGCGCACGGGGAGGCGGTCGGGCGCGACGTGCGCGAGGTCGAGATCTCGGTCGAGATCCGCGAGCGCACGATGCAGCAGGCCGACGAGCTGCACGCCGTCGGGGCGACGCTCTTCACGCTCGGGCTCGATGGCCCCGAGTTCGACATGGCACCCGTGCGCGAGTGGCTGAGCTGGCGCGACGGGCACCGCTGAGCGGGGCGCACCACCCTCGGCGGCGGCGTCGCCGAAAATCTGCCAGAATAGGGGGTCGAGTGCTCGCGCGCCCGACCCTCTAATCAGGCAGCGCGAGCATCCATCACGAGCTTTCGCGCCGAGTGTGCCCCACGCAGCCGGTCGCAACTCATCCCTTCACACATTTCGGAGAAACGTGGCTGTCAAGATTCGCCTCAAGCGCATGGGCAAGATCCGTGCACCGTACTACCGCATCGTCGTCGCCGACTCGCGCACCAAGCGCGACGGTCGCGCGATCGAGGAGATCGGCAAGTACCACCCCACGGAGGAGCCCTCGGTCATCGAGGTCAACTCCGAGCGCGCCCAGTACTGGCTGAGCGTCGGCGCCCAGCCGAGCCCGCAGGTGCTCGCGCTGCTCAAGCTCACGGGCGACTGGGGCATGTTCAAGGGCGAGAAGGGTGCCAAGAGCACCGTCAAGTTCGCCGAGCCCAAGGCCGCGTTCGTCATGGACGAGAAGAAGAAGCCGGTGCTCAAGCCCAAGGCCGAGAAGCCCGTCGCCGAGAAGGCTCCGGTCGCCGAGGCGCCCGCCGCTGACGAGGCCGCGGAGGCCCCCGCCGCCGAGGTCGTCGAGGAGGCCGCTGAGGCCCCCGTCGAGGCCCCGGCCGAGGCCGCCGCGGAGGAGGCCCCCGTCGAGGAGGCTGCTGCTGAGGCTCCCGCCGACGACGCCGAGGCTGAGAAGGCCTGACGCACGTGCTCGCTGACACGCTCGAACATCTCGTCAAGGGGATCGTGGATCACCCCGACGATGTCGCCGTCGTCGCGCAGAGCTCTGCTCGCGGCGAGGTCCTCGAGGTGCGCGTGCACCCCGAGGACCTCGGCCGCGTGATCGGCCGTGGTGGCCGCACCGCCAAGGCTCTCCGCACGGTCATCTCGTCGCTCGCCGACGGGCGACGCGTGCGCGTCGACGTCGTCGACACCGATCAGCTTTGAGCGCCCCCGCGCAGCAGCTGCGGGTCGGTCGCCTCACCAAGGCTCACGGGCTCAAGGGCGCACTCAAGCTCGAGCTCTTCACGGACGACCCCGACAAGCGCTTCACGCCCGGGGCCGTCTTCACCCTGCAGGTGCCGACGAGCTCGCCGTGGCACGGCAAGACGCTCACGCTCGCCGAGTTGCGCTGGTACAACGGCCAACCGGTCGGCTTCTTCGAGGGTGTCGCTGACCGCACCGGGGCCGAGAGCCTCGTCAAGGCCATCCTCTGGATCGATCAGGACGCCGACGAGCCCGACGAGCCCGACGCCTGGTACGACTTCCAGCTCGTGGGCCTGCGCGCGCTGCGCGACGGCGTCGAGGTCGGCACCGTCGCCCGCGTCGAGCACTTCCCGGCGCAAGACCTGCTCGTCGTGCGGTCGGGTGAGCGCGACGTGCTCGTGCCCTTCGTGAGCGCCATCGTGCCCGCGGTCGACATCGCCGCCGGCACCGTCACGATCACGCCGCCCGTGGGCCTCTTCGAAGAGCTGCCCGACGACGAGGCGACGAGCGACGACCCGGCGCGGGCCGAGCCCGAGGCCGACGTCGCCCCCTCTGCCTAGACTGCAGAGCGTGCGCCTCGACATCGTCACGATTTTCCCCGAGTTCTTCGGGGTGCTCGATGTCTCGCTGCTCGGGCGCGCGCGCGCCGCGGGAGTGATCGAGGTCGGCGTGCACGACCTGCGCGACCACACCCACGATCGCCACCGCACCGTCGACGACACGCCCTACGGGGGCGGAGCAGGCATGGTCATGAAGCCCGAGCCGTGGGGCGAGGCGCTGGATGCGCTGCTCACCCCGCGCAGCGTGCTCATCGTGCCCAGCCCCGCCGGGCATCCGTTCACGCAGCGGCAGGCTCGCGAGCTCGCCGTGCGCGAGCACCTCGTGTTCGCGTGTGGTCGCTACGAGGGCATCGACCAGCGCGTCGTCGACCACTACTCTGAGCGCACGGAGGTTCGCGTGCTCAGCATCGGCGACTACGTGCTCAACGGCGGGGAGGTGGCGACGATGGCGATGATCGAGGCGATCGCGCGGCTGGTGCCCGGTGTCGTGGGCAACCCCGAGAGCCTGACCGAGGAGAGCCACGAAGACGGCCTGCTCGAGTACCCGAGCTACACCAAGCCCGCATCCTGGCGCGGGCTCGAGGTGCCGCCCGTGCTGCTGAGTGGCAACCACGGCGCGGTCGCCGACTGGCGCCGTGAGCAGCAGCTCGCGCGCACGCGGGCGATCCGCCCCGACCTGATCGAGAAGCCATGACGGCGGGCGAGCGGATGTGGCTGTGGTCGCAGCCGCTCGTGGCGGTGCTCGCCGGCGTTGCGGGCGTGGCGGCGTGGTACCTGCAGTTCACGGGCGACCTCAGTGCGCTCCCGACGCTGCAGGCGCTCATCACGGGCTCGTTCGTGCTTCCCGGGATCGCGCTCTCGCTCACGATCAACCATGTGGCGGTCATGCTGCGGCGCCCGCCCATGCTCACGGTGGGCGAGAAGCTGCTGCTCATCGTCGAGTTCGCGCTCGTCGTGGCGATCCTCGCCATCTCGCCCAGCCCCGACCTGCTCTTCCTCGGCTATCTGCTCTGGCCCTTGCTGATCGCTGCGGCCGCGACCGCATTCGCCTCGATGGTCTCGACGACGATCCGATCGCGCCGCCCGAACTCCGACGGAGGACCCTCCGATGAACTGGCTCTCGAATCTTCTGGGGTCGCCTGACGGCAGCCTGCTGACCGCGGGCGAGTTGGCCCGCGGCCACATCCTCGCGCTCTCGTCCTCGAGCCTCAGCATGAGCGTCATGAACGCGCTTCCCGAGCGCAAGTGCACCTTCACGGTTCAGGTCTACCGCGACGGTCACGAGCCCTACACCGCCACCGCGGTGCAGCGGGTGCAAGAGGTGTACATCCCGCAGCTCGCCTCCGGCCGCGCGTGGGTTGCGGTGCGCGTCGACGCCGCGAACCCTGCCCGCATCGCTCTCGACTTCGCGACCGAGCCCCCCGAGGTTCGCGTGGAGGCGGGAGACGGGGACACGACCGCGGCGTCGATTCTCGAGACCGGTCGGCCGGTCGAGGTCGTGCTCGTGCAGGCGCAGCCGCTCGGCATGACGGCGCCCTCCGGCGACCCGGTCTACGCGCTCACGCTGACGGTCATCGACGGCGCGGAGACCCCCTATCAGACGCAGGTCGGCAACGGCGTTCCCGCCTCGTCCCTCCCCGTGCTCTATCCTGGCTCGCGACTGCGCGCACGCAGGGGCGAAGGGCCCGGCGACATCGTCGTGGACTGGGCGGCGGGCCCGGTTCCGCCTCCGACCGCTGCCGGCTAGTCGCGCGCGGTCAGCACGATCGGGCCGTCGGCCGTGATCGCGACAGTGTGCTCGGCGTGCGCGGCGCGGCTGCCCGTGCTGCTGCGCAAGGTCCAGCCGTCGGCATCCGTGTAGATCTCATCCGTGTCGGGGATGAACCAGGGCTCGATCGCGATGACGAGACCCGCACGCAGCTTGAGGCCGCGGCCAGGGCGGCCGTCGTTGGGAACGTGCGGGTCGCCGTGCATCGTGCGCCCGACGCCGTGGCCGCCGAAGTCGAGGTTGACGGGGTAGCCGGCGTCAGCCGCCACGTCGCCGATCGCCGCCGAGATGTCGCCCATGCGCTGGCCGGGGCGCGCCTGCTGGATGCCCGCCGCGAGCGCGCGCTCGACCGTGCTGATCATCGCGAGGTCCTCCGGTCGCGGCGTGCCGACGACGATCGTGAGCGCCGAGTCGCACACCCAGCCGTTGACCGAGGCCGCGAAGTCGAGGGAGAGCACGTCGCCGTCGTTCAGCCGGTAGTCGTGCGGGAGCCCGTGCAGGGCCGCGTCGTTGACCGAGGTGCAGATGACCTTGCCGAAGGGCGACCCGCCGAAGGAGGGGTGGTAGTCGATGTAGCAGCTGTCGGCGCCTTCCGCGCGAATCATCTCGTGCGCGAGGGCATCGAGGTCGAGCAGGTTGACGCCCACGTCGGCCGCCGCGCTCGTGGCCGTGAGCACGCTCGCGACGAAGCGGCCCGCCGGTCGCATCTCGTCGATCTCGGCGGGCGTGAGCAGTTCGATCATCTACGTCCTCGGCAGGGGGATGTGGGTGCGCAAGTACGTGCCGCACAGGTCGCGCGTCGCCTCGATGAAGCGCGCATCCCCATTCTTGTCGAGCTGGAAGGCCCGCGTGAGCAGCCCGCTCGCGATCTCGATCGCCACCTCGAGGTGGAAGACGATGTCGTCGTCGGGCTCGAAGTCGTAGGTGCGGCCGACCTGGGAGGCGAACTCGCGCGCGAGGATCGCGTTGTTGCTCAGCTCGGGGCTGATGAAGCGCTGGTCGATGACGTCACCGAAGCGCAGCGCGCGAAAGCCCGGCTCATGGCGCGTCATGTCGATGAAGGCGTCGAGCGTCGCGTCGAACGATGACCACGGCTCGGGCGGGGAGTTCTCGACGCCCTGCCAGACGCGTTCGAGGTAGCGCTCCATGTTGCGCGCGGCGAGCGCCCGCAGCAGCGATTGGATGTTCGGGAAGTATCGGTAGACGACGCCGACCGACGATGTCGATCGCTTCGCCACCGCGCTCGTCGTGACGCCGTCGATGCCCGCGTCGTCGATGAGCGTGGCTGCCGCATCGAGCAGCAGCGTGATGCGTTCTGCACTGCGCTGCTGGATGGGCTCGGTGCGCATGACGACTTTGTCGGTCGCCAGTGCCGGTTGTGCATTCATGGTGTACCCCCTGGATCGTCCCCCGACGTCCTTCTTGCCTGTGCGAACATCCTTTCACTGATTGGGCGCGGGGCGCGCGATGTGGCATCATTTCTCTTTGTGCCTCGGCACGGCTCTGCCACAGGGGAGCCGTGGATCTGCGAGTGCCGTGCGATTCTTCGAATTTCCCCGGAACCGCGATCGACCTGTGGCGGTTGCAGAGAGCGAATCACCATGCACATCCTCGACCACGTCGACGCCGCCTCGCTGCGCACCGACATCCCCGACTTCCGCCCCGGCGACACCGTCAAGGTGCACGTCAACATCGTCGAAGGCAGCCGCTCGCGCATCCAGGTGTTCCAGGGTGTCGTCATCGGCCGTTCGAACGAGGGCATCCGCGAGACCTTCACGGTGCGCAAGGTGAGCTTCCAGGTCGGCGTCGAGCGCACCTTCCCGGTGCACTCTCCCGTGATCGACCACATCGAGATCGTCACGCGCGGCGACGTGCGCCGCGCCAAGCTCTACTACCTGCGCAACCTGCGCGGCAAGAAGGCCAAGATCAAGGAGAAGCGCGACGCGTAATCCGCGTTCCGCGCCACTCTCGAGGGCCTCGTCGATTCGTCGGCGAGGCCCTCGGTCGTTCGTGTCCTCTGAAGCTGCGTGCCGGTAGCCGCCTAGACTGGCGGGGAGCACCTGGGGAGTCATGACAGAGCAGAATCCGCCCGCCGCGGGCACAGCATCCACCGCGGCGCCGTCGCACCGCGCGACGACGACCCGGGGCCGCAGCGTTCTGCTGTTCCTGCGCGACGTGCTGGTGATCGTCGTCGCCGCGCTCGTCATCTCGTTCCTCATCAAGACGTTCTTGATCCGCTCGTTCTACATCCCCTCCGAGTCGATGCAAGACACCCTGCTCGTGAACGACCGCATCATCGTCAACCAGCTCGTGCCCGACGTCGTGCCGATCCAGCGCGGTGACGTCGTCGTGTTCCGCGACCCGGGCGGCTGGCTCCCCGCGACCCCCGAGACGCCGCAGGCCCCGCTCGCCGCGGCGGGCGACTGGGTGCTCTCCCTCATCGGGCTCAGCACCTCCGACAGCGACGAGCACCTCGTGAAGCGCGTCATCGGGCTGCCGGGCGACCGCATCACGTGCTGCAACGACCTCGGGCAGCTGAGCATCAACGGCGTGCCGCTCGACGAGCCCTACGTGACGCTGCCGGGCGGCACGACCGACGTGAGCGGGCAAGACTTCCAGGAGGACGTTCCGGAGGGCACGCTCTGGGTCATGGGCGACAACCGCTACGACTCGGCCGACTCGCGCTTCAACGGCGTCGTGCCGATCGCCGATGTCGTCGGGCGCGCCTTCGTCATCAGCTGGCCCATCGACCGCTGGCAGTGGATCGACAGCTACCCGATCGTGTTCGACGGGGTCGAGCGCGCCGAGTGACCGGCGCAGCATGATCGGCTCGACGTGAGCGCGGCGCCCACCCTCGAGGTCGAGCAGGGCTTCTTCGCCGCCGGCGCGCCCGTCGTCATCGGGGTCGACGAGGTGGGTCGCGGAGCGATCGCGGGCGTCGTCGCGGTGGGCGTGTGCGCGATCCTTCCGGGGGTGGATGCTCCGCCCGCCCGCCTGCGCGACAGCAAGCTGCTCAGCCCCGCGCGGCGGGCCGAGGTCGAGCCTCTTGTGCACGCCTGGGCGGCCGCTGTGGCGGTGGGGGAGGCGGAGCCCGCCGAGATCGACGAGCACGGCATCGTCGCCGCGCTCGGCATGGCCGCCCGTCGCGGGCTCATCGCCCTCCACGAGGCGGGCATCGATGTCGGTGCGTCGACGGTGCTGCTCGACGGCAGCCACGATTGGCTAACGCCGGCGCTCAGCTCGCCGCTGCGCATCCTGACCCGCGTCAAGGCCGACCGCGACTGCGCCTCGGTGGCAGGGGCATCGGTCGTGGCGAAGCAGCACCGCGACGCGCTCATGGTGGCCGATCACGAACGCTGGCCGGTCTACGGCTGGAGCGGCAACAAGGGCTACGGCAGCCCCGACCACCTGGCGGCGGTCGCTGCGCACGGGGCATCGCCGCGCCATCGCGTGACCTGGCTGCGCGCGCCGTCGCTCCTCGACGGTCTCGACCCCGCCCCCGGCGCGACGGTCTAGACTCGACTCGCCATGGACGACGAAGAATTCGACGATTACGACCGCGAGGTCGAACTCGCCCTGTACCGCGAGTACCGCGATGTCGTCTCGCAGTTCTCGTACGTGGTCGAGACCGAGCGCCGCTTCTACCTCGCGAACGAGGTCGAGCAGGTCGTGCGCGACATGGGCGGCGACTTCTACTTCGAGCTCACGCTCACCGACGTGTGGGTGTGGGACGTCTACCGCGCCGACCGCTTCGTCAAGAGCGTCAAGGTGCTGACCTTCAAAGACGTCAACGTCGAAGAGCTCGGCAAGAAGGAGCTCAAGCTGCCGAAGGAGCTCGCGCTCGACGAGTAGTCGCGCGAATTCGTCATACGTTCGAAACGTTCTCGGGTTATTCTGACGACGGCCGTCCCCCCGCGCGCCGAAGCTTGACACCCGAGGCAGGAATCCCGTGCTGCGTTCACGCTCGTTCGTTCGTCGACTCGCCACGGCCACGGCCGTGTCCCTTCTCGCCGGTGCCTCGGTGATCGCTGGCGTGACCGTCGCGAACGCCGCGCCGGGCGCGCCGTCGATCACCGCTCCCACCGATGGGTTCGAGACCGTCGCCACGACCTTCACCGTCTCGGGAGATCTGGCCGAGAGCATCGAGCAGGTCGTGACGGTCGAGGCCCGTATCAACGGCGCGTACTCCGCGGGATGCAGCGTGCTCGTGGCGTACTTCGACACCACGTACAGCTGCGACATCACCGTGGCGGGCCCCGGCCGGTATGAGCTCACCGCGACCTCGTACGACGCCGCCGACGTCGACCAGATCCCGAGTCCCGTGAGCAATGCCGTCACCGTGACGGTCGGGGGCACCGCTCCGGCGCTGCTCGGATACTCGGAGTCGGGCACCGAGTGGTCCACCGTGTCGCCGGGGCTCTCGGGCACCGGCCCGGCCTTCGGCACGGTCGAGGTCGAGATCCTCGCGGGAGAAGGCTCGGCGACCTACTGCGTGGCGGAGGTGTCCGCATCCGGGGACTGGTCGTGCTCGTCGACCGTGAACCCCTTCTGGACCTGGGGCGACGTGGAGTTCCGGGCGTACGGCTACGACGTCACCGGAGGGTCGACGGCCGACGACCAGATCGTCGGCGAGCTCGTGCCGCCTCCGCCGACGAGCGGCATCACGCTGGGTCCGGCGCGCGTGACGCTCACCGCCCAGGGCGCCGCCGACACCTTCTTCCAGACACGGGTCTACCGGGCCGTGCTCAACGGTGAGGGCTCGAGCTTCACGCTGCGTGAAGAGTGCATGGCCGACGGCGACCCGCCCGTCGTCGACTGCGCGGTCAGCGCGCTGCCCGCGGGAATCTGGAACTTCTACACGGTGCAGGACTTCGAGGAGCGGTACTTCTCGACCCTCGATGAGTACGTCCGCATCCCGGCGACGCCGACCAGCTTCGCCGCGACCGTGCTCGCCGACCAGCAGGTGCGCTTCTCGGGCCAGGGCCAGCCGGGCTTCCGGGCCATCGTGCGCGATGCCGACGGCGACGGGGTGTGCTCCGCGACCGTGAGCCCGAGTGGTGCGTGGCAGTGCGTCGTCCCTCGCCCGATCGGAACCGAGAGCTATCGGGCACTGCAGCAGTCGGTCGGGTTCGACACCGCCGACTTCTTCGTCAGCTCGGATCGCTCGCTCGACGGCTTCTCGGCCTACACCGCGGCGCGCACGGTGACGGTCACTGCGCCCGCGCCGCCGGTGGCTCCGGCGGTCGAGCCCACCCCGCTGCCCTGGGTGCTCGAGGGCTACGACGGTGGTCCGCTCACGCCCGGCCAGCAGTTGACCCTGACGGCCTCGGGGCTGCCCGCCGGCACCGAGGTCGTCGTCGAGATCCGCTCCACCCCGCAAGTGCTCGGATCGACCCTCGTCGGCGACACGGGCTCCTTCGCCCTGGATGTCGTGGTGCCGACGGACCTCGAACCCGGTGAGCACACGCTCGTCGCGATCGCCACGCCCCCCGACGGCGTCGCCTCGCCCGTGGCGATCCCGGTGTCGGTCGTCGCGGCCCCCGCGATCGACCCTGCGAAGGAGACCGCGCCGTCCAGCGCTCCCGAGAAGACCGAAGCCGCCGCGGCGGCGGGCGAGAGCGGGTCGTCGGACGGCGTGGACCGCAGCGACCCGGCGGCGCCCTCGGCGATCAGCGACAGCATCCCGACGATCGATCGCATCGTGCGCACCCCCCTCTTCGCGATCACGGCGGGCGGGCTCGCCCTCGCGATCCTCCTGCTCGTCGCGTTTCCCGCCGAGCTGCTGAACAGCACGCTCGCGTCGAACACGCGCCGCCTCGGACGCTGGTACGCGGCCATCGAGGATCGCGTGGAGCGTGCGACCGAGTGGTTCGCCGCGGTCACGCGCACGCGCGCGCTCGCCGCCGCCGTGCTCGTCGTGCTGACGGCGCTCATCTTCGGATTCGTCGATCCCGACTACGGCTTCGATCCCGTCTCGCTGCGCATGACGGTCTCGCTCGCGATCGGGCTCTTCATCATCACCTACGTCTCCGCGTGGATCAGCGGGGCGATCATCCGGCGCGTGTGGAGCATCCCGACCCGCGTGAGCCTGCAGCCCGCCGCGCTGCTGTTCGCCGTCATCGGTGTCGTGGTCGCGCGCCTGCTCGAGTTCTCGCCCGGCTTCCTCATCGGCCTCGTGATCGGGCTCGACCTGCTCACGCGGGTCGGCGCGCAGTACCGCGTGCGCGCCACGCTCACGAGCGTCGGCGTGACGGTGGGTCTCGCGCTGCTGGGCTGGGTCGGGTATTCGATCCTCGCGGCCGTGGCGAGCGGCGAGCCGACCGTGCTCGACCTGCTCGTGAGCGACGCGCTCGTGGCGACCGCGGCCGAAGGCCTCACGGCCTCGCTCGCGTCGCTCCTGCCGCTCGGCTTCCTGCAGGGCCACGAGATCTTCCGTCGCTCGAAGGGGCTGTGGGCGGCGACCTTCGTCGTCGTCGCCACGCTGTTCGCGCTCGTGGTGCTGCCGACGGCGTCGAGCACCGAGGGCGAGGTCGCCGATGTCGGCTTCTGGATGCTCGTCATGGTGATCTTCGCCGTCGCCACCCTCACACTGTGGGCGGTGCTGCAGTTCACCGGCCGCGGTGACGACGAGCACGACGCGCTCGTCGACGAGCCGGTGGCCGCCGGGCGCTAGCGCCGCTCCCTCACACCCGGGCTCCGCCCGCGCCGACCGCCTGGTCCCGCGAGCGGGGCCCCGGGTTCGGCGCGCCCTCCGCCATGCTCCCCGGCGGGAGGCGACATGGCACGCAAAGACGAGCTCGGCCGCACGGGCGAGCAGCTCGCAGTCGAGCACCTGGAACGCGAGGGGTACGAGATCCTCGATCGCAACTGGCGCTGTGCGATCGGCGAGATCGACGTCATCGCGCAGCACGGCCCCACGACGGTCGTCGTGGAGGTGAAGACGCGGTCGGGCGTCGGGTTCGGGCATCCGCTCGACGCCGTCACCCCGCGCAAGCTCGCGCGCCTGCGCCGCCTCGCGGGGGCGTGGTGCGCGGCCACGGGGCGGGGTGCTTCGGCGCTGCGCATCGACGTGATCGGCGTCATCGCCTCGCGTGATGGCGTCGTCATCGACCACGTGCGGCAGGCCGGCTGATGCCTGTCGCGCGCACGCTCGCGGTCGCCCTGCACGGCGTCGACGGCGCTCTCGTCGAGATCGAGGCCGACCTCGCCAATGGGCTGCCCGCCTTCTCGATCATCGGGCTTCCCGACACCTCGCTCGGTGAGGCGAAAGACCGGGTGCGCTCGGCCGCGGCGAACTCGGGCTGCGACCTGCCGACGCGCAAGCTCACCGTCAACCTCTCGCCCGCCTCGCTGCCCAAGCACGGATCGGGCTTCGACCTCGGCATCGCCGTGGCAGCCCTCGCCACGACCGGCGGCGTGAGCCCGGCGGCGATCGCCGAGATCGTGCATCTGGGCGAGCTCTCGCTCGATGGTCGGCTGCGTCCGGTGGCGGGCGTGCTGCCCGCTGTGCTCGCCGCGCGCCGGGCGGGGGCCAGGGCGGTCGTGGTGCCGCGCGGCAATGCCGACGAAGCAGGGCTCGTGGCGGGCATCCGGGTCATCGGGGCGGCGTCGTTGCGCGACGTGCTCATCGCGCACGGAGCGACGCTCGATCCGGTGCCCGTCGAGCCCCTGGCGGGGCCCGAGACGCCTGCCCCGCCGGCCGAGCCGGGTGACCTCGCCGACGTCGTCGGGCATCCCGAAGCCGTCGAAGGCCTGCAGGTCGCCGCCGCGGGCGGCCACCACATGCTCATGCTCGGCCCGCCGGGTGCCGGCAAGACGCTGCTCGCGTCGCGCCTCCCCGGGCTACTGCCCGATCTCGATCCCGATGCCGCGGTCGAGGTGTCATCGATTCGCTCGCTCGCGGGGCTGCCTCTCGGTTCCGCGCTCGTGACCCGGCCTCCTCTCGAAGCACCGCACCACAGCGCGACGATGGCCGCGCTCGTCGGCGGCGGCAGCGGACTCGTGCGACCGGGGGCCATCTCGCGAGCGGCCCACGGCGTGCTGTTTCTCGATGAAGCGCCCGAGTTCGCGGGCGCCGTGCTCGACGCGTTGCGCCAGCCGCTCGAGACCGGTGAGATCACCATTCATCGGGCGCGCACGGTCGCACGGTTCCCCGCGCGGTTCCAACTCGTGCTCGCCGCGAACCCCTGCCCGTGCGGTCACGGCGGCGGTGACGAGTGCACGTGCACCCCGATCATGCGCCGCCGCTACCTCGGTCGGCTCTCGGGGCCGCTGCTCGACCGCATCGATCTGCACCTCACCGTGCGTCGCGTGTCGGTCGCCCAGATGACGGAGGGAGGGGCCGGCGGCATCACGACCTCTGAAGCCCGGGCCCGAGTCGTGGAAGCCCGCCGTCGTGCGCGCGAGCGCTGGGGTGATCAGGGCTGGTCGCTGACGGCCCACGTGCCGGGCCCGGCGCTGCGCTCGCCGCGCTGGCGGCTCGCCGCCGCTGACCGCGCCGCACTCGATCGAGCGCTCGAGCGAGGCGCACTGACGATGCGCGGCTACGACCGCGTGCTGCGCGTCGCCTGGACCCTCGCCGATCTCGACGGGGCTGACCGACCGAGCGCCGACCACCTCGGGCGAGCGCTCTACCTGCGAAAGGGGATCTGAATGAGCATGTGGGGCATCGACACGCATCGCATCGCGGCGGCGATCGCGGCCGTGCGGCCGGGCGGCGACGCCGAGTGGAGCGAGGCCGAGCGAGGCCGCGCCGAGGGGAGCGATGCCGAGAAAGGCGACGCCGAGGGGAGCGGCGCCGCGTGGCAGGATGCCGAGGCTCTCGACGCGCTCGCTGAGCCGGACGCGCTTGCTGAGCCTGACGCGCTTGCTGAGCCTGACGCGCTTGCTTAGCCGGACGCGCCCGACGAGCCGACCGTGCTCGACGCGCTGTTCGCTCGCGCGATCTGGAGCGTGCTCATCGAGCCAGGTGACAAGGTCGCGGGCGCGCTCATCGACGCGGTCGGGCCCGTCACGGCCGCGCGCCTGGTCATCGACCGCGTCGCACCGCAGACGATCGCCGATGCGAGCCGCGGTGAGATCGAGATCGATCGGGCGAGCGAGGGGCTGCGGCGATGGACCGAACGGCTTCGCGCCTCGGACGTCATGCGCAGTCTCGAGAGCGCCGCCCGGTGCGGTGCCCGCATGCTCGTGCCTGATGACGCTCACTGGCCCGAGCCCCTCGCGGGGCTCGGGCACAGCGCCCCGGTGCTGCTCTGGGCGCGCGGCGACGTCGAGCTGCTGCGCCGGCCCGGCGTCGCGATCGTCGGGGCGCGAGCCGCGACGGGGTACGGCGAGCATGTCGCCATGGAGCTCTCGGCGGGGCTCAGCGCCCGCGACGTCGTCGTGGTCTCGGGTGGCGCCTACGGCATCGACGGCATGGCGCACCGCGCGGCGCTCGCCAGCGGCGGAGCCACGATCGCGGTGCTCGCGGGCGGCATCGACCGCTTCTATCCGAGCGGGCACGAGGCCTTGCTCACGAGGGTCGCCGAGCACGGGCTGCTGCTCTCGGAGGTGCCGTGCGGCACCCCGCCGACGAAGTGGCGCTTCCTGCAGCGCAATCGCCTGATCGCCGCACTCTCCGCGGCAACGGTCGTCGTCGAGGCGGGCCGGCGGTCGGGCGCGCTCAACACCGCGAACCACGCGCTCGAGCTCGGGGTGCCCGTCGGCATCGTCCCCGGCCCGATCACGAGCGCCGCGAGCGCCGGGTGCCTCGCGTTCCTCCGCTCCGAGCCGTCGACCTGCGTCACGAGCGTCGCCGAGATCATGCAGCTCGCCTTCGGTCTCGATGGGGTGCTCGATGTGCCCGAGCCGGTCCCGGCAACCGCCGCGGCTGAGGGCGGCGATCGTCGCGACGCACACCACCCGAGCGCGACGAGGGAGGATCCGATGCATGTCCGGGTGCTCGATGCGCTCCGACCGCGACGGGGCCTCGACCCGAGCGAGATCGCCCGAGCGGTCGGCGAGAGCACCGACCGCATCCGTGCGGCGCTCGGCGTGCTCGAGCTCGAGGGTCGGGCGACGCTCGGGGCCGACGGTCATTGGCGCCGCACACCGGCTGCGCGCGAGCGGGCTGCGGCAGGCGGAGCGGGCGCCCGATCCTGACGCGGCTTCATCAGCACGGGTAGCCTGGGCGCATGACGCAGATGGGGCAGTATCCACCGGCCGGGCACGTCCTCGTGCACATCTCCGATACGCATCTGCTCGGAGGCGGTCGCGCGCTCTACGGCAAGGTTCCTGTCGAGGAGCGCCTCGCCGCGGCGCTGCACCGACTCGAGACCGGACCGGTACGTCCCGATGCGCTCGTCTTCACCGGCGATCTGGCCGACCTCGGTGAGCCCGACGCCTACATCCGCCTGCGCGCGGCCGTCGATCCCGTCGCCGAGCGACTGGGTGCCGAGGTGATCTGGGTCATGGGCAACCACGACGAGCGCGCCCCGTACGCCTCGCTCTTGTTCGATGAGCCCGAGACGGATGCGCCCCAGGATCGCGTGCACGACATCCGGGGCCTGCGCGTCATCTCGCTCGACACGACGGTGCCCGGCTACCACCACGGTGAAATCTCAGCGGAGCAGCTCGAGTGGCTCGCGGGAGTGCTCTCCGAGCCCGCTCCGCACGGTTCGGTGCTCGCCGTTCACCATCCCCCTGTGCCCACCCCGCTCGAGGTCATGGCGGTGCTCGAGCTGCACGATCAGCCCGCGCTCGCCGCAGTGCTGCGCGGCACCGACGTGCGGCTCATCCTCGGCGGTCACCTGCACTACTCGACCCACGGCACGTTCGCAGGCATCCCCGTCTCGGTTGCGGCCGCCACCTGTTACACGCTCGACCTGGGAGCCGACGCGGCGCGCCTGCTCAGCGGCGTCGACGGTGGCCAGTCGTTCGACCTCGTGCACGTCTACGACGATCAGGTGGTCACGTCGACCATCCCGCTCGAGGCATTCCCCGAGGTCACGGGATTCTCGGTCGAGTACCGGCCCATGATCGACGCCATGCCGGCGGATGTTCGGCTCGAGCAGCTCTCGAGCAAGACCTCGCACCTCAACCTCAACGAGGCTGCGGCGAGCGACGTCTAGCGCGGAGTCGCGTCGGCCCGCCAGCCACGCGGACGCTCCGCGGGCCCCGCGTGGTCGCGGTAGGCGTCGACCACGCGCTGCAGGTAGCGCGTGATGACGGCACGCTCCTGCTCGTCGAAGTCGTGGATGGCGCTGTCGACCTCGGTGACCATCGGGATGATGCGACCCATGGCACGCCCGACCGACGCGGGTGTCGGCACGATGATCGTGCCCCGACGATCGTCGGGGTTGGGGGTGCGATGCACGTGCCCGAGCGACTCGAGCCGATCGATCACCGTCGTTACCGCGCCCGACGAGAGCTCGAGACGCTCGGCAAGGGCGGTGGGGCTCAGCGGCCCTGCCGCGATGAGGTGCTGCATCGCGGTGAGGTCGGTGGGGTTCACGGCGAGCTCGTCCCCCAGGGAGCGCTCGAAGTCGCTCGTCACGTCGAGAAACTCGCGCAGCAGCAGCGTGGCGGCGTGCGATTCGCCGAAGCTGGGAGTCTGCTGATCCGATTGGCTCACCGCATGAGTCTACCGCTAGCTTCTTCGAAGGTCGAATATCTCGATGGTCAAGGTAAACTGTGGCTTGGTCGCCGATCGATACTCGGCGCTGCGCGCCATCCTGCCCCTCACCCCGCCCCGCACCCTTCAGGAGAACTCCCTTGATCGCGATCACGCGCTTCATCACCGCGGCCCGGACGTCGTGGATCGTCCTCGTCGTCGGCATCGCCGCCACCGCCGCCTTGTTCGTCGCGGCGGGCTATCAGAGCGCCGACTCCGCCCCGCCGGTGGGGCTGCCCGACTCCGCGGAATCGGTCAAGGCGGCAGCACTGCAGGAGCAGTTCGCCGACGATGACGCGACGAGCGGCATCCTGGTCTTTGGCCGCGAGAGCGGTGAGCTCAGCGACGACGACCTCGCCGCGATCACCGAGCGCACCGTCGAGCTGGGCGACATCGCTCTCGATGGCTTCGTGCCGCCGCCGACGGTCTCCGACGACGGCACGACCGCGCTCGTGGTCGTGCCCCTCTCGATCGAGGACAGCGTCTCGGCGCAGGCCGAGCGCGCCGACGAGATCCGCACCGTCGCGGCCGACGGACTGCCCGACGGCATCATCGTGTGGTTCACGGGAGCCGAGGGCTTCCTCGTCGACATCTCCGCCGTGTTCGAGGGCGCCAACTTCGTGCTGCTGGGCATCACGGCGCTCGTCGTCGCCGTGCTGCTCATCGTCACGTACCGCAGCCCGATCCTCTGGATCGTGCCGCTCGCCGTCGTCGGCGTCGCCGACTTCATCGCCGGCATCGTGGCGCGACTCGTGGCCGATGCGGCGGGCATCACCCTCGACGGCTCCGTGACCGGCATCCTGTCGGTGCTCGTCTTCGGTGCCGGAACGAACTACGCCCTGCTGCTGATCGCGCGGTACCGCGATGAGCTTCGCCTGATCACCGACCGCCGCGAGGCGATGGCGATCGCTCTGCGGGGCGCCGGGCCCGCGATCATCGCGAGCGGCTCGACCGTCGCGCTCGCGCTCGCAACCCTGCTGTTCGGCGAGCTCTCGGGCAACCGCTCGCTCGGACTCGCCGGCGCGGTCGGCATCCTCGTCGCGATGGCCTACGCGCTCATCGTGCTCCCTGCCGCGCTCGTGGTCTTCGGCCGCTGGCTGTTCTGGCCCCTCGTGCCGCGCTACGGTTCGCCCGACGTCATCTCGAAGAGCCCTTGGGGCCGACTCGGTCGCTCGGTGAGCCGTCGGCCGGTGGTCGTTGCGGTCGCGGGCTTCGCCCTGCTGGGCGTCTTCGCGGCGGGATTGAGCACGCTGAACATCGGACTCGCGCAGAACGATCGCTTCATCGTCAAGCCCGAGGCGGTGCTCGGCCAGGAGCGCATTGCGGAGGCCTTCGCCGCGGGCAGCACGGCTCCCGCAGTCGTGATCGTGCCCGCGGGCGACGCCGAGGAGGTGCTCGAGGGTGTCCTCGATGTCGACGGCGTCGTCGAGGCTCGGCCCGGACCATTCAACGATGACATCGCCCAGATCGACGTGGTGCTCGACGCCGATCCCGAGAGCGCCGAGTCGTTCGCGATCATCGGCGAGCTGCGGCTCGCGCTCGACGACCTCGGCGACGGCTCGGGACTCGTCGGCGGCATCGACGCCGAGGGCCTCGACCTGCGCGACGCGCAGCAGCGGGATCAGAACCTGGTCATCCCGCTCATCCTCGTGCTCGTGCTCGCGGTGCTCATCATCCTGCTGCGGTCGCTGCTCGCCCCGCTGCTGCTGCTCGTCGCGGTCGTGGCCAGCTTCTTCAGCGCGGTCGGGATCGGATCGGTGCTCTTCGCGACCGTCTTCGGGTTCCCCGGCGTCGACACGAACGTGCTGCTGTTCAGCTTCCTCTTCCTGGTGGCACTGGGCGTCGACTACTCGATCTTCCTCGTGACCCGAGCGAAGGAGGAGGTGCCGATGCTCGGCACCTCGGAAGGCATGATCCGCGCGCTCGCCGCGACGGGTGGCGTGATCACGAGCGCGGGCATCCTGCTCGCCGCGGTGTTCGCGGTGCTCGGCGTGCTGCCGCTCATCACGCTGACGCAGGTCGGAGTGATCGTCTGCATCGGCGTGCTCATCGACACGCTGCTCGTGCGCACGATCATCGTGCCCGCCATGACCTTCATCGCGAAGGATCGCTTCTGGTGGCCGCGCCGCCCCGAGCTCACCGACGCTGAGGCCGCCCAGCGCGGTGCCGACGGTCAGGCCGAGCGGATGCCCGAGCCGGCGCTCACCGCCTGAGCCGTCGCGACGCCGGGAGGAATCCCGTCGCGCCGCTCGTCCTCCCCGCGCCCGCCCGGCTTGTCGCCGCGGCGGGCGCGGTCGTGAGGGCGCATGCTGGAGTCGTGCACGAGCCGACCACCGCGCTGCGCGAGGCCATCGCGCTTTACCTGCGCGCCGTCGAGCTCGAGCGCGGTGCGAGCTTGCACACGGTGCGCGCCTACGCGGGTGACCTCGAGACCTTCGCGGGGTTCGTCGAGCAGCGCGGAGCCCAGCCCGATCCTGCCCTCATCGACCTCGAGCTGCTGCGCGAGTGGGTGTGGAGCCAGAACGACGCGGGGCTCGCCGCGTCAACCCTCGCGCGTCGCGCGTCGACGTTGCGCGGCTTCACCGCCTGGCTCGCACGCACGGGGCGCACTCCGGCGGATGCGGCGGCACGACTGCGCGCGCCCCGCCCCGACCGGCACCTGCCCCGCGTGCTGTCGCGATCGCAGGTGGATGCCCTCCTCGACGGTCTCGCCGCTCGCGCCGCGACGCTCGAGCCTCTGGCGCTGCGCGACCTCGCGATGATCGAGCTGCTCTACGCGAGCGCTCTGCGCGTGAGCGAGCTCGTCGGGCTCGATCTCGGCGACGTCGACGCCGCGCGCCGTGTCGTGAGGGTGCTCGGCAAGGGGGCGAAGGAGCGCGTGGTGCCGTTCGGGCTGCCGGCTGCTCGTGCCCTCGCGGGATACCTCGAGCACGGGCGGCCCGCGCTGCTCGGCGAGAAGTTGGGCCCGGCGCTCTTCCTGGGCGCACGCGGGGCGCGTGAGTCGACCCGCGCCGTGTACGCCCTCGTGGCGGGCCTGCTCGCCGACCATCCCGGCAGCGGCCCGTCGGGTCCTCACACCTTCCGCCATTCCGCCGCCACGCACTTGCTCGACGGCGGCGCCGACCTGCGCGCGGTGCAGGAGATCCTCGGCCACGCGAGCCTCGGTACGACCCAGATCTACACGCACGTGAGCGCCGAGCGCCTCGCGTCGGTCTACCGCACGGCCCACCCGCGCGCCTGAGCGGCGCATCAGTCGAGCGGCAGCAGCACGGCGCGCTGCAGCCCGCCCAGGTAGAGCAGCGGCGAGACGTACTCACCGGCCACGCGAACGCCGAGGTGCACGCAGGGTCGCGCGCAGTGACCCGGCTCGAGCAGGCCGATCACCTGCCCGACCTCGACGCGGTCGCCCGCCGCCACGAGCGGGGTGACGGGTTCGACGGTCGCGAGCACCTGGCCCTGCCGCACCGTGATGACCGGTCGGTCGACGACGACCCCGGCGAAGTGCACGATGCCGCTCGTCACGGCGACCACCTCGGCCCCCGAGCCGGAGGCGCCGAGGTCGACCCCCCGGTGGCCGGCCGCGTAGGGGGTCGCGGGCGCGAGGTAGGGCCGCACGATGATGCGCGGGCCATCGACGGGCCACACCCAGCCCGGTGCCGCAGGATCCACCGCACCCGGCGCGGCGAGCGCGGCACCAGTCCCGGGCGGGCCGAGCACGAGCAGAGGCAGCAGGACGAGGGCGAGCAGAGCGTGGCGCATGCCGACATGATCGGCGCGCGCGCGGCATCCATGGGGCCATGGCGGCCCTGGGGAGGAAGCCCGGGATCACGCGGCCCGCGGGGAGGAGCCTGCACCAGGGAAGCGCCGCGGAGCGCGTGGGGGAGCGGTGATATGCTGGCAGATGCAGTCGCGCCTGTCGCGGCTGACTTCGCGTGTCCATTTCGTGGCGCACACTCCCATCAGTCCCGCCGGTCCCCGAGCAATCGGGGGCTGAACCGTGCGGGTCGGGGGCAGCGCCGGGCACCAGGGCCCCTCCCGTCGGGCGGGGCGACAACTGAGAACAAAGGAGCACGGCCATGGCCGTCGTCACTATTCGCCAGCTGCTCGACAGCGGCGTGCACTTCGGGCACCAGACCCGCCGGTGGAACCCGAAAGTCAAGCGCTTCATCCTGACCGAGCGCAGCGGCATCCACATCATCGACCTGCAGCAGTCGCTCGCCTACATCGACAAGGCCTACGACTTCGTCACCGAGACGGTCGCCCACGGCGGCACCATCCTCTTCGTCGGCACCAAGAAGCAGGCGCAGGAGTCGATCGCCGAGCAGGCCACGCGCGTCGGCCAGCCCTACGTCAACCAGCGCTGGCTCGGTGGTCTGCTCACCAACTTCCAGACCGTGTCGAAGCGCCTCGCGCGCATGAAGGAGCTCGAAGAGCTCGACTTCGACGACACCACCAAGGGCTTCACCAAGAAAGAGCTGCTGATCAAGAAGCGCGAGCTCGACAAGCTGCACAAGTCGCTCGGCGGTATCCGCAACCTCACGAAGACCCCGAGCGCCATGTGGGTCGTCGACCCCAAGCGCGAGCACCTCGCGATCGACGAGGCCAAGAAGCTGGGCATCCCGGTCATCGGCATTCTCGACACGAACGCCGACCCCGATGAGCTGGCCTACCCGATTCCGGGCAACGACGACGCGATCCGCTCGGTGGCGCTGCTGACGCGCATCATCGCGGATGCTGCTGCCGAGGGTCTGATCCGCAAGCACCAGAAGCCCGAAGCCGAGGGCAACGTCTCGGCCGTCGAGCCCCTCGCCGAGTGGGAGCGCGAACTGCTCGAGCAGGGTGCTGCCGCTGCTGAGGCGCCCGCCGCGGACGCCCCTGCGGCTGCTGCCGAGGCTGAGGTCGTCGCTGAGGCGCCTGTGGCCGAGGCTGAGGTCGTCGCTGAGGCGCCTGTCGCCGAGGCTGAGGTCGTCGCTGAGGCGCCTGTCGCCGAGGCTGAGGTCGCTGCCGAGGAGCCCGCTGCCGAGGAGCCCGCTGCCGAGGAGCCCGCCGCTGAGAAGCCGGCGAAGAAGGCCCCTGCCAAGAAGAAGCCCGCCGCCGAGGCTGACGCCCCGGCTGCCGAGACCGAGTAAGGACCCCTCTATGGCGAACGTCAGCCTGGAAGACATCAAGACCCTGCGCGAGCGCCTCGGCACCGGCATGGTCGACACGAAGAACGCTCTCGTCGAGGCCGAGGGCGACCTCGAGAAGGCGACCGAGATCCTGCGGCTCAAGGGTGCGAAGGGCAACGCGAAGCGTGCTGACCGCTCCACGAGCGAGGGCCTCATCGCCGCCCACGAGGGTGCCGGTGCGACCACGATGATCGAGCTCGCGTGCGAGACCGACTTCGTCGCCAAGGGCGAGAAGTTCGTCGCCCTCGGTGAGCGCGTGCTCGCCGCGGTCGTCGCCGCCGGTGCCGCGACGGTCGAGGCGGCTCTTGCCGCTCCGGTCGACGGCTCGACCGTCGCCGCGATCATCGACGAAGAGGCCGCCATCATCGGCGAGAAGTTCGAGCTGCGCCGCGTGGCGCGCCTCGAGGGCTCGCAGTTCGCGATCTACCTGCACCGCACTAACAAAGACCTGCCGCCGCAGGTCGGCGTGGTCGTGGCGTACGAGGGGTCGGACGCCGAGACGGCGCGCAGCATCGCGCAGCACATCTCGTTCGCCGACCCGCAGTACCTGACGCGCGACGAGGTTCCGACCGAGGCGGTCGAGACCGAGCGCCGCATCGTCGAGGAGATCTCGCGCAACGAGGGCAAGCCCGAGGCCGCGCTGCCGAAGATCGTCGAGGGTCGCGTCGGCGCCTTCTTCAAGCAGGTGGCCCTGCTCGAGCAGGACTACGCGCGCGACAACAAGCTCACCGTGTCGACGGTGCTGAAGGATGCCGGTCTGACCGTCACGGGCTTCGCCCGTTTCAAGGTCGGCGCCTAGCTCGCACACGATCGAACGCCCCGGGTCTGGTTCAGACCCGGGGCGTTCGTCGTCGGGCGGCGGCTCGCCCGGTGCAGACCGCCCAGTGACCTGGTTCGCCCCATAGCGCGGTGACGCGGTGGCGCGGTTCGCCCAATGACCCGACTCGCGCGGTGACGCGGTGACGCGGTAGCGCGGTGACCCGGTTCATCCGCTGGCCCGGCCCGACCCGCTGCTCAGCTCGCGGAGACCCCGAGCGCTCGCTCAGCCGCGGCGATCACGGCGGCCCGGTCGTGCCCGAGCTGCTGCAGCACGCGCGCCACGGTGCCGTGCTCCCGTTCGGCGACGGCGATGAGCACGTGCGCCGCACGCAGGCCGGTGGGGGAGCGTCGGGCGAGCTCTCGCGCCCGCTGGAAGACCTGCTGCGCGCTGACGTCGGCGCGGTACGCCCCCGAGGCGGCCGGCAGTGCGGCGGCGTTCGGCGGCGCCTCGACGCCCACGGCAGCGAGGGCCGCGGCGTGCACGGCGGCGATGCCGGCGCGCACGGTCTCCGCATCGGTCGGCACCGCCCGGCGCGCAGAGTCGTCGTCGAGCAGCAGCGCGGCCAGCAGCAGGTGCTCGGCGCCCGGTTCGGGGTCGCCGAGGGCGCGGGCCTCCCGCTCGGCGGTCGTGAGCAGGTCGGCGATGAGCCGCAGGTCGTGGCGGGCTGTCGTGAGGGGCACAGTGGATCCTTTCCGGGGGTGCGCGGGGCGGTCGGTCAGTGAGGCGGTCAGTGAGGCAGTCGGCGAGGCAGTCGGCGGGGCGGTCAGCGGTCGATCGGCGTGGCGGTCAGCGAGCGGTGCGGCGGGCGGGCGCGAGTCGCTTGTGCGCGGCCTGCGCGGTCATCCCGAGCGCCTGGCCGATCTCGGCCCAGGTCCAGTGCGCGGCGAGAGCGCTGTCGACAGCGTCGCGTTCGAGGGCGGCGGCGAGCCGGCGCAGGGCGACGACGGCGGCGAGCGCCTCGGCGGGGTCGTCGGGCGAGGGGATGCGGATGCTCTCGGGCATGACATCAACCTAGGTTGACGGCGCGCAGCTGTCAACTCCGGTTGATGCATCTCGCCGCACCTCCGGCGCCGAACGCCCTACGCTGGAGGCACCGCTTGACCTGGAGGAGTTCACTGTGGCCGACAAGAAACGACGCGTTCTGCTGAAGCTCTCGGGGGAGGCCTTCGGAGGCGGCTCGCTCGGGGTGAACCCCGACATCGTGAGCGGCATCGCGCGCGAGATCGCCGATGCGGCGACAGACGTCGAGGTCGCGATCGTCGTGGGTGGCGGCAACTTCTTCCGCGGCGCCGAGCTCAGCCAGCGCGGTATGGACCGCGGTCGCGCCGACTACATGGGCATGCTCGGCACGGTCATGAACGCCCTGGCCTTGCAAGACTTCCTCGAGCAGGCGGGCGCCCAGGTGCGCGTGCAGTCCGCCATCCAGATGACCCAGGTCGCCGAGCCCTACATTCCGCTGCGCGCCGAGCGCCACCTGGAGAAGGGCCGCGTCGTCATCTTCGGCGCTGGCGCGGGGCTCCCGTACTTCTCGACCGACACGGTCGCGGCGCAGCGCGCGCTCGAGATCGGTGCGGTCGAAGTGCTCGTGGCGAAGAACGGCGTCGACGGCGTCTACAGCGACGACCCGCGGCGCAACCCCGACGCCCGAAAGCTTGACAGCATCACCTATCAAGAGGCGCTCGTGAAGGGCCTCAAGGTCGTCGACTCGACGGCGTTCTCGCTGTGCATGGACAACGGCATGCCGATGGTCGTCTTCGGCATGGAGCCGGGCGGCAACATCGCGCGGGCCATCCGCGGCGAGCGCATCGGCACGCGCGTCTCGAACTGAGCGAGTGCTCGGCCGGTTAGGTATGATCTAAGGGACGCGACCGCGTCGCCCGCCGACGACCTGCCGGGAGAGCATCCATGACCGACGCCGTCACCATCGCCACGGGAGTGCCCGGCATCAGCGTGCGGCTGACGCCGACCGAGCGTTTCACCTTCGGAAGCTTCGTCGACTGCAACATGGCGACGGCGTGGGTCGGTGACCGGTTCCGCATCTTCCCGGGCAAGTACGGGGAGGACCCCGTCTGGGGGCAGGCGAACGAGCTCAAGCACGCCGACGGTGCGACCGTGGCCGAGGCGTTCTCGCGGCGTCCGGAAGAGTTCGTCGAGCCCGTCATGCCGCCGAACACCCCGCCGGGCGAGCCCGGCCTGCACGGCGCGGTGTGGTTCGAGACGGTCTACCAAGAGCCCTCCGACCCCACCGGCCGCACCCTCTACGCGCTGTACCACAACGAGAACTACCCCGAGACGCTGCCCTACGACCCGGCGACGGGGGAGGGGCTACGCGCCGACGACTGGCCGCCCGGGCTGACCGGCCCCGAGTCGGTGCAGGCCGTGCCCCGCATCGGCATCATGAAGTCGACGGACGGCGGAGAGAGCTGGGCCAACCACGGCATCCTGCTGGAAGACCGCGATGACCGCATGATCCGCCTGCCCGTCAACCGCAACAACTGCTTTCCCGGCGGGGTCGGCGACCCGAGCGCCGTCGCGTCGGGCGATCACCTCTACGTGTTCTACGGCGAGTACGCCTACCCCGAGGCGTGGGATGCCCGCACCTGGTCACGCGAGACCGAGGCCGCGGCGCAGTGCGTGAGTGTGGCTCGCGTGCCGCTCGCCGCGCTCGACGAGCCCACGGGCGCCGCGCGGCGCTGGAGCGGCACCGCCTTCGATGCGCCGTGGGACGGCGTCGGGCAGCCGATCGCGAGCCTGCGCATCCCGGCATCGGAGGGCGGCGGCGCCGTCTCGCAGGGCGACGAGCTCTACTACTGGGGCCCCTCGGTCAGCTGGAACGAGCACCTCGAGGCCTGGGTCATGCTGCTCGGGCGCGTCGACGGCAGCTTCTGGGTGGGCGACAGCCTGTTCGTGTCGATCAACCCGCACCGCGACCTCGGCGAGGGCGACAACGCGCAGCAGTGGTCGACACCCGTGCGCATCGTGCACCGCCCCGGCCACACGCTCTGGTACCCCTCGCTGCAGCCCACCGACTCGCCGGAGGATCTCGCGGCGAAGCGCACGTGCCTGCGTCTCGGCCGCGAGGCGCGGCTGTTCTTCAAAGACATGGCGGGCGATGAGCACGTGTACATCAGCGACTACCGCGTGGAGTTCGTGCGCGAGTGACGCGCGTCACGCGCGTGCCCGCGGTGCGCCACCGCGCGCGCCCGGGTGCGCCACCGCGCGCCTAGGCTGATCGGGTGATCGCCGCCCTGCTCATCGCCGGCGCCGCGATCGCTCACGCGACGTGGAACATCGCGATGAAGCGCGCGGGCACGAGCGGCACGCCGTTCATCGCCGCGACGCTCGTGGTCGGCGTCGTGATCTTCGCGCCGTTCGGCGTCTCGGCGCTCATCGCCGCACCGCCGACGACCTCCGCCGTCGTGCCGCTCGTGCTCGGCAGCGCTGGGCTGCAGCTCGCCTACTTCCTGCTGCTGCAGCGCGCCTACCGGCTCGCCGACGTCGGCGTCGTGTACCCGGTGGCGCGCGGCACCGGGCCGCTGCTGAGCGTCATCGGAGCGGTGCTCCTGCTCGGCGAGCGGCCCGGCCTCGTCGCGCTCGCGGGTGCGGCGCTCGTCGTTGCCGGGGTCGTCGTCATCGGCACGGCGGCCGCGCGCGCACCGATCGGCGAGCGGGATTCGACCGCGCGGCGCTGGCGGGGCATCCGCTACGGGGCGGCGGTCGGCGTCGTCATCGCCGCCTACACGCTGTGGGATGCGGCCGCCGTCACGCGCGCCGATCTCGAGCCCGTCGGCTACTACTGGGCGAGCATGGTCGTGCAGTTGGGCGTGCTGCTGCCCCTCGCGCTGCGCGAGCGCGGGGCGCTCGCGCGAACCGTGCGCGAGCACCCCGTCGCGATCGGGCTCGTCGGCGCGCTCTCACCGCTCGCCTACGTCGCGGTGCTCGTCGCCTACACGCTCGCGCCCGTGTCGATCGTGGCCCCGGCCCGCGAGGTGAGCGTCGTGCTCATCGCCCTTGCCGGCTGGCTGCTGCTGCGCGAGCCGCACCCGGTGCGGCGCCTGCTCGGCAGCGTCATCGTGCTCGCGGGCATCGCGCTGCTGGGCCTCGGCTGATGCCCCTCCGGTGCTGGCTCGACCACTAGACTCGGGGTCGACCCACCGAAGGAGCCGCCGTGATCGCCGATGTTCTGGCCGAAGCCACCGAGAAGATGACCAAGGCCGTCGAGGTCGCGAAAGAAGACTTCGCGACCGTGCGCACGGGCCGGGCCAACCCGCAGCTGTTCCAGAAGATCCTCGTCGAGTACTACGGCACCCCGACGCCGCTCGCCCAGCTCGCGAGCCTGCAGAACCCCGAAGCGCGCACGATCCTCATCACGCCCTACGACAAGAGCGCGCTGAAGGAGATCGAGAAGGCGATCGTCAACTTCCCGAACCTCGGGGCGAGCCCCAACAACGACGGCGAGATCATCCGCGTCACGATGCCCGAGCTGACGGAGGACCGTCGCAAGGAGTACGTGAAGATCGTCAAGCAGAAGGCGGAGGACTGCAAGGTCTCGATCCGCAACATCCGCCGCAAGGCGAAAGACGACCTCGACGCCCTCAAGAGCGAGGTCGGCGACGACGAGGTCGCGCGCGCCGAGAAGGAGCTCGAGGCGATCACGAAGCGGGCGACCGACGCCGCGGAGGACGCGCTCAAGAAGAAGGAAGCCGAGCTGCTCGAGGTCTAGATGCCCGAGACGCCCGAATCCGCGCCGCCCGCAGCGGCCCCCGAGCACGAGGCTCCGCGCACCGCGCGGCGGCCCGCTCGCGGCCGTGCCGGCTCGGCGCGTGGCGAGGTCGAGGCGGCCATCCACGACATCGAGAACACGGTGCACAATCTCGAGGCGAAAGCGCGCGAGATGGATGCCCGCATCGAGGCCCGCGCCGGTCGCAGCCTGACCAAGGCCATCTTCTTCGGTCTGGTTCTCGGCCTGGCGCTGCTGTTCAGCCTCATCGTTCTCAAGCAGCTCTTCATGATCTTCGTCGCCGCGCTCGTGGCCTTCACCGTCTACGAGCTCGCGAGCGCGCTGCGCTTCGCGGGGCGCGATATCCCGCGCATCCCCCTCGTGATCGCCGCGATCGGCGTCGTGCCGCCCGCGTTCTACCTCGGTGCGCCGGGGCTGTGGTGGGCGTTCCTCGCGGGCGTCGCGTTCGTGAGCCTGTGGCGCATCGTCGAGACCGCGCGTCCCGCCATGCGTCAGCCGGGCGTCTCCCTGCGCACCGACCTCGCGGCGGGCGTCTTCGTGCTCAGCTACGTGCCCCTGCTCGCGGGCTTCGCGGTCGTCATGACGGCGCAGCCGGGCGGCGAATGGTGGGTGCTCGCGTACCTCATCGTGGTCATCGCGATCGACACGGGCGCCTACGCCTCGGGCGTGCTGTTCGGCAAGCACCCCATGGCGCCGCGCATCAGCCCGAAGAAGACCTGGGAGGGTTTCGCGGGCTCGGTCGTCGCCGCGACCCTCGCAGGCATCCTGCTCGCCGTGCTCATGATCGGCACCGAGTGGTGGGTCGGCCTCATCCTGGCCCTGACGCTCGTCGGCGTCGCGACGCTCGGCGACCTCACCGAGTCGCTCATCAAGCGCGACCTCGGCATCAAAGACATCTCGACCTGGCTGCCGGGCCACGGCGGGTTCCTCGACCGGCTCGACTCGATGCTGCCGTCGACGATCGCCGCGTACGTCATCTTCACGCTGCTGGGCTGAGGCGGGCGCCTCGGCGCCGCGTGGCACGGGTGGCGGCGCGACTGCGGCAGAATGGTGCGGTGACTTCGACCTTCCCCCTCGCCCGATCGGGCAAGCCCGGCTACGACGCCGAGGAGGTCGATGCGTTTCTCGAGCGGGCCCGCGAGGCATTCTCGGCGCCGCTCGGCGACGGCGCGACCTTGACGAGCGACGAGATCCGGCACACGGCGTTCCGGGTCGTGCGCAAGGACGGCTACTCGGCCCGGCACGTCGATGCCGCTCTCGAGCGACTCGAGGAGGCCTTCGCGGGTCGCGAGCGCGAACAGGGCATCGCGAGCCTGGGGGCCGAGGCCTACTACGCGCAGGCCCGCGCGACGGCCCAAGAGATCATCGATCGCCTCGCTCGACCGGCGGGCAAGAAGTTCCGTCGTCTCAGCCCGCTCACGCGCGGATACCACCCCGCCGACGTCGACGCCTTCGCCGTGCGCATCTCGGCGTACTTCGAGAACGGCCAGGCGCTGCCCGTCGAGACGGTGCGCACGATCGCGTTCCGACCCCGCTACCGCGGCTACGACGAGGCCCAGGTCGACCTGCTGCTCGACACCGTGATCGGGCTCATGCTGGCCGTTCGCTGAGCCCCGCGGCGCCCGTCGGGTAGAATCGGGGCACTGTGGGAAAGCATGCTTCGACGCCGACGCGCCCCACTGCGGTGACCGAGCGGTGGATGCGCGCTGATCGGCGACCCCTTCCGGCCTCGATCGAGCGGCATGTGCGCACGCCGTGGTCGCTGCCCGTCTTCGCCTCGGTCGTGTCGCTCGCGTTCGTGCTCGTGTCGATCACCGACCACTCGCCGGCGATGGCGCTCGAGGTCACCGCCCCGGCCTCGCCGCAGCAGACGCAGGTCGTCGCGGCCTCCGACGACTACGTCAGCAGCATCGAGCGCACGCAGTGGAAGACCTCGCAGGTCGTCACCTACGGCACCGCTCCGGCCGCCGGCACGCCTGATCCCGGTTCGGCGAAGGCGATCGCGCTCGAGATGGTGACAGCACGCGGCTGGTCGGCGAACCAGTACAACTGCCTCGTCGCGCTCTGGAACAAGGAGTCGGGCTGGAACGTCTACGCCCACAACAAGAGCTCGGGCGCCTATGGGATTCCGCAGGCGCTGCCGGGCACCAAGATGGCCTCGGCGGGGGCGGACTGGGCGACGAATCCGCGCACGCAGATCACGTGGGGCCTCGGCTACATCCAGGGCCGCTACGGCGACCCGTGCGGCGCCTGGGGGCACAGCCAGCGCGTCGGCTGGTACTAGGCCCGCGCATCCATGCCCCGCAGCAATCGGCCGCGCAGCAGGCGCCGCGGTGACGAGCCTGTCGAGCCGTTCGATCTCGACCGCCTGAGCGCGGGCCTGCGTCGCACGGAGGTCAAGCGCTCGGGCACCTGGAACGTGCAAAGCGTCTCGGCCGCCTCCGCGCAGAAGGTGTACCTGTGTCCGGGCTGCCGCCTCGACGTGCCGGTCGGCCAGGCGCACATCGTGGCCTGGCGCGCCGACGGGCTCATGGGCGAGCAGGCCGACCTGGCCGACCGCCGGCACTGGCACTCCCACTGCTGGAGGATGGAACCATGAGCGAGCCGATCCGCAGCGCGACCGTGCTGCCCGCCCACCGCACCGACATCGAACTGCGCACGCCCGATGGCCTCACGCTCGTCGGCGAGCTCTCGCTGCCCGAGAGTCACGACCCCGTCGCGACGCTCGTGTGCCTGCACCCGCTGCCGACGGCGGGCGGCTACATGGACTCGCACATCATCCGCAAGGCCGCCGCGCGCCTGCCCGCGCTCGCCGATATCGCCGTGCTGCGCTTCAACTTCCGCGGCGTCAGCTCGCCGCGGGGCACGAGCGAGGGATCGTTCGGCCACGGCGACGATGAGCGATTCGATCTGGATGCGGCGATGGCGTTCGTCGCCGAGCGCGGTCTTCCCGACCCCTGGCTGCTCGGCTGGTCGTTCGGCACGGAGGTGGCCCTCAAGCACGGCCTCGAGCACGCCGTCGTGGGGGCGATCCTGCTCTCGCCGCCTCTGCACCGCACGAGCGCCGACGAGGTCGCCGCGTGGGCGGGCAGCGGCAAGCGACTCGTCGTGGTCGTCCCCGAGCTCGACGACTACCTGCGGCCGGCCGAGGCGCTCGAGCGCTTCGCGAGCGTGCCCGAGCGCGAGTTCGTCGCGGTCGAGGGCGGCAAGCACTTGTGGGTCGGCGAGAACCAGACCGCGCGCGTGCTGACCGAGATCGTGGCGCGGCTCAACCCCGCGGTGCTGCCGCTGCCGACCGAGTGGCCGTGACCTCGCGAGCGCTGCGCGCCTGAGCGCAGCCGCGCCGCTACTTCTCTTCGAGCTTCGGCACGACCACCTGGTCGATGATGATGAGGATCGACGCCGCGACCGGAATCGCGATGAGGGCGCCGAGGATGCCGAGCAGCGTGCCGCCGATGAGGGCCGCGATGACCACGACGACGCCCGGCACCTTGACGGCGCGGTTCATGATGTTGGGGCTGAAGACGTAGGCCTCGATCTGCATGTAGACGAGGTACCAGACCGCCGCGACGATCACGGTGATCAGCGAGTCGGGGTTGACGAGCAGCTGGGTGGCCACGATGAGGATCGAGCCCGAGAGCGTTCCGACGAGCGGCACGAGCGAGAACAGGAAGGCGATGAAGGCGAACAGCGCCGGATACGCGGCGCCGATGATGCTGAGGAAGATGAAGCTCAGCACGCCGTTGATGAAGGCGAGCGTCACCTGCCCGACGACGTAGCGGCCGACGGCCTGCGCCACCTGCTCGGAGATGTCGACGAACTGCTCGCGGCGCGAGCGCGGCACGAGGCGGTACAGGGCCTTCTTGATCGAGCTCAGCGAGGCCGTGAAGTACAGGGTGAGGATGAGGATGATGAGGGCGCCGAAGACGCCCGTCGCGATCGAGACGCTCACCGACAGCACGCCACCGCCGATCTGGGCGAGGTTGTCGGGGTCGGTGAGGTAGACGAGCGCATCCTGCGCCGCAGCCCGCACGTCGAGGATCTCGATCGGGATGATGCTCTGCACCTGCGACAGCAGCTCGTCGAGCGAGGCAGGGTTGGTGACGTACTCCGTGATCTGGGTGATGAGCTTGCTCGACTGCTCGACCACGACGGGGATGATCGCGAAGACGAGGCCGGCGAAGAGCCCGAGCACGCCGAGGAGCACCGTCAGGATCGCGGCCCAGCGGGGCCACTTGCGCGACTCGAGCCACGAGATGAGCGGGTCGAGCCCGAGCGCGATGAAGATCGCCGCACCGATGTAGGTGAGGATCGTCGCGAGCGAGGCGAAGGCGCCCCCGATGAGCAGGGCGATGAGCACGCCGAGCCCGCCGAAGATGCCGAGGCGGAACGCGTTCTGGATCTTCACGGATGTCCTCCGGTCGTGGTCGACGAGGACTACTCGTCGCGGGTGGAGAGCGCCTCTGCCTGCGACAGTACCCCGCGCAGTCCCTCGAAGTAGCCCGCCACGGCGTCGCGCTCGACACGGATGCGAGCCATGCGCTCCTCCGCGTCGGCGACCATCGCGGCAGTGCGCTCCTCAGCATCGCGCAGCAGGTCGGCGGCGCGGCGCTCGGCGTTCTCGAGCACGTCCCGGGCCGTCGAGTCGGCCGATGCCCGCAGGGCCTCGGCCTCGTCGCGCGCAGACCGCTCGAGCGACTCGGCTTCGGTGCGCACGGCCGCCGCGCGCTCCTGTGCGGCGGTGAGCTGCGCGGTCGCTTCGTCGAGGTAGCGCTGGGTCTGCGCCACGGCATCCTGCTGGCGGGTCAGGTACTCGCGCTCGGCTTCCTCGCGACGAGCGGTCAGCTCGACGTCGAGGTCGATGCGGGCCTGCTCCGCCTCGCGGGTGAGGCGCGCGCGGTGCGCATCGGCGTCGTGCTGCAGCTGAGCGCGCTGCTGCTCGGCCGCGTCGGCGAGCTGGCGGCGCTGCTGCTCGACCGCGCGCTCGAGGGCCGTGGTCTGCTCAGCGGCGGCGGCGGCGTGCGCTGCGCGCTGCTCGGCGACCTCGCGCTCGACGGCGGCACGTGCCTCCGCAATCTCGCGCTCGGCGGCCGCGCGGGCATCGGCGACCTCGTGAGCGAGGGCGGACCGGGTGCTCGCGACCTCTTCGGCGAGGGCCGTGCGGGCGGACTCCAGCTCGAGCTCGAGGGCGGCGCGACCGGCGCTGATGTGCTGCTCGAGCGCGGTGCGGCTGCGGGTCTCGAGCTGCTCGACCTCGGTGCGGCGGCGCGACTCCTCGGCCTCCCACTCGGCCTGGCGGCGCGTGAGCTCGCCCTCCACCGACTCGCGAGCGGCGGCGAGCTCGGCCTCGAGGTCGGCGCGTGCATTGCGCAGGTCGTCGTCGAGCTGGGCGCGGCGCGTGGCGTCGTCGCTCTCGAAGGCGGCCCGCGCGCGCTCGGTGTCGCGGGCGAGAGCGCCCGCAGCCTCGCGGGCCTCAGCGACCTCGCGGTCGGCGACGACGCGCAGCTCGGCGAGTTCGCGCTCGGTCTCGGCCCGCAGGGCGGCCGCCTCGCGCTTGGCCGTGGCGCGCGCTTCGGCCGCCTCGGTCGCGACGGCGCCGCGAATGGCGGCCGCCTCGCGCGTGGCCTCCTGCACGAGCGCATCGGCTTCGGTGCGGGCGCGGGCGACGGTCTCCTCCGCCTCGCGCACGGCCGACTCGGTGATCTGGGTGGCGCGCGTGGCGGCCTCGGTCACCATGCGCTCGGTGCGCTCGGCGGTCTCCGCCTGCAGGCGCTGCGCCTCGGTCTGCGCGCTCGCGCGCAGCTTCTCGGCGTCGATGTCGGCCTGGCTGATGAGGCGCGTCGACTGCTCTTCGGCGACCCGCAGCGTCTGCTCGAGCTTCGTGCCGAGCCCCGCATACGTCGGGCGGCCGACCTCGTCGAGCTCGGCCTGCAGGTCGTCGATGACTGCTTGCAGCCGCCCGACCTCCTTGGCCGCCTCCGCCCGATCGGTGTTCGCCTTGATCAGCTCGCGGCGGATCTCCTGCAGCGCCCGGTCGACGTCTTCGCGCTTGTAGCCGCGCATCTCGGATCCGAAGTCGTACTCAGTGTCTGCCACGTGCCGTCTCCCGGGGGAATAAGGGGGTTAACCGGTTCGAGTGTAGTCGGCGGCGAGGCTCTCGCGGCCTGCCGGGGTCTCGCCGACGAGGCCGCACGCGGGCCTCGAATGGGCGCTCGGCCGCGCATCCGCTATTCTGGAACGTCTTTGTTCTGCTGGACGCCCGCCTTCCGTGGTGGGAGAGCCCGATGTCGAGCGCAGGTGGATCGACGCGAACCGCGTCGAGAGTTCGCTCCACCGCCGGACGTTCATGGGCCGCGATCGACCTCGATCGCAAGCGCCAGCACGAGAGGAGTAGACCCGTGCGATTCATCGCAGCGATCGTGTTCTTCGTCATCGCCGTCGTCGGAGTCGGACTGGGAGTCGCCCAGCGCACCGTGTGGGCCCCGCCCGACCGGGTGACGGCCGATCTCTCGCTCGACAGCCCCGTATCGGTGACGGTCGTCGACGGCAGCGCGCTCAACGCCTATGAGGGCCGCCAGACGGTGACCATCGAGGGCGGCGTGGTCGCCCCGTCGGTGCCCGAGCCCGAGCCCTCCGAGGTTCCCGCCGTCGGTGAGACGCCCGCCGCGAGCCCCGACCCCGACGCTGCCACCGAGACCGAGGCGATCACCGCGGCCTACGGGCGCACCGCCGACGTGATGGCCTGGGTCGGCGCCGCGAGCTACAACCGGGTGACCTGGGATGCGGAGAACGGCACCTTCGTCACCGAGACGGTCGTCGGCACCGAGAGCACCGTGCCGAACCCGTACGGCGGCGACCTCTGGTACGGCGACTTCGAGGGCGAGGGCGAGCTGGGCCTGACGATCAACGTGCCCGACGACATCTCGCTGCTCGTCGTCTCTGACGGCACGCTGCCCGCGCCGCAGCAGCTCTCGGTCACGTGGCCGCTCGACAACAGCACGCCGTTCTCGACGATGCTCATCCTCGGCGGCGTCGGCTCGCTCGTCGTCGGACTGCTCTTCCTACTGTGGGCGCTGCTGCACATGCGCCGCCAGCGCGGTCCGCGCCGCAAGACGCCGAAGATGCCGAAGGTGCCCAAGCCCTCGCGGTACCGCCCGACCTCGAGCCGGGCGCTGCTGGGCCGGCCGAAGGGCCGTCGCGCCGCGCAACGGGTGGCGCTCGTGCCGGGCCTGCTGATCGGCTCGGTGCTGCTCGCGGCCTGCACCACGGGGGGAGCGGGAGTCGTCGCGACTCCCACGCCCGAGGCCACCGAGGTCGCCGAGACCCCCGCGGTCGCGGTCACCGAGAATCAGCTGGAGCGCATCGTCTCGCGCGTCGCCCTGACGATCCAGCAGGCCGACGACGAGCTCGACGACGAGCTCGCCGCCACGCGACTGGCCGGGCCCGCGCTCGAGCTGCGCGAGGCCAGCTACACGATCCGCGACGACGAGGACGACTTCGCGATCGTGCCGACGATCCCTGCGGGCGATGTGCAGCTCACGCTGCCCCAGCGGCTTCCCGACGAGGGCGACACCTGGCCCCGGTCCGTGCTCGCGATCGTGCGGGAGCCGGCGACCGTCAATGACGAGGGCGAGGAGCAGCAGACTCCTCCGCTCGCGCTTCTGCTCGTGCAGGACGACCCGCGCAGCCAGTACAAAGTGCACTACGCGATCACCGTGACGCTGCCCGAGGGCGCCGAGCGGCCCGAAGTGGCTCCGGCCGAGCTCGGGGCGCCGCTGCTTCCGCGGGACACGCCCCTCTTGGCCGTGAGCCCGGCGGATGTGGCGGCCGGCTACGCCGACGTGCTGCTCACGGGCGAGGAGAGCGAATCGTTCCCGCTCTTCCAAGCCGAGGGCGACACGCTCGTCGAGCAGATCGGCGCCGCCGCCAAGGCCGAGCGCAAGGCCGACCTGCCGGACACGGCGGCCATCGGCTTCTCGAACACCGTCGGCGAGGCCGAGATCTTCTCCTTCGTTACGAACGACGGCGGCGCACTCGTCATGCTCTACCTGACCGAGTCGGAGAGCGTGAAGCCGACGCAGGCCGGGGCCGCCGTCAACGCCCCTGCCGCGGTCGCGGCGCTCGCAGGACGCTCGCAGAGCACACGCGGCATCGTCGCGACCTACGGCATCCAGGTGCTGTTCTCGGTGCCGCCCGTCGGCAGCGAGGAGCAGGTCGTGCTGCTGGGCTACACCCAGGGCCTCATCGCCGCGAGGGAGATCCGATGACCGACGCTCGACTCTCGGGCGGCACCCTGCGCGGTGCCGTCGACCTCTCGGGCCTCGTGCGGGCCGCGCAGGCTCCCGCACCAGCGGCGGGAGCGGCACCCGCACCGACGGGCCTCATGCGTGACGTCGACGACGTGTCGTTCGGCGAGGTGGTCGAGCAGTCGCGCACCGTTCCCGTCGTCGTCGAGTTCTACGCCGACGGCATCGCGCCCGTTCTCGGCCCGATCATCGCTTCCTATGGTGGCCGGCTCGCGCTCGCGACGGTCGACGGCAACCGCAGCCCCCAGGTCGCGCAGGCCTTCCAGATCCAGCAGGTTCCCGCGGTGGTGGCGCTCGTCGGCGGTCGACCGCTGCCGCTCTTCGTCGGCATGCCGAGCGAACCCGAGGTGCGCCAGGTGCTCGACCAGGTGCTCGAGCTCGCCGCGCAGAACGGCGTCACGGGCAGCATCCCCGTCGATGGCGACGAGGAGGGCGCCGAGCCCGTCGAGCCGCCCCTGCCGCCCCTGCACCAGGAGGCCTACGACGCCATCAGTGCCGGCGACTACGCCGCGGCGGCGACTGCCTACCGCACGGCCATCGCCCAGAACCCCCGCGACCAGCTCGCCGTGGCCGGGCTCGCCCAGGTCTCGCTGCTGCAGCGGCTCGAGGGGCTCGTCGCGGCCGACGTGCGCGCTGCGGCCGCCGCCGCTCCCGATGACGCGGATGCGCAGCTCGCGGTCGCCGACCTCGACCTCAGCGGGGGCCATGTCGACGACGCGTTCGCGCGCCTGCTGCGCGTCTTCCCCGGCCAGCAGGCCGAGGCGAAGGCGACGATCCGTGCCCGGTTTCTCGACTACTTCGAGATCGTGGGGGCCGACGACCCGCGCACGATCGCGGGGCGCCGCGCGCTCACAAACCTGCTGTACTGACGCGCGCTCCTCACTCGCGCTGCAGGTACAGGCCCGCGAGCGGCGGCAGCGTGAGCTCGACCGACGCCGGTCGGCCGCCCCACGGGGTGTCGGTCGCGTGCACGCTGCCGAAGTTGCCGACGCCCGAGCCGCCGAACTCTTCCGCATCGGTGTTGATGACCTCGCGCCAGGTGCCCGCCGCGGGCAGCGGCAGCCGGTAGGGCCCCACCGGGTTGCCGCTGAAGTTGAACACGCCCACCAGCGGTGCCCCGTGGGCGTCACGGCGCTCGAACGCGATGACGTTGTTGCCGGCGTCGCCTCCTTCGAGCCACGAGAAGCCCTCGGGGGAGTTGTCGAGCTCCCACAGCGCGGGCGTCTCGCGGTACACGCGGTTGAGCTGGCTCACGAGGTGGTGCAGGCCGCGGTGCACGGGCTGGTCGAGAATCCACCAGTCGAGTCCGCGCTCTTCGCTCCACTCGCTCGGCTGCCCGAACTCCTGGCCCATGAACAGCAGCTGCTTGCCGGGGTGCGCCCACATGAACGAGAGGTAGGCGCGCACGTTGGCGAGCTTCTGCCACTGGTCGCCCGGCATCTTGGCGAGCAGCGAGCCCTTGCCGTGCACGACCTCGTCGTGGCTGATCGGCAGCATGAAGTTCTCGCTGAACGCGTAGAGGAAGCTGAAGGTGATCTCGTTGTGGTGGTGCGAGCGCCACATCGGGTTGCGCGCGAAGTAGCTGAGGGTGTCGTGCATCCAGCCCATGTTCCACTTCATGCCGAAGCCGAGGCCGCCCTCGCTCGTGGCCTTCGTCACACCCGGCCACGAGGTCGACTCTTCGGCGATCATGACGATGCCGGGCACGCGCTTGTACGCGGTCGCGGTCGCCTCCTGCAAGAACGCGATGGCTTCGAGGTTCTCGCGCCCGCCGAGCACGTTGGGCAGCCACTGCCCGTCGCTGCGCGAGTAGTCGAGGTAGAGCATGCTCGCGACGGCGTCGACCCGCAGACCGTCGATGTGGAATTCCTCGAGCCAATAGAGCGCGTTGGCGACGAGGAAGTTGCGCACCTGGCTGCGGCCGAGGTCGAAGATGTAGGTGCCCCAGTCGGGGTGCTCACCCCGTCGGGGGTCGGGATGCTCGTACAGGGCCGCCCCGTCGAACCGGCCGAGCGCCCACTCGTCCTTCGGGAAGTGCGCGGGAACCCAGTCCATGATCACGCCGATGCCGGCCTGGTGGAGGCGGTCGATGAGGTACCGGAGGTCATCCGGGTGCCCGAATCGTGACGTCGGGGCGAAGTAGCCCGTCACCTGGTAGCCCCACGAGGGGCCGTAGGGGTGCTCGGCGAGCGGCATGAACTCGATGTGCGTGAAGCCGAGCTGCGTGACGTACTCGATGAGCGGGTCGGCGATCTCGCGATACCCGAGCCCGGGCCGCCACGAGCCGAGGTGCATCTCGTAGACGCTCATGGGGGCGTCGTGCGGGTTGCGAGCCGCACGGCTCGCCATCCACTCGCCGTCGCCCCAGGCGTACTGCGAGTCGCCGACGACGGATGCGGTGGCCGGGGGCGTCTCGGTGTAGCGCGCCATCGGATCAGCGCGGGTCACCCACGTGCCCTCGGCCGTGAGCAGCTCGAACTTGTAGGTGGAGCCGGCCCCGAGCCCGGGCACGAAGAGCTCCCAGACGCCGTTGTCGTCGAGGCGGCGCATGGCGTGGCCGAGGCCGTTCCAGCTGTTGAAGTCGCCGACCACGCGCACGGCCTGCGCGTGCGGCGCCCAGACGCTGAAGCTCGTGCCGTCGACGTCTTCGTGCGGGCGGTGGTGGGCGCCGAGCACCTGCCAGAGCTGCTCGTGGCGCCCTTCGGCCCACAGGTAGAGGTCGACCTCGCCGACGCTCGGCACGAAGCGGTAGGGGTCGTCGGCGTGCCAGTCGGGGCCGCCGTCGTAGGCGGTGCGCACGGTGTAGGCCTGGCCCTCGTCGAGCCCGCCGGGCAGCAGCCCGTGCCAGAGCCCATCGGCGTCGTGGGCGAGCGCGTGCTCGGTGCCGTCGGCGCGCACGATCGTGACGCTCGCAGCGAGCGGACGCACGACGCGCACGAGCCAGCCGCCGTCGACGTGCCGCTGACCGAGCGCGTCGTGCGGGCGCGGGTGCCGGCCGTCGACGAGCGCGCGACGGTGGTCGGGGTGCAGCGGCGGCGGACCGTCCTTCTTCTTCGCAACCATCACGTGCCCTTCGGGTACTCGATACGCAGAATGTGCACGGGCTCGACGAAGGCGTCGAGCCGCACGAAGTTGTCGGCGCCCCACCGGAACTTCTCGCCCGTGATGAGGTCTTTCACGTCGAAGGTCGATCCGGGCTCGAGCCCGAGCGCCGCGAGGTCGAGGTGCACGGTCGTCTGGCGGGCAGAGTGCGGGTCGACGTTCGCGACGACGATGATGCCGTCGCTGCGCCCACTGCGCACGAAGCGACCGGGAAGCACCTTCGCGTAGACGAGGATCGCCTCGTCGTCGCTCCAGTGCACGCTCAGGTTGCGCAGCTGGCGCAGCGCGGGGTGCTCGTTGCGGATGCGGTTGAGCGTCGTCAGGTACGGCGCGATCGATGCCCCGGCCTTCTCGGCAGCCGCCCAGTCGCGCGGCTTGTACTCGTACTTCTCGTTGTCGATGTTCTCTTCGCTGCCCGGCCGCGCGACGTTCTCGATGAGCTCGTACCCGGCGTAGACGCCCCACGTGGGGCTCGCGGTGGCGGCGATCGCCGCGCGCACCTTGTAGGCGGGAACACCCCCGAACTGCAGGTACTCGGTGAGGATGTCGGGCGTGTTGACGAAGAGGTTGGGCCGCAGGAAGGCGCTCGTCTCGCGGCTGAGCTCGGCGAGGTAGGTCTCGAGCTCGACCTTCGTGTTGCGCCACGTGAAGTAGGTGTACGACTGCTGGAATCCGGCTCCGGCGAGGGCCTGCATCATGGGCGGCCGCGTGAAGGCCTCGGCGAGGAAGACGATGTCGGGGTGGGCGGAGCGCACCTCGTGCAGCAGCCACTCCCAGAAGTGCAGCGGCTTGGTGTGCGGGTTGTCGACGCGGAAGATGCGCACCCCCCGCTCGATCCACAGCAGCACGATGCGCAGCACCTCACGGCTGAGTCCCTCGAAGTCGTTGTCGAAGTTGAGGGGGTAGATGTCCTGGTACTTCTTCGGCGGGTTCTCGGCGTAGCGGATCGTGCCGTCGGGCAGCGTCGTGAACCATTCGGGATGCTCGCTCACCCACGGGTGGTCGGGCGCGCACTGCAGGGCCAGGTCGATGGCCACCTCGATGCCGTTCTTGGCCGCGGCCGCGACGAAGGCCTCGAAGTCGGCGACCGTGCCGAGGTCGGGGTGCACGGCGTCGTGGCCGCCCTCGCTCGAGCCGATGGCCCAGGGGCTGCCGGGGTCGTGGGGTCCGGGTGTGAGCGTGTTGTTGGGGCCTTTGCGGTTGAGGCGGCCGATCGGATGGATGGGCGGCAGGTAGAGCACGTCGAAGCCCATGCTCGCCACGGCCGGCAGGCGCTTGGTCGCGGTCGCGAAGGTGCCGCTCTGCCACGAGCCGTCTTTGCGGCGCTTGGCGCCTTCTGAGCGGGGGAAGAACTCGTACCAGCTGCCGACGGCGGCGCGCGTGCGCTCGACGTGCAGGGCGAGCCACTCGCTCGCCGTGCGGAGGCTCTGCAGCGGGTGCCGGCCGACGGCGGCGACGACGCGAGCGTCGGTCGCGACGGCGAGGCGCGCCGCCGGGGTCAGCGTGGTCGTCGACATGGCGGTGCGCGCATCCGTCAGCACCGAGGCCGCCGGGTCGCCCGCCGCGTGGGTCGCCGCCCGCTCGAGCAGTTGGGCGCCCTCGAGCAGCATGAGCTCGACGTCGACGCCCGCCGCGATCTTGACGGTGGCGGCGTGCAGCCAGGTCGCCCAGTCGTCGGCCCAGGCCTCGACGTGCCAGCGCCAGGTGCCCGTCTGCTCGAGCGGCACCTCGGTCTGCCAGCGGTCGGTGCCGGCGACTCGCTGCTCGAGGGGGTGGCGCTCGACCGTGCCGTCGGGGGCCGTGAGCACGACCTCGGCGCCGAGGATGTCGTGGCCCTCGCGGAACACCGTGGCGGCGAAGGGCACGACCTCGCCGGCGAAGGCTTTGCTCGGCCAGCGGTTCTCGGGCTGCTGGGGGCTCAAGTGACGGATCGGGATGCGCCCGATGCGGTGGGTGAAGGGCGGTGTCTGCGTCGTTGCCACCCCTTGACCCTACGCCGGGGGCGGGGTGGATGCGCGGGTCGCGCGGGCCCGGACGCCAGCCTCGCGGGCCGTGTCGGCACAAGGGGGGACTAAATGTACCCCGACTGGGGTACACGAATCTTCGTCAAGACCTGGAGCGCGGTGCCCCTGCGTCGTACAGTGATGTTCGGAAAACGAACCGGCCGCATACCCGAAACGGCCCGAGCGTTCCCCGACTAGCACGGAGCAACCCGAATCGCCCCGTGGTGCAGGACCGAGACTCGATTCCCCCCAATCGCGAGTACCGGTCCTGTTCGTCGTTAACGGCCCCCGAGCGCCGTGCGAGCTTCGCGCGAGCTCCTCTCGTGCCGCCCGCCGGGCTGGAACCGGTTCCCGATCGCCCGCGCACTCGCCTAGAGTGAAACGCGGGGTGCCCCCACCACGCCCCGTGCCGAGGAGTGATGAGCGTGAAGGCGATCCGCCGCTTCACCGTCCGTACCGTCCTGCCCGAGTCGCTCGCCGCCGTCGCGGCGCTCGCCGCCAACCTGCGCTGGTCGTGGCACGAGCCCACCAAGGCGCTGTTCGCGCGCATCGACCCGCAGCGCTGGGAAGACCTGGACCACGACCCCGTGGCACTGCTCGGCGCCGTCGACCCCGCCCGCCTCGACGAGCTCGCCGCCGACAGCGCGTTCATGGCCGAGGCCGAGGCGCTGCGCGCCGACCTCACCGCCTACCTCGAGCAGCCGCGCTGGTACCAGTCGCTGCCCGACGCCCCGCAGCGCATCGCCTACTTCTCGCCCGAGTTCGGCATCGCCTCGGCGATTCCGCAGTACTCGGGCGGTCTCGGCATCCTCGCCGGCGACCACCTCAAGAGCGCGAGCGACCTGGGCCTGCCGCTCATCGGCGTCGGCCTCTTCTACCGCGCCGGCTACTTCCGCCAGGCGATCGACCGCGACGGCTGGCAGAAGGAGAGCTACCCGCTCATCGACCCCGATGGACTCCCGATGCAGATGCTGCGCGAGCACGACGGCAGCGCCGTGCGCATCTCGCTGCGCCTGCCCGGCGGCGACGCCCTGCACGCGCGCGTCTGGCAGATGCAGGTCGGCCGCGTCGTGCTGCTGCTGCTCGACACCGACATCCACGACAACAGCGACGAGCTGCGCGGCGTGACCGATCGGCTCTACGGCGGCGGCGGCGAGCACCGACTGCTGCAGGAGCTGCTGCTCGGCATCGGCGGCGTGCGCGCGATCAAGCGCTACGTCGACGTCACCGGCACTCCCGCCCCCGAGGTGTTCCACACCAACGAGGGCCACGCCGGCTTCCTCGGCCTCGAGCGCATTAGCGACCTCATCGCCGAAGGCCTCTCGTTCACCGAGGCCCTCCAGGTCGTGCGCGCCGGCACGCTGTTCACCACCCACACGCCGGTTCCCGCCGGCATCGACCGCTTCGACGGCGAGCTCATCGAGCGCTACTTCTCGACCGATCTGCTGCCCGCCGTGAGCGCGCCCGACGTGCTCGCGCTCGGCACCGAGGACTACGAGGGCGGCGACCCCGCCGTCTTCAACATGGCGGTCATGGGCCTGCGCCTCGCCCAGCGCGCGAACGGCGTGAGCAAGCTGCACGGCGACGTCTCGCGCGGCATGTTCGGCGCCCTCTGGGAGGGCTTCGATCAGGATGACGTGCCGATCACCTCGGTGACGAACGGCGTGCACGCCCCCACGTGGACCGATCCGCGCATGGTCGCGCTCGCGAAGGAGAAGCTCGGCACCTACGAGACCTCGTCGTGCGACTGGCGCTCTGAGGCCGTCACCGACGCCGACCTGTGGGCCGTGCGGCGCGCCATGCGCGAGCAGCTCGTGACCGACGCGCGCGAGCGTGTCACGGCGGCCTGGGCCGAGCAGAACCCGGGCGTCGCCGCGCCGAGCTGGATGGGCGAGCTGCTCGACCCCGACGTGCTGACGATCGGCTTCGCGCGCCGCGTGCCCACCTATAAGCGCCTGACCCTCATGCTGCACGACCCCGATCGCCTGCGCGCGCTGCTCACGCACCCCGAGCGCCCCGTGCAGCTCGTCATCGCGGGCAAGTCGCACCCCGCCGACGACAGCGGCAAGGCGCTCATCCAGAAGCTCGTGCAGTTCGCGGCCGATCCCGAGCTGCGCCGCCGCATCGTCTTCCTGCCGAACTACGACATCGGCATGGCGCGGCTGCTCTACCCGGGCACCGACATCTGGCTGAACAACCCGCTGCGTCCGCTCGAGGCGTGCGGAACATCCGGCATGAAGGCGGCCCTCAACGGATCGCTGAACCTGTCGATCCTCGACGGCTGGTGGAACGAGTACTACGACGCCGAGAACGGCTGGGCCATCCCCACGGCCGACGCCGCGGGCGACGGCGCCGAGCGCGACAAGCTCGAGGCCGAGGCCATGTACGACCTCATCGAGCACCAGATCGCGCCGCGCTACTACGACCGCGACGCCGAGGGTCTGCCGCGCCGCTGGCTGCAGAGCATCCGGCACACGCTCGCGACGCTCTCGCCCGAGCTCTCGGCCGACCGCATGGTGCGCGAGTACGTCGAGCGGCTCTACGTGCCCGCCGCGCACGCCGAGCGCGCCATCACGGCCGATGACCACCGGCCGGCGCGCGAGCTCGCGGCCTGGAAGGCGCGCGTCGCCGCCGAGTGGCCGCACGTGTCGGTCACGCACGTCGAGTCGGGCGGGGTGCAGTCGCCGCAGGTCGGCGACGAGCTCAAGGTGCGCGCGCACGTGCAGCTCGCGGGCCTCTCGCCCGACGACGTGCTCGTCGAGGTCGCCTTCGGGCGCGCCCGCAACGGCGACGACCTCGTGGATGTTCGGCGTCAGCCGCTCGAACTCGCCGAGCACGAGCTGGGCCAGCCCGCGACGTTCGTCGGCATGGTGCCGCTCGCACGCTCGGGATCGTTCGGCTACAACGTGCGGGTCACCCCGAAGCACGCGCTGCTCGCGAACCCGGCCGAGCTCGGCCTCGTCGCCGTCGCGCACTGATCGCTGGCGGCGGGGCGCTCGCGGGCGCCCCGCCGTCTGTGCCGCCGCCGCGGATCAGCGGGCGATATCAGCCAGCTGACCGCTCGTGACGCGCAGCAGGTCGTCGGGCGCGAGCTCGATGTCGAAACCGCGCCGGCCGCCCGAGACGTAGACGGTCTCCCACAGCGCGGCCGTCTCGTCGAGCACCGTCGGCAGGGCGGCCTTCTGACCGATGGGCGAGATGCCGCCCACGACGTATCCGGTCTTGCGCTCGGCCACGGAGGGGTCGGCCATGACGGCGCGTTTGGCTCCGACGGCCGCGGCGAGCGACTTGAGGTCGAGCATCCCCGTGACCGGCACGATGCCGACGACGAGTCGGCCGTCCGCCTCGGCGAGCAGCGTCTTGAACACGCGGTCGGGGTCGAGCCCCAGCGCGTGCGCGGCCTCGAGGCCGTAGTTCGTGGTGGCGGGGTCGTGCGCGTACGTGTGCGCGGTGAACGGGATGCCCGCCGCGACGAGCGCCACCGTCGCGGGCGTGCCCGGCCCGCTCGCCCCGGGCCGCGCGCCCGCCTGCTTGACCATGCCCCGACCGTGCACTCAGCCGTGCGCGCGGAACAGCAGCATCGACGCGGGGCCGACCGCGAGGGTCTCGCCCGGGGCGTGCTCGGAGACGAGCTCGCTGATGTCGTCGTGCGAGCTGTCCCACAGCAGCGTGTAGCCGTCGACGCCCTCGTGCGCGGGAAGCGTGACCTCCACGGGCTCCTCGATGCCGTGCACGATGAGCAGGATGCGGTTGAACTCTTCGAACTCGGGCGTCGAGGCGGCGAGGTACTGCAGGGTGCGCTCGGCGGGGGAGTCCCAGTCCTCCATCGTCATCGCGAGGCCCTCTTTGTTGTACCAGTCCATCTGGGTCGCGTTCGGCACCGTCTCGCCCCAGCGGCCGTAGCGCACGGGGCGCAGGGCGGGGTTCTCGCGGCGAAGCCGCAGCAGGCGCTGCACGACGCGGTACAGGTCCTGCTGCCAGCCCTCGTGATTCCAGTCGAGCCAGGTGAGCTCGCTGTCGTGGCAGTAGGCGTTGTTGTTGCCCCGCTGGCTGCGGCCCACCTCATCGCCCGCCGTGATCATGGGCATGCCGGCGCTCAGCAGCAGGGTCGCCATGAGGTTGCGCATGGCCTTGCGCCGCGCCGTCGTGATGGCCGGGTCGTCGGTGAGTCCTTCCACTCCGAAGTTGTAGGAGCGGTTGTTGTCGGTGCCGTCGCGGTTGTCTTCGCCGTTGCCGATGTTGTGCTTGACGTTGTAGGCGGTCAGATCGGCCACGGTGAAGCCGTCGTGCGCCGTGATGAAGTTGACGCTCGCGAGCGGCCCGCGCTCGTGGGCGAAGACGTGGGCGCTGCCGGTGATGCGCCGTGCGAGCGACCCGATGCCTTCGGGCGCCGTGCCGTGCTCCCGAGCTGCGCCGGCATCCGTCAGCCAGAAGGCGCGCGCGCGATCGCGGAACCCGTCGTTCCACTCGTGGTAGCCGTGCGGGAAGTGGCCGACCTGCCAGCCGCCCATGCCGACATCCCAGGGCTCGGAGATCATCTTGACGCCCTGCAGCGCCGGGTCGTCGAGGATCGCCCGCAGCAGGGGATGCTCGGGGTCGAACTCGGCGTTCGCCCCGCGTCCCAGAGTGGCCATGAGGTCGAAGCGGAAGCCGTCGACCTGCACCTCGTTCGCCCAGTAGCGCAGCGAGTCGAGCACGAGGCGCTGCGCGGCCGGGAGCGAGAAGTCGATCGTGTTGCCGCAGCCCGTCGTATCGATGTAGGCGCCCTCGGGGGTCTGCCGGTAGTAGCTCGCGGCATCGATGCCGCGGAAGCTCGTCGTCGGACCCTCCGGTCCTTCCTCCGAGGTGTGGTTGTAGACGACGTCGAGCACGACCTCGAGACCCGCCTCGTGCAGCAGCTTGACCATGCCCTTGAACTCGCGCAGCACCGCGCCCGTGCCGCCGAACTGCGCCGAGCGGGTGGCGTACGCCGCGTGCGGCGTGAAGAAGTTGAGCGTGTTGTAGCCCCAGTAGTTGACGAGCCCCTGGCCTTGCAGTCGCTGCTCGCTCACGAACTGGTGCACCGGCAGCAGCTCGATGGTCGTGATGCCGAGCTCTTTCAGGTAGCCGATCGTCGCGGGGTGGGCGAGCCCGGCGTAGGTGCCACGCAGCTCGTCGGGCAGCTCGGGGGCGAGCTTCGTGAGGCCCTTGACGTGCGCCTCGTAGAGCACCGTGTGATCGAGGGGGATGCGCGGCTTCTGCACGCCCGCCCAGTCGAAGGCGTCATCCTGCACGTAGCCGCGCCAGTCGCCATCGGGCGTGCGCGCGAGACCGCGCGCGTAGGGGTCGAGCAGCACGCGCTCGGGGTCGAAGGCGTGGGTCGGCCCCGTGGGGCCGTCGACGCGAAGGCCGTAGCGCACACCCGGGGCGAGCGACCGGGTCGTGATGTGCCAGATGCCCGATTTCATGCGGTGCAGGTCGTGGGTCTCGGCGATCCACGTCGGGTCGTCGGGCGCGAAGATGCACAGCTCGACGGCGGTCGCGTGAGCGCTGAACACCCGCAACTCGCCGCCGCGGGCGGTCTGCCGCACGCCGAGATGCCCGAGGGGGTCGTTCGAGGCCATGCGTCTTAGGCTAGGTCAACGCGAGACGAGCGCTGTTCACCGCCGCCGCATCGACCGTGCGCCGAGAGGAGGCCCGCGTGATCTACCTCGACCATGCCGCCACCTCACCCATGCCGGCCGCCGTTCGCGACGCCTACGTCGAGGCGCTGCAGCTCGTCGGCAACCCTTCGTCGATCCATGGGGCGGGCCAGCGTGCGCGCGCCGCGGTCGACGACGCGCGGGCCCGCATCGCCTCCACGCTCGGAGTCGACGCGATCGAGCTCACGCTCACGGGTGGAGGCACCGAGGCGGTCAACCTCGCCATCAAGGGGATGTTCTGGGCGCGCAACGCGAGCGCCTCCCGACGACGCATCCTCGTGCCGCGCACCGAGCACCACGCGGCGCTCGACGCCGTCGAATGGCTCGCCGCGCACGAGGGGGCCGAGCTCACGTGGCTCGAGGTCGACGCGCTCGGTCGGCTGCTGCTCGACGGCTTTTCGGAGGCGCTCGGCGACGGATCCGATGTCGCCCTGCTCACGATGCTGCACGCCAACAACGAGGTGGGCACGCTGCAGCCGGTGGCCGAGGCCGCCGCGCTCGCCGCGGCCGTCGCCGTGCCCGTGCACGTCGACGCGATCGCGGCCTACGGGCAGGTGCAGCTCGATCCGCTGCCGCCGGGGGTCTCGGCGCTCTCGATCTCGGCGCACAAGATCGGCGGCCCGGTCGGGGTCGGGGCGCTCGTGCTGCGCCGTGGTGCCGAGGTCGTGCCGCTGCAGCACGGCGGCGGGCAGCAGCGCGGGCGATCGGGAACCATGGACGCCGCGGGCGCTGTGGCTTTCGCCGTCGCGGCCGAGCTCGCGCACGCCGAGCTCGCCGAGCGGGCCGCGCACAAGCGTGCGCTGCGGGAGCGGCTTGCGGCGGGCATCCGGAGCGCGGTGCCGCAGGCCGTGCTGCATGGTGCCGCCGGCACCGCGGCTGCCGGCACCGCGGCCGCCGAGCCCGACCCCGTGCGAGCCGCAGAGCTCGACGCGCTCGCTCTGCCCGGCACGCTGCACCTGACGGTGCCCGGCGCCGAGGGCGACTCGCTGCTCATGTTGCTCGACGCGCGCGGCATCGCCGTCTCGACCGGCTCGGCCTGCCAGGCCGGGGTGCCCGAACCCAGCCACGTGCTGCTCGCGATGGGTCTCAGCGAGGCGGATGCTCGCGGCGCGCTGCGCATCACGATCGGCCCGGCGACGACGGTCGACGAGATCGACGCCCTGCTCGCCGCGCTGCCCGAGGCGGTCGAGCGTGCGCAGGCAGCGGGGCTCGCAGGGCAGCAGCCGCGCCTCGGGCGCTAAAGTCGCTGCGCCTCCGCCGCCGAGAGCGTCGCGCCTCGGGCGGTGAGCGCGGTCTCGCCGACCGTGCGCCGAGCATCCACCCGGCGGCGCCGCGTACCCTGGAGGCATGCGGGTTCTGGCAGCGATGAGCGGCGGCGTCGATAGCGCCGTCGCGGCTGCGCGCGCCGTCGACGCGGGCCACGACGTCGTCGGCGTGCACCTCGCGCTCAGCCGCATGCCCGGCACGCTGCGCACCGGCAGCCGTGGCTGCTGCACGATCGAAGACAGCCTCGATGCGCGTCGCGCGGCCGAACTGCTGGGCATCCCGTTCTACGTCTGGGACTTCAGCGAGCGCTTCCGGGCCGACGTCGTCGACGACTTCATCGCCGAGTACGCCGCGGGCCGCACCCCCAACCCCTGCATGCGCTGCAACGAGCGCATCAAGTTCGCCGCGGTGCTCGAGAAGGCGCTCGCCCTTGGATTCGACGCGGTCGCGACCGGGCACTACGCCCACATCGTCACCGACGAGGCTGGCAACCGCGAGCTGCACCGCGCTTCCGATGAGGCGAAAGACCAGTCGTACGTGCTCGGCGTGCTGACGACCGAGCAGCTCGCGCACGCGATGTTCCCGCTCGGCACGACGCCGTCGAAGGCCGTCGTGCGCGCCGAGGCGGCCGCGCGCGGGCTCACGGTCGCGCAGAAGCCCGACAGTCACGACATCTGCTTCATCCCGGACGGCGATACGCGCGGCTGGCTCGCCGACCGCATCGAGCCCGTCGAGGGCGCGATCGTCGACCGGTCCGGGGCCATCGTCGGTGCGCACGATGGGGCGACGAGCTTCACCGTCGGTCAGCGGCGCGGACTCAACCTCGGCGTACCTGCGCCCGATGGTCGTCCGCGCTTCGTGCTCGAGGTGCGCCCGCGCACGAACGAGGTCGTCGTCGGGCCGCGCGAGGCGCTCGCGATCCGCGAGCTCGCCGGGCGCCGCTTCACGTGGGCGGGGCTCGACCCGATCGCGAGCGGCATCACGAGCGCTGATCTTGCTGCTGATCCCGCCCCCGACCCCGATGCTCCGGATGCCCTCCTCCCGTTCGACTGCCACGTGCAGGTGCGGGCTCACGCCGACCCCGTGCCCGCGGTCGCCCGCGTGATCGTGGTACCCGCCGAGGCCGACGAGCCGGATGCGCCCGCGAGCCGCGAGCTCGTCGTCGAGGTGCACGAGCCGCTGCTCGGCGTCGCGCCGGGGCAGACGGCCGTGATCTACGTGGGGACGCGCGTGCTCGGCCAGTGCACGATCGACCGCACGGTCAGCGCTGTGCCGGTGGGGTCTGCCGCTCTCTAGACTGGCGCCGTGACCGCCGAGCTGCTGCGCCTGAGCGATGTCCCGCGCGAGCGCCCGGGCGCTGACCCCGCCGCCTTCTGGCCGCGGCTCACCGCGGCGACGGCGCACCTCGACCCGCCGCTCGGCGTCATCGATCGCGCGGCCCTCGCGTACAACGCCGCCGACCTCGTGCGTCGTGCCGGGGGAGTACCGATCCGGGTGGCGAGCAAGTCGATCCGCGTGCGCGGCGTGCTCGATGCCGTGCTCGCGCGCCCCGGCTTCGCGGGAGTGCTCGCCTACACGCTGCCCGAGGCGCTGTGGCTCGCCGACCCCAGCCAGCCCGGCGGCGGCATCGACGACGTCGTGCTCGGATACCCCACAACCGATCGCGCGGCCCTCGCGCGGCTCGCCGCCGACGAGCAGCTCGCCGCGCGCGTGACGCTCATGATCGACGACGTCGCCCACCTCGACCTGGTCGACGCGGTCGTCGCGCCGGGGGCGCGGCCGAGCATCCGCATCGCCCTCGAGCTCGATGCGAGCTGGCGCGGCCCGCTCGGCCACCTCGGCGTGCGCCGCAGCCCGCTGCACGAGCCGGCGCAGCTCGCCGCCCTCGCCCGTGCGGTCACCGAGCGCCCCGGCTTCACGCTCGTCGGCGTCATGGCCTACGAGGCGCAGATCGCGGGACTCGGCGACGCGCCTCCGGGCCGCCCCCTGCGCGGCGCGCTCGTGCGCGGCATCCAGCGCCGATCGCGCGCCGAGCTCGCCGAGCGTCGCGGGCGCGCGATCGCGGCGGTGCGCGCCGTCGCCGAGGAGGCCGGCACGCCCCTGCAGTTCGTCAACGGCGGCGGCACCGGGTCGCTCGAGTCGACCGCCGCCGACCCGAGCGTCACCGAGCTCGCCGCCGGCAGCGGCCTCCTCGGCCCGCACCTGTTCGACACCTATCGCGGCTTCACGCCCGCGCCGGCGGCGGCCTTCGCGCTGCCCGTCGTGCGGCGCCCGACCGACGGCATCGTCACGCTGCTCGGCGGCGGCTGGATCGCGAGCGGGCCACCCGCCGCCGACCGTCTGCCGCAGGTGGTCTGGCCCGAGGGGTTCCGGATGCTCGGCGCCGAGGGTGCCGGCGAGGTGCAGACTCCGCTGCGCGGGCCGGCCGCCCGCACGCTGCCCGTCGGCGACCGGGTCTGGCTGCGCCACACGAAAGCCGGAGAGCTCGCCGAGCACCTCGATGCCTACGTCGTCGTCGACGGCGAGCGGGCGACGGGCGAGCTGCCGACGTACCGCGGCGAAGGGAAGGTGTTTTTGTGAGCGAGACCCGCGCGACCGAGATGGCCGCCGCACCGGCGACCGAACCCCGCGCGAGGCGCGCACACGCCCCGCGCCCGTGGCGCAACTGGACCCGCACCGAGCAGGTCACGCCCGTGCGCGTCGAGCGGCCCGCGAGCGGCGACGAGGTCGTCGCGGCGATCGCCCGTGCTCGCGCCGACGGACTGCCCGTCAAGGCGATCGGCTCCGGCCACTCATTTACGGGCATCGCCGTCGCCCCGGGCGTGCAGCTCGACCTGACCGACCTCGCGGGCATCACCCGCATCGACGCCACCACCGGCCTCGTGACGCTCGCCGCGGGCACGAAGTTGCACGCCGCCTCCGCCATGCTGCACGAGCACGGTCTCGCCTTCGAGAACCTCGGCGACATCGACGTGCAGTCGATCTCGGGCGCGCTGAGCACGGGCACGCACGGCACCGGTCGAGCCTTCGGCGGCCTCGCCACGCAACTTCGGAGCGTGACGCTCGCGACCGCCGACGGCCGCCTGCTGCCCGTCAGCCCCACCGAGAACGCCGAGCTGTGGCCGGCCGCGCGCCTCGGGCTCGGCGCCCTCGGGGTGCTCGTCGACCTCACCGTGCAGACCGTGCCGACGTTCGTGCTCGCGGCGGACGAGCATCCGGAGCCCCTCGATGCCGTGCTCGACGACTGGCCGACCCGCTCTGCGCAGGCCGACCACGTCGAGTTCTACTGGTTTCCGCACACCCGGCTCGCGCTCACGCGCAGCAACACGCGGCTGCCCGCCGACGCCTCGCGGCAGCCGGTCGGCCGCGTCAAACGCTGGGTCGACGACGACCTGCTCGGCAACGGGCTCTACGAGGTGCTCTGCCGCATCGGCTCGATCGCTCCGGGCACGATCCCGGCGTTCAACCGGCTCGCGAGCGGGGTCGCCTTCAACCGGCAGGTCGCCGACTACTCGCACCGCGTGTTCGCGAGCGAGCGAAAGGTTCGGTTCCGCGAGATGGAGTACTCGGTGCCGCTCGACGCCGTCGCCCCCATCCTGCGCGAGCTCGACCGGGTCATCGAGCAGAATAGCTGGCGCATCTCGTTCCCCATCGAGGTGCGGGCGACGGCCGCCGACGACGTGTGGCTCTCGACCGCGCACGGCCGCGAGAGCAGCTACATCGCCGTGCATCGCTACCACCGCGAGGATGCTCATGACTACTTCACGGCCGCCGAAGCGATCCTGCGCGCGCACGACGGACGCCCGCACTGGGGCAAGCTGCACACCCGCGCCGCCGCCGACCTGCGGCCCGCGTACCCGCGCTTCGACGACTTCCTCGCCGTGCGCGACCGGCTCGACCCTGATCGGGTCTTCACCAACGACTACCTCGACCGCGTCCTGGGTTCCTGACAGGGGTCGCTCCTAGACTGTGCGCGTGGCTGAGACCCCCGAGATCGATGTGGATGCCCGCGGTGTTGATGACCTGACGCGCGACGAGGCCCGCACCGAGGTCGAGGCGCTCACGAGCCGCATCCTCGAGCTGCGCGACGCCTACTACGCGCGCGACACCGTGCTGGAGGACGACGCCACCTACGACGCCCTCGTGCGGCGGCTCGAGCTCATCGAGCACGCGTTCCCCGAGCTGCAGAGCCAGGACAGCCCGACGCAGACCGTCGGCGGCGTCGCCGAGACGACCCTCTTCGCCCCGGTCGAGCACGCCGAACGCATGCTGAGCCTCGACAACGTGTTCAGCGCCGAGGAGTTCGCCGAGTGGGCCGCGAAGGTCGAGCGCGACGCCGGCCGGTCGGTGCGGTGGCTGTGCGAGCTCAAGATCGACGGCCTGGCCCTCAACCTGCGCTACGAGCGCGGGCAGCTCGTCACGGCCGCCACGCGCGGCGACGGACGCGTGGGCGAAGACGTCACGCAGAACGTGCTGCGTGTGGCGGGCATCCCGACTCGGCTCGCGGGCGACCCCGACGAGCTGCCCGACCTCGTCGAAGTGCGCGGCGAGGTCTTCATTCCGAAGGCGGCGTTCGACGAGCTCAACGCCCTGCAGCGCGAGGCGGGCGAGCGCGAGTTCGCCAACCCGCGCAACGCGGCGAGCGGCAGCCTGCGCCAGAAGGCGGAGGGCAAGAACGACGAGCAGCTCGCGCGCATGCGCGATCGCCTCAGCCGACTCCGGATGCTCGTGCACGGCATCGGCGCCTGGCCGAACCCGCCCGTCACCGCGCAGAGCGAGGTCTACGGCCTGCTCGAGCGCTGGGGTCTGCCGATCAGCAGCCACTTCCGCGTGCACGACAGCGCCACCGACGCCGCCGAGTACATCGCCTTCCACGGCGAGCACCGCCATGCCGTCGAGCACGAGATCGACGGCGTCGTCGTGAAGGTCGACGAGCTGGCCCTGCACGGCGAGCTCGGCGCGACGAGCCGCGCCCCGCGCTGGGCGATCGCCTACAAGTACCCGCCCGAGCAGGTCAACACGACACTGCTCGACATCGTCGTGAGCGTCGGCCGCACGGGTCGCGCCACTCCCTTCGCCGTGATGGAGAAGGTGCGCGTCGCCGGCAGCGAGGTGCGGCAGGCCACGCTGCACAATCAAGACGTCGTCAAGGCGAAGGGCGTGCTCATCGGTGACACCGTCGTGCTGCGCAAGGCCGGCGATGTGATCCCCGAAGTGCTCGGGCCGGTCGTCGAGCTGCGCGACGGCACCGAACGCGAGTTCGTCATGCCGACGAACTGCCCCGAGTGCGGCACCGAGCTGCGGCCCGCGAAAGAGGGCGACATCGACCTGCGCTGCCCCAACGCGCGCAGCTGCCCCGCCCAGGTGCGCGGTCGCGTCGAGCACATCGGCAGCCGCGGGGCCCTCGACATCGAAGGGCTCGGCGAGATCAGCGCGGCAGCGCTCACGCAGCCGCTGGTTCCGGATGCTCCGCCCCTCGTCACCGAAGCCGCACTCTTCGACCTCACCGTCGAGCAGCTGCTCCCCATCGAGGTCATCGTGCGCGACGCCGAGACCGGGCTGCCGAAGCTCGACGACGACGGCGAGGCCAAGCGTCGGTCGCCGTTCCGGCGGGTCGAACAACGCTACGGACCCGAGGCCGCCGGGCTCGACGCCGGCGAGCTGCGCGCGCGCGGCATCCGCAAGCAGGCGGTCACTGTGCCGAGCGCGCTCGCGACGCAGCTGCTCGACGAGCTCGAGAAGGCGAAGACGAAGCCCCTGTGGCGGCTCCTCGTGTCGCTCAACATCCGTCATGTCGGGCCGGTCGCGGCCCGTGCGCTTGCCGACTGGTTCGGGTCGCTGGAGGCGATTCGCGCGGCGAGCCTTGACGAGCTCGCGGCGGTCGACGGCGTGGGTGCGATCATCGCCGAGGCGGTGCAGGAGTGGTTCGCGGTCGACTGGCACGTCGAGATCGTCGAGCGCTGGGCTGCCGCCGGCGTGCAGTTCACGACGCCCGGCCACGCCGGGCCCGGTGCGGCCGCCGCGGCCGGGGGAGTGCTCGCGGGGCTCACCGTCGTCGCCACCGGATCACTCGAGGGCTTCACGCGCGAGGGAGCCCAGGAGGCCATCATCGCGGCGGGCGGCAAGGCGGCCAGCAGCGTCTCGAAGAAGACCGACTTCGTCGCCGCGGGGCCCGGAGCCGGCTCGAAGCTCGCGAAGGCCGAAGAGCTCGGTGTGCGCATCATCGATGCCGCGCAGTTCGCGGTACTCGTGCGCGAGGGGCCCGATGCCCTGGGTCTTGACGAGGGCGCGACGTCCTGAGCAGCGCCCGACGCCCTGCGTCTCGATGAGGGTGCGCCGTCCTGAACCGCGCCCGATGCTCTGGGTCGCGATGAGGGTGCGACGTCCTGGGCCGCGCCCGACGCCCTGATGACGCCCGTGTAACGGCTGGATGTCGGTTGAGAAGAATGTTCAGTACACCCCCCCAAAAGGGGACATTCTTCGCATACCATGGAAAAACGCTGATGGGACCGTCTCGGGGGATGCCCGGACCATCGCGCAAAAGGGGAAACGGGCGTGCTGTTCGACGCGACGGCAGTGTTGATCGCCTCGCTCACCGTGGCCACGGTGGCGGGGAACCCCGTCGTGCACGCAACCGTCCCCTCGAGCCCGCCCATCAGCATCACGACCCCCGCAGAAGTGCGGGAGATCGACCTGCCCACCAGTCAGCAGCAGAGCGTTAGCGCCTCGGCTCCCGCCACCCCCCGGTCGGCGACGAGCATCGCGAACCTCACCGGTGCCTCCCTGCTGCAGGCCCTCACCGCGATGCCCCCCACCGCGGTGAGCGACTATGTGGAGGCGAACCCCCGACGCCTCCACGACCTGCTCGCGGCGCCCCCCGGCGCCCCGCAGGTGGCCGGCTGGTGGGCAGGTCTCGATCGCACGGCGCAGCGCGCGCTCGCCACCGCCGCGCCCGAGCTCATCGGCAACCTCGACGGCATCCCCGTCGCCGTGCGCAACGACGTCAACCGCGATGTGCTGCGGTCGACCATCCGTGAGCTGGAACTGGGCGGGGCGGATGCGGGGCGCGCGCTCGCGACGCAGAACCTGCAGCGCCTCCAGATGCTCTACGCGATCGCCGACGCCCTCGGGCCCGCCTCCGCCAACCCGCCCCGGTCGCTGCTGCAGCTCGACACCCACGACGCCGGCAAGGTGGCGATCGTGCTCGGCGATCTCGACACCGCCGACTACGTCAGCTACCTCATGCCCGGCATGTTCATCACCGTCGGCGGCAACGTCGTCGAATGGACGGAGACGGCCGCCCGGCTCTACGAGGAGCAGGTCTCGTGGCTCTCGCTGCTCGCCGAGGCGGGCGCGAGCGACGAGGCCGAGACCGTGGCGACCGTCGCCTGGATCGGCTACCAGACCCCCCACCTGCTGAACGTCGGCAGCCTCGACCTCGCCTACGAGGGTCGGGATGCGATCGCGAGCGCCATCGACGGGCTGCAGACCCTGCGCGGCACCGACCAGCCCTTCATCTCGCTGCTTGCGCACTCCTACGGGTCCACCGCGGCGATGCTCGCACTGAGCGGCAGCACCTCGGTCGACGCTCTCGCGATGATCGGCTCGCCCGGAGCCCCCGTCACGGGCGTCGACGACCTCAACGTGCGCGGCGACGTCTTCGTCGGTGAGGCGGCGTGGGATCCCATCCCGAACAGCTCGTTCTTCGGATCCGACCCGGGCTCGACCGAATTCGGTGCCCGCATCATGAGTGTGGCCGGCACCGTCGACGTCATCACGAACCGCGTGCTCACCGCATCCATCGGCCACAACTACTACTGGGGTGTGGGCACCGAGTCGATGCGCAATCTTGCGCTCATCGGCATCGACAAGGGCGAGCTCGTGACCGATGGCTCGCAGCGCGATGCCGGGCGCACGCTCGCCCTGCTGCTCTAGGTGCCTCGGCGCGGGGCGGCCGCGCCCCCGATCGCCGCGGTGCCGATCGAGGTGTCGCTCGCGGTGCCGCTCGTGCGGGCGCTCGTGCGAGTCGCGGCCACGACCCGGTCGCGCGGGAGGCGCGGCGACTACCCTGGGCCCATGCGCCGACGCTTCGTGACGACTCTCGCGGTCGCGGTCGTCGCTCTGGGGCTCACCGGATGCGCGGTGCAGTCGTCGACGCCGGTCACCGACCTCGAAGCCCGAGAACGCTTCCTCGCGGTGCTCGACGAGGCGCAGCAGCTCATCGGCGGCGACTGGCAGACCATGGATGATCCGACGCCGCGCGCATGCGTCATCCCCCTCTGGGTGGCGGGTGAGCGCTACCCCGCGCTGCGGGTGGGTGAGGCGCCGCGGTCGGTGGAGGCGGCGGCCGCTCGAGTCGAGGACGCGTGGACCGATGCCGGTATGCGGGTGACGCGCACGGCCATCGGCGATGTCGTCGAAGTCAAGGGCGAGAGTGCCGACGGGGAGCTTGTGGTGCTGCGCGTCAGCGAGAGCGCGAGCACGCTGCTCGGCGAGAGCGAGTGCCGGCCGGTCTGAGCCGCGCCCGTCTCACCCCTCCACGAGGGGCCTCGCGACCTCAGCCGTGTGCGAGGCGTGCCGCGACCTCAGCCGTGTGCGATGCGTGTCGCGACCTCACCCCTCCACGAGCAGGTCGAACTCGAGGCGCACGCTCGGGCCGATGAGCTCGACGGTGTCGGAGTCGAGGCGTCGGGCGCTCGTCACGCCGGCGAGAGCATCCAGGTACCGCTGTTCGAGCTCCATGACGCCCTCGTCGAGGCACGCCATCTCGGTCTGGAACAGCTGCTCGACCCGCAACGGCTGCTCGACCTCGGCGACGGTGCCGACGACCGTGCCGCCGTAGGTGTTGCAGGCGGCGACGCCGGAGATCGCATCCCCCTGCACGATCATGGTGATGCCGCCGACCGCGAGGTCGAAGTCGCCCGCGGTGTCCTCGCCCGAGACGAGTCCCCAGTCGCCGCCGAGGCCCGCGCCCGATCCGATGCCGAGAGCGGAGCATCCGGCGAGCAGCGTCGCGGCCGACAGCGTGAGCGCGACGGCTGCGAGCGCGGTGCCGCGGCGGGCGGTGCGGCGGGCGGTGCCGGTGGTTGTGCGGATCGTGCTGCTGCTGCTGCTGCTGCCGCCGCTGCCGCTGCCGGTGCTGCCGCTGCTGCCCGTGCGGCCGCTGCTGGTGCTGGTGCTGGTCATGATGCCTCCCGTCGACGGGTGGGCGGCGTGCGCCGTCTCTACTCTTTCAGACGACCGGCACGGCCGAACCGTTGGGGTGCGCTCAGTAGACTGGAGCATCCCCGCCGAAGGTCACCCTGGCAGCCCCATGTCTGAGAGGCACCATGTCTGAGATCACCCCCGAGCGCGTGGCGCACCTGGCGTCGCTCGCGCGCATCGCGCTGACGCCCGACGAGATCGAGCAGCTGACGGGCGAGCTCGGAGCCATCGTCGACTCGGTCGCGAAGGTGCAGGAGGTCGCGACACCCGAGGTGCCGGCGACGAGCCACCCGATTCCGCTGACGGGCGGGCTGCGGGTCGATGAGCCGGGGCAGACGCTCTCGACCGAGCAGGCGCTCGCCGGGGCGCCCGACCACGACGGCAGCCGTTTCCGTGTCACCGCGATCCTGGGGGAGGAGCAGTGAGCACCGCGGCATCCTCGGGAGCCGGCGCAGGCTCCTCCACGGACCTCACGCGCACCTCGGCCGCCGACCTCGCCGCGCACCTCGCCGCGGGCGAGATCTCGAGCGTCGAGGTGACCCAGGCGCATCTCGACCGCATCGGCGCCGTCGATGGCGACGTGCACGCCTTCCTGCACATCAATGCTGCGGCGCTCGAGACGGCTGCGCAGGTCGACGCCGATCGCGCGGCCGGGGTCGCGCTGCCCGCGCTCGCGGGGGTGCCGATCGCGATCAAAGACGTGTTGTGCACGCTCGACATGCCGTCGACCTCGGGTTCGAAGATTCTCGAGGGCTGGATTCCGCCCTACGACGCGACGGTCGTCGCCCGTCTCCGCGCCGCGCGCATGATCCCGCTGGGCAAGACCAACATGGACGAGTTCGCCATGGGGTCGAGCACCGAGCACTCGGCGTACGGTCCGACGAAGAACCCGTGGGATCTCACGCGAATCCCCGGCGGTTCCGGTGGCGGTTCAGCCGCGGCGGTGTCGGCCTTCGAGGCGCCGGTCGCGCTCGGGAGTGACACCGGCGGCAGCATCCGTCAGCCGGCCGCGGTCACCGGGTCGGTCGGCGTGAAGCCCACCTATGGCGGTGTGAGCCGGTACGGCGCGATCGCGCTCGCCTCGTCGCTCGACCAGGTCGGGCCGGTGTCCCGTTCGGTGCTGGATGCTGCGCTCGTGCACGACGTCATCGGCGGGCATGATCCGCGCGATGCCACGAGCATCCCCGACGCGTGGCCCTCGATGGCGGCGGCCGCGCGGGCCGGCCAGTCGGGTGACGCCCTGAAGGGCGTGCGTGTCGGTGTCGTGAAGCAGCTCGAGGGCGAGGGATTCCAGGCGGGCGTCAAGTCGGTCTACCACGAGACGCTCGAGCTGATGGCGGCGGCGGGTGCCGAGATCGTCGAGGTCAGTGCGCCGCACTTCGAATATGCAGTCGCCGCGTACTACCTGATTCTGCCGGCGGAGGCGTCGAGCAACCTGGCGAAGTTCGACTCGGTGCGGTTCGGGCTGCGGGCCGAGGTGCCGGGTGGGACGGTCGAGGACGTGATGGGGGCGACGCGCGAGGCCGGGTTCGGGCCTGAGGTGAAGCGACGGATCATCCTCGGCACGTATGCGCTGTCGGCGGGCTACTACGACGCCTACTACGGCAGTGCGCAGAAGGTGCGCACCCTCATTCAGCGTGATTTCGCGGCGTGTTTCGAGCAGGCCGACATCCTGGTGTCGCCGAGTGCGCCGACGACGGCGTTCCGGTTCGGTGAGAAGCTGGCGGATCCGCTGGCGATGTACCTCAACGATGTGACGACGATTCCGGCGAACCTGGCGGGAGTGCCCGGCATGGGGCTGCCGATGGGGCTTGCGCCGGAGGATGGTCTGCCGGTGGGGCTGCAGCTGATGGCGCCGGCGCGTGAGGATGCGCGGCTGTACACGGCGGGTGCGGCGATCGAGCAGCTGCTCGAAGCGCAGTGGGGCGGGCCGCTCTGGGCGAAGGCTCCGGAGCTGCGTCAGGCCTAGTAGGCACGGGCGCCGTTCGGGATTCCGCCTGAGCCGCACTTGCGCCCCCGAGTTCTCGCGCCCGCGCATCTGCGCCAGGGTGGGCGCCTTTAGCTCGCGCCCGCGAGGGCGCGCTCGCGTTCGATGATGGGGCTCTTGCTGGGGGCGGGGATCGGTCTCTGCTCGGGGTCGATCGATCTCGGCGGGATCAGCACCAGGTCACCGGCCATCCCCGTGCGTCCCACAGATTCCCGGCGTCGTTCGAATCGCCAGCCGTTGTTGTGCAGCAGCAGGTGATGGTGCCGGCAGAGCAGCACTCCGTCGGCGAGGTCGGTCGCTCCGCCCTCGGACCAGGGGACGATGTGGTGCGCTTCTGTCCACGATGGCGGGCGTTCGCAGCCGGGGAACCGGCATCCGCCGTCGCGCGCGGCGAGGGCGAGCCGCTGCCGTCGGGTGTAGAGCCGCGTCTCGCGGCCGAGCGCCACGACGTCACCCCGCGCGTCGATGACGATGGGGACGACCCCGGAGGAGCATCCGTGCCGGTCAGCGGTGTCGATGCTCACGGGCTCGGTCTGGCCGTCGATGCGCGCGAGGCCGCGGCGGGCGCGCACGTCGCGTTCGGCGACGATGACCTGCACGGCGGGGGAGCGCGTGCCGATCACTTCGGTCGGGGCGACGTCGCCGCCGATGCGCACGAGCTCGACGAGCGCATCGAGCGCGAGCTGCTCGGTCGTGCGCGCGTCGCGCGTGATGCGCTCAGCGCGCTCCACCTCGCCGGGGCTCACAAAACGTGGGCCGCCGCGGCGGGGCGAGGTCGCGCCGTCGACGGCGTCGCGCACGAGGGCCGCCGACTCGGGGTCGAGCAGTCCGCTCAGGCGGGTCATGCCGTCGGCTTGGCGGCTGAGGAAGAGGTAGCGCCGATCACGCAGCGACTGCTCCCGTTCGGCGACGAGTTCGGGCTGGCCGTCGAGGTCGAGCAGTGCGCGGGCGTTGCGCGCGCGCACCGCCAACTGCTCGAGCGTGAGCAGGGCTGCTTCGGCGACGAGCTGGGTCGCGGCGGATGCGAGCTGCGCTGCGGTGACGTGGTCATCAGGCTCGCCGAGCGACCGAGCGATCGTGTCGCCCGCCTCGACGCTCACTCGCGCTTCGGAGACGGCTGCGGCGATCGGCTCGAGCCACGGGCGTGCGGGGGCGGCAGGCTCACTGTCAGTCGCCCCCAGCATCGACCCCACGCGCACGAGGGCGGCGGCGTCGCGCGCGCTCGTTCCGGTCAGATGCTGAACGAGAGCCTGCGGAGTGCGGCTGCCGAGCCGTTGAGCGAGACCGTCATGACCGAGCGAGTGGTGCGAGCGCCGGGCGATCTCGTCGGCGACGACCGCGAGGTTAGTGTCGGTGCGACGCCGCAGTTCGGCCAGACGGGACTGCAGATCGAGCAACGCCTCATCAGCCAACTGGCCCACGAGTGCCCCCGCGTAGAGCCCGAGCGCCGGCACGTCGAACATCGCGTCAGCACCCGGAGGGGTGATCGTCGCGGTGTTCGAATGAGGCATGCTTCATTCTCTCGCAGGGTAGAACTGGTGTACAGAGCGTGAGTGAAACTCGTGGATAAGAAGTTCTGGGGCGGCTTGTGGAGGAGGGGCGGGGTTCGCTGGCAGCCGGGGAAAGCGCGCGAGGCAACGGACGGCAGGGCGCCCGGAGGCGGCGTGCATTGGCTGCCGGGAACGTCGGCAGGGCGCCCAGAGGCGGCGTGCGTTGGCTGCCGGGAACGGCGGGTGGGCGCCCGGAGGCGCGGACGGCGTCAGCGATCGGGCGGGAAGGAGGAACCGGCGGGCGGGCGGCGGCCGGCGGTCGCTCTCGTGCAGGCGCCAGCGGCGGTAGGGCAAACTCCACAGGCCCGCGGACGCGCAGCACCCGCGGAGGGGCAGCCGACCCGAGAACCCGCGAGAACACCCGAGACAGAGCATCCACCCCCCTGCAAGAATCGCTCTCGATGCCGACCCGCCTGATCACCCTCGCCGCGTACACCGCGCTACCGCTCGCCGGCGTGCTGCTGCTGGGCTGGGATTGGCGCGAGATCATCCTGTTGTACTGGCTCGAGAACATCAGTCGCGGGGTGGCGATGGTGATCACGATGATCCGGTCGGCGGATGCGCCGGGCGGCGACGACCCCGCGCACATCGGCGAGCTGCGCGTCAATGGCCGGCTCGTGCGCGGCCCCGGCGCCGGGCGAGAGCTCGCGAGCTTTTTCGCCCTGCACTACGGAATCTTCACGCTCGTGCACGGCGTCTTCGTGCTGCTGCTCGTGGCCGGCGTCTTCCTGCCAACGGCCGCCGGGCAGAGCCCCGTCAACTGGCTCACCGCCCTGCTCGTCTGGATCATCGGCGGCACCGCCCAGGTGCTCGCCGCCCGTTTCGGCCCCCTGCCCGAGCAGCGCGGGCAGCGCCTCATGCTCAGCGCCTACCCCCGCATGATCGTGCTGCACGTGAGCGTCATCGTGGGCATCGTGCTCATCGCCACGTTCGATTGGCCCGCCGCCGCGGCTGTGCTTCTCATCGGCCTGCACGCGCTCGTCGACGGTGCGGGGTGGATGCTCTCCGCCCGCCGCGACCGAGCGCGAGCATCCTGACCCCACCGTCAACGCCCGTAGGATTGACGCATGGCGCGCGCGGAACTCATGGACTTCGACAAGGCACTGGAACTCTTCGAGCCCGTGCTCGGCTTCGAGGTGCACGTCGAGCTGAGCACGAAGACGAAGATGTTCAGCGACGCCCCGAACCCGGCTTTCAGCGGCAACGCCGTGACCGAGCCGAACACGGCGATCACCCCGGTCTGCCTCGGCCTGCCGGGCAGCCTGCCGGTGGTCAACGAGCAGGCGGTGAGCTACGCCATCTCGCTGGGCCTCGCGCTCGGCTGCCAGATCGCCGAGAGCAGCACGTTCAGCCGCAAGAACTACTTCTACCCCGACACCCCGAAGAACTACCAGATCAGCCAGTACGACGAGCCGATCGCGTTCGAGGGCGAGGTCGAGGTCGAGCTGCCCGATGGCCGCCTGTTCACGGTGCCCATCGAGCGCGCCCACATGGAGGAAGACGCCGGCAAGCTGACGCACGTCGGCGGGTCGACGGGCCGCATCCAGGGCGCCGAGTTCTCGCTCGTCGACTACAACCGCGCGGGCGTTCCGCTCGTCGAGATCGTGACGAAGCCCATCATCGGCGCCGAGGCCGACGCGCCCGCGCTGGGGGCGGCGTACGTCTCGCTCATCCGCGACATCGCGCGCGCCCTCGGCATCAGCGAGGCCCGCATGGAGCGCGGCAACCTGCGCTGCGACGCCAACGTCTCGCTGCGTCCGCGCGGGCAGGAGAAGCTCGGTACCCGCACAGAGACCAAGAACGTGAACTCGTTCAGAAGCGTCGAGCGCGCCATCCGCTACGAGATCCAGCGGCAGGCGGCGATTCTCGCGGCCGGCGGCGAGGTCCAGCAAGAGACCCGTCACTGGCACGAAGACACCGGCACGACCTCACCCGGACGCGTCAAGAGCGACGCCGACGACTACCGCTACTTTCCCGAGCCCGACCTGCTGCCGGTGGTTCCTGCCCCGGCGCTCATTCAGCAGCTGCGGGATGCTCTCCCGGAGGCCCCGGCCACCCGCCGACGCCGCCTGAAGGAAGAGTGGGGTTTCAGCGACCTCGAGTTCCGCGACGTCGTCAACTCAGGCCTCTTGGTCGAGGTCGACGAGACGGTCGCCGCCGGAGCTGCCCCCCAGCAGGCCCGCAAGTGGTGGACGGGCGAAATCGCCCGCATCGCCAACGCCCAGAACGCCGAGCCCGCCGCCCTGATCACGCCGGCGGATGTCGCGGCCATCGTCGCCCTCGTCGACTCCGGTGCCCTGACCGACCGTCTGGCGCGTCAGGTCGTCGAAGGTGTCATCGCGGGCGAGGGCACGCCGGCCGAGGTCGTCGAGTCGCGCGGCCTGCAGGTTGTCTCGGATGACGGCGCGCTCATCGCGGCGATCGACGCGGCGCTCGCGGCGCAGCCGGATGTTCTCGAGAAGATCCGCGAGGGCAAAGTGCAAGCGGCCGGGGCCGTGATCGGTGCCGTCATGAAGTCCATGGGCGGCAAGGCCGATGCGGCGCGCGTGCGCGAGTTGGTGCTGGAGCGGGCGCAGGCCTGACGCCGACCGTGATCGTCGAGAGCTCAGCGTCGCTCGTCATTACGAGTTCGACAATGACAGTCGAGCAGATCACGGAGAAGCTGGGCATCGAGCCGGCGGCCAGTCGCAATACTGGTGACCCACACGGTGCGCGCCGGCCAGAGGCGAGCGGAGTCGTCGTCCAGCGCACGGCACGCGAGACCTTCTGGCGGCTCGACTCCGGCGAGGGTCGTGACACCGACTCGTCTAGCAGCCTGGTCGCGCTGGTCGATCTTCTGCGTGACAAGCGCGACAACCTCGCGTCGCTCAGACCGATGTGCACCACGACCATCATCTGGGGCGGCTTCAGCGATAGCGACCAAGGCGGGTTTGTGTTCCCGGCCGCACTGCTCGATGAACTCGGCGCGCTCGGGTGCGACCTGCACGGCACTGCGTATCTGAGTGAAGGCGAGTCCGCTGGTGAGCTCTGAGAAGCGTGGTTGGCGCTCGCCCCTCTTGGTGGCTGGGCTCGCTGTACTTGTGTTCGGGGGCTTGGCTTCTCTCTTCCTCATCGCGCCGCCAGGGTCACGGGTCTACGAGTCGCGTTTCTCCATCGCACTGCTTGTCGCATCAGTCGGTGTTGTTGTGGTCGTGGTCGCGGTGTGGCTCCTTCGGCCTGGAAGCTGGTACCTAGGACGACTTGCGGCGCTCGACCAAGAACTCTCGCGGCTGGTTGGTGAGCCCGTCCAGCTGTTCGTCGGCACTACGAGTTTCGACGGCCTCGATGTTGCGCCGGAGATCGCAACGATCAGGAATGGCCGCCGCTCCATCTGGCGGTGCGCGGTTGGCCCCCGTGGCGTCGCAATCGGCCGCCCCGGCAATGTTCCGCGGTGTGTCGTGGTGTCCGATGTCAGCGATGAGGTAACGGTCGAGGTTGGCGGTCCAGGAGGAGGCCCCCTTGCCTGGCGAAATGAAGTGACCCCCCAACTACTCATGCGCATCGTGAGACCGTCGGGCACCCTCACGATCACCTGGGACAGGCTCGTGAGCCCCAGCCGCGGAAAGTCAGTGCGCGACGTCAACGAGGTGGCCGAGCTCGTCACCCAGCTAACCGCCGTGCTTGGGGCCAGAAGCGCTGAGCCTCCGGCCTAGTCCCGTCAATGGATGTCGCGCACTTAGTCGCTAGAACAACGCCCTAACAGCGGCTTCCTGCCGTGACCCCTCGATGCGCCGAACCTCTAAGTCGCGAGCGACGACCTCGATGACCTGTTCCTTGGCGAGAACAACGTGATGCACGAGGTCAGCGAACCGGCGTGAGTCGTGCTGCGGGTGCACGCTGTTCTGCTTCTCGAGCATCGCGACCAGCTCGCTGTTGCTCACCTCACCAATCCACACGACGTCCTCAAGGCCCTTGCCATACAAGCGATGCCCCGAGATTGCTTCGTCGTTCGGGCCGCCTATCGAGCTGTAGTGAGTCCCGGTCCAGACCAGCATGACCGTGCGTTGGTCGGTGTCGTCCACTCGGGGTCTCAGTGCAAGCGCTGCGCCCCTGTCGTCTGCGACGAGCACCGCGTCCGGGTCGTTCGGATCCCACACAACGCCGAGGTCGACGGCAACAACTTTCTCGGACATGGCCTCACGTTAGTGCAGTCGCCCTCGTCGACTCCGGTGCCCTGACCGACCGTCTTGCGCGTCAGGTCGTCGAGGGCGTCATCGCGGGGGAGGGCACCCCTGCTCAGGTCGTCGAGTCGCGCGGCCTGCAGGTCTTCTCCGACGACGGCGCCCTGATCGCGGCGATCATTGCGGCGCTCGCGGCGCAGCCGGATGTTCTCGAGAAGATCCGCGACGGCAAAGTGCAGGCGGCCGGAGCCGTGATCGGTGCCGTCATGAAGTCGATGGGCGGCAAGGCCGATGCGGCTCGCGTGCGCGAGTTGGTCTTGGAGCGGGCGCAGGCCTAGCCTGAGGCTGTGTGCCGCTCGCGGCATGTGCCATCGACGGCGCCCTTGACCGGGAGCACCGTCACCCCTCTGCGGCAGACTGACCCGGTGCGAGCATCCGCAGACGACACCATCACCTACGACTTCACGGCAGAGCTCTACGAGTGGACCGGCCCCGCCGCCTGGCACTTCGTCACCGTGCCCGTCGCCATCAGCGACGAGATCGACGCGCGCACCTACGGCCTCACGAACGGGTTCGGCAGCGTGCGGGTGCGCGTGCGCATCGGTGGCAGCGAATGGGCGACGAGCCTGTTCCCCGACGCGAAACTGCAGGCCTACGTCCTGCCGGTGAAGAAGGCCGTGCGGCAGGCCGAGGCGCTGATCGCCGGCGATGAGGCACGTGTGCACATCGAACTGGTCGACGTCTCGTGACCCACGTCTTCCTCTTCCGCGCCGTCAACGTCGGCGGCACCGCCAAGCTGCCCATGGCCGAGCTGCGGGCGCTCGCCACCGAGCTCGGAGCCACCGACGTGCAGACCTACATCGCCTCGGGCAACCTCATCGCCGCGCCGCCGGGCGACCCGCTCGCATTCGCGCGCGACCTCGAGAATCAGGTCGAGACCCGCTTCGGGTTCCGTCGCGAGGTCATCGTGCGTGATGCGGCGGCGTTGCGTGCGGCGCGGGATGCGCATCCCTTCGTCATCGTCGACCCGGCCTTCTCGTACCTGGTGCCGCTGGCCAGCGCCCACGTCGACCCCACCGCCGCGGCGGAGGTGCCGAGCGGAGACGACGATTGGGCGCTCGTCGGCTCCGACCTCCACGTGCGCTACGCCCACGGCGCGGGCCGCGCCGAGCTCGACCTCGCCCGCCTGCTGCGCGCCCTCGGCGTCGTCGGCACGGCGCGCAACCTGCGCACGGTCGACGCGCTGCTCGCCCTGCTCGACCGCCAACCCGTGACAGAACCGTGACCCCCGCCAGCGCGACACGCCCGGGATGCATGAGCTAGTGTCGTGATTCGCGCCTGCACACGGCAGGCGGCGAAACACGAGCGTCTGCACTCTGCCGGCGCCAGAACAACGCCCACGGAAGGAGCACGAGCATGAATATGGCCTATTCGCCTATTCGCCGATTCGCGAACAGCTCGCGCAGCGCCTCGAGCGCTTCCTTCCCGACCTCATCTAGGGGCGGTCCGTCACATCCAGCGACGCTCCGTGCCATGAGGCCCGGGGCGTCGTTCTTCTGTGCTCGCCATGAGCACGGCTCCCACCGCGGGGGAGCAGAGCGCGACTCTTCGGGACCGGTCGGTCGAGCATCCACTCGCCGACCCACGACAGAAACGAACACCGAAGAGAATCGAAAGGATCATGCAGAAGATCTCGAAGACCCTCGCCAGCTGGGCGAGCATCCTCGACGAGAAGACGCTCGAGCAGGCGCGCACGACCGCGACCATGCCGTTCATCTACCCGCACCTGGCCCTCATGCCCGACGCCCACCTGGGGTTGGGCGCGACGGTCGGCTCGGTCATCCCGACCCTGCGGGCAGTCATGCCGGCGGCCGTCGGGGTCGACATCGGGTGCGGAATGATCGCGGTGCTAACCGACACAACGGTCGACCAGTTGCCGGATGACCGCACGCCGTTGCGGCTTGCCATCGAGCGGGCCATCCCCCTGAGCGCGGGTGCGGCGAACAACCGCATCGTCGCAACGGCCCAGCCGCGGGTGGCCGAGCTCGAGGCCATGGCCGAGACGGCCGGGTTCGACCCGGCGCAGCGGCTGGGGCGGTGGCGGGAGCAGCTCGGCACGCTCGGCAGCGGCAACCACTTCATCGAGGTGTCGGCCGACGAGCTCGACCGGGTGTGGCTGTTCTTGCACTCGGGCAGCCGGGGTGTGGGCAACAAGATCGCCCAGACCTACATCGACATCGCGAAGAAGCTCGCCGCGCAGTGGTTCATCTCACTGCCGGATGCCGACCTCGCGTACCTCGTGGAGGGCACCCCGGAGTTCAGCCGGTACATCGCCGAGCTTCGGTGGGCGCAGCACTACGCGCTGCTCAACCGGGAGGAGATGATGGATCGGGTCGTGCGGCAGTTCACCGAGTGGGTGGGCGGCGACGGCTCTGGCAACAGCGTGACGCAGCTTGAGCGGATCAACTGCCACCACAACTTCACGCAGAAAGAGACCCACTTCGGGAAAGAGGTGTGGGTCTCGCGGAAGGGCGCGATCTCGGCGAAGGCCGGAGAGCTGGGGTTGATCCCCGGCTCGATGGGCACCGCGTCGTACGTCGTGGAGGGCACGGGCAATGCCATGGCGCTCGAGTCGTCGCCGCACGGAGCCGGACGGCTCTACTCGCGGTCGGCGGCCCGGAAGACCTTCACGCAGGATCAGCTGCGGGAGGCCATGGTGGGCATCGAGTTCCGCGACACCGATGCTTTCATCGACGAGATTCCGCACGCGTACAAGCCGATCGACGAGGTGATGGCCGATGCGGCCGACCTGGTCACGATCAAGCACACGCTGCGGCAGCTCGTCAACGTGAAGGGCGACTGAGTGACAGGGCGACTCAGCACCGCGCCGGTCGTCTCGCTGCTTCGGCAGCGGGGCGGCCGGCGTCGTCGTGCTACAGCGGCAGGCAGAGGTGCGCCCACTGCCCGCCCGCGGCGGTTCCCCACTGCAGCAGGTTTACGACGGGCGAGCCGTCCGTGATCCCGAAGACGTAGCTCGCGTCGCTGTCGGGGTCATCGACGGTGATCCGCGTCACGGGCCCCACGCTGACGTCGTCGAAGGCGTCGACGACCGCCGAGGGGTAGGCGGCGAGCACCTCGGCCTGTGTCGAGCCGACGCCGACCCCCTCCGCGTTGCGGGGCAGGTCGCCCATCGCCTCGCCGAAGGCCTGCGTGTAGAAGAACAGGATTCCCGGGTCGACGCCCTCGGGGTCGGTGAAGGCGTAGGTGGCCGCGTCGGCGCCGTGCGTCTCGACCTCGGCGTACCAGGGGCACTCGGCCAGACCGGTGACGGTGGAGCCGAACTGCGTGCTGAACTCGGCGAAGTCGGCGGCGCTCAGCTGCCCGCCGCGAAAGTAGGTGAAGCCGTAGTCGGCCAGCTCGGGCTCGGGGCTCGGCGTGACCGTCACGGTCACGGTCGGCACCGGGGTCTCGGCGGCGGGCGGCGCGGGAGTCGCGCAACCGGCGAGGGCGAGCAGCAGGGCGGCGATCAGCCCGGTGGATGCGGTGCGCACAGTCATGCGGGGCACTCTAGCCCCCGGGTGCGCCGCCGCGATAGGGAGGATTCTGCCTATTCCGTCGCCGAGAAGATCGGGGCGCACGCGGCTGCGATCGCGTCGACGTGGCGGTCGTCGGTGCCGCAGCATCCCCCCATGACGGTCAGGTTCGGCAGCAGCTCGGTGAGATCGCGATAGAGCGCGGCGAGCGCGACCGGATCGCCGGCGTCGAGCTCGTCGGCCTCGTCGAGCTCGGCGTGGCTGAGGGTCGAGGCGTTGGCGCGTACGCCGCGGATGCGTGCGAGCGCCGGCGACCCCGCTTCGAGGGCGGGCATGAGGTGGGTCGGATGCGCGCAGTTGACCATGACGTACGCGGCCGCGGCGGCGGTCGCCGCGTCGAGTTCGGCGATGGCCTCATCGAGCCGTTGGCCGCTCGGCAGGAGGCCATCGAGCTCCACGGTGAACGAGATGACGACGGGCATGCTGTGCTCGACGGCCGCACGCACGATGCCGATCGCCTCATCGACGTGCGTGAGGGTGAGGGCCGTGATGAGGTCGGCACCGCCGTCGGCGAGGGCCCGGATCTGCTCGCTGTGGTACGCCGCCGACTCGGTCGGGGTCATGACGGTCGACGGCGAGTAGCCGTCGCCGCGCGGGCCGATGTTGCCGCTGATGACGATGGGCGGCTGCCCCTGACCGTGGGCGGTGCGCAGCGTGCGCAGGTGCTCGACCGCCGCGATGTTGACGGCGCGCAGCGCGGCCGAACTGTAGCCGAGGCGCTTGCCCCAGTCGCTGCTCGCGCGCCAGGTGGCGGTCTCGAGCACGAGCCCCGTGCCGTGCGCTCGCGCGATGGCGAGGTAGGCGAGGAAGTAGCGCTCGAGGGCGGCGCGGCCCTCCGCGGTGTCGAGCAGCGGGAAGGCGGCGAAGTCGGGCAGGTCGAGCCCGTCGTGGAAGATGAGCGTCGTCTCGAGGCCCCCGTCGGTGAGGAAGAGGTCGGGGCTGAGCTGGGGCAGCACGGCATTGTCGGGCACAGAAACTCCTCGTTCGGTCGGGTCGACGCTCGGGGGTGAACGAGTGCTGGCCTTCAGTGTGGGCCGAGGAGTGCCCGCGTGCAAGCCCGCTACTCGCGCAGGCGCACCAAGCGCGTCTGCGTCGACTCGTCGAGCTCGACGATGTTGGCGCGCGACTTCAGGAAGCTCGTGAACGAGCTGTAGCCGAGCGCCTTCTCGTTGAAGGCGGGGTCGAGGCGCTTCATCTGCTGCTTGAGCGCCGAGGCGTGCGCCCAGTCGGCGTCGTCGGCTTCGTGCACGAGCCGCAGGGCGCGCACGATGAGCGCCGTCGCGGCGCGCTTCGACGTCGCCGATTCGACCGAGGCTGCGGTCGCCGCGGTCTGACCGGCGAGTGGCTCGGCACCGCTCGCGGTGTCGGCGATCGCCCCGGCCGTCGATGCGCGGCGCGACCGCTTCGCGGGCGGGGCGGTCTCGTCGGTGCTCACGGCATCCGGAGCGACCACGAGCGCCGCCGCGATGTGGGCGGCGGGCCGGATGCCCGGCAGCGAGTCGTAGTCGGCGTACTCGTTGCACGCCGCGGCGAGCGACTTGCTCGTGCCGCCGGCGACCCCGATGCCGACGATGTAGCGGCCGAGGCGCTTGGCCCGCTGCGCGAGGGCGATGTAGTCGCTGTCGCCTGCGGCGATGACGACGTGCGTGATGTCGGGCAGCCGGAAGAGGTCTTCGACCACATCGACCGAGAGGCGGATGTCGGCGCCGTTCTTCATCTGCTGCGTGGCGGGGAACAGCTGGGTGAGGTCGACCGCGCGCTCCATGAGCTGCCCCTGGTAGGTGGCGTTGACGCCCACCGACCAGTCGGCGTAGGCGCGCGACAGCACGATCGTGCCGAAGGCCGAGGCGAAGTCGAGGATGGCGCTGATGTCGACGGTCGCGTGCCGAACCTTGTCTTTCTGCTCGGGGCTCGCGTCGGCGAGTCCGGGCGCGAGCTTGTAGACGTTGTCTTTGCGCCAGGCGCTGCGGCCGTGCACCTGGTCGTAGCGCGAGATGACGATGTTGTCGAAGTCGATGTAGACCGCCACGCGGTTCTCGGCCGATTCGGCCATGGGTCGCCTCCTTCTGGGTCGGGACCCGGTCGACCCCATCCTGTCAGGCCGCGACGGCGCGGCGGCGTTCAGGGCTGCGGGTCGAGCGCGTCGTAGTCGCGCAGGCTGCGGTACACCCGCAGGAAGACCGCGCACACGACGATGATGATGAGCCCGCCGAGCAGGGGCGGGAACCACAGCAGCAGGGTGAGGCTGAGCGCGCCGACGTAGAGGTCGCCGACGCGCGGCCCGCCGTTGACGACGACGGTGAAGAGGCCCTGCAGCCGCCCGCGCATGACGTCGGGCACGGCCGCCTGGATCATCGTGGTGCGGTAGATCATGCTCACCGAGTCGGCCGCGCCCGAGAGCGCGAGCAGCACCGAGGCCACGATGAGGGCGGGAATGTTGGCCTCGCTGATGTCGGTGCCCACGTCGATGGGCAGCACCGCGGTCACGAGCAGCAGCAGCCCGAACAGCAGGATGCTCGCGCCGTAGGCCGCGACCGCGATCACCATGCCCTTGCCGTGGGCGCGCACGGCGGCGACGCGGCCCGACAGCAGACCGAGCACGAGCATCCCGACCGCACCGGCCGACGAGAGGATGCCCACGGTGACGGCGCCACCGCCGATGAGGAGGGCGCCGATGGCGGGGAAGAGCACGCGCGGGTTGCCGAAGGTCATGGCGACGATGTCGAGCACGAACGATGCGCGGATGTTCGGCGCGACCCGCAAGAACCGCCATCCTTCGACGATCGAGCGCAGGTCGGCCCGGCGGCGCTCGCCGTCGGGAATCATCGCGGGCAGCGTGTAGAGCCCGTAGAACGCGGCGAGGAAGAGCACGACGTCGACCGTGTAGGTGACGCTGAAGCCGAGGTAGGCCACGGCGAGCCCAGCGAGCGCGGGCCCGACGGTGAGCTGCACGCCCGCGCTGATGCCGCCGAGCGCGCCCGCGGCGGGCAGCAGCTCGATGCGCACGAGGCGGGGGATCATCGCCTGCCGGGCGATCTGCACCATGACGGCGGCGACCGAGTTGACCGTGATGAAGGCGTAGAGCGGCCAGATGTCGGGCACGCCGAGCCAGCTGTACACGGCGATGGCCGCGGTCGACCCCCAGGCTGCGATCGCCGCGATGAGGGCAACGCGGCGCCGGTCGAAGCGGTCGGCGAGCGCGCCCCCGTAGAGCCCGAAGATGATCATCGGCCCGAGCGCGAAGGCCGCGACGAGCGAGACGGCGAGGGTCGACGCGGTGCGGTCGTAGATGTCGAGGCCGACGGCAACGATCGTCATCTGGCTGCCGATGCCCGTGATCGCCGCTCCCGCCCACATGCGGGCGAAGGCGGGGCTCTCGCGCAGCGGGCGCAGGTCGACGAGGTGGCCGCGGCGCGCGGCGGCAGGAGCAGTCACAGTAGCTCTAGGCTACGCGCTTTTCTCCCTATCGAGACACTGTCTCAGCAATTTCGGCATACCGAACACCCGTAAGCCGCTCCGACGCGTCCCAGAGCAGCACCGCGGCGGTCGCGTCACGCGCCGCGCGCGGCAGGCGCGCGGGCGCCGGCAGGCCGCGCACTTCGAACAGACCGTTCGGTCCGTAGTAGCCGCCGGGCGTGGCCGAGGGGCTCGTCGCGGCGTAGAGCGAGGGCAGGATCCCCTGGTTGACGCCCTGCATGAAGCGCGCCGTGCGGCGCTGCTGCGCGGGGCTCGGCGGCCGGCCGTCGCGCGGGCCGGTGGTCTGCAGGTTCGTTGCGGTGCCGCCCGGATGCGCGGCGATGCTCGTCACGCCCCAGCCGTTGAGCGTGCTCAGGCGCTGCAGCTCGCGCGCGAACACGAGGTTCGCGAGCTTCGACAGCCCGTAGGCACCCCAGGCGCTGTAGCTCTTCTCGGCCTGCAGGTTGTCCCACTGCCAGCGGCCGGCGTTCGCCGCGATGCTGCTCGTCGAGACGACGCGCGGCGCCTCGGAGCGCTGCAGCGCCGGCAGCAGCAGGCCGGTGAGCGCGAACGGCCCGAGGTGGTTGCTGCCGAACTGCAGCTCGAAGCCGTCGGCCGTCTCGCGGCGGTCGGGCACGGCCATGATGCCGGCGTTGTTGATCAGGATGTCCACCGCGCGATCCTCATCGAGCAGGCTCTGCGCGGCCGAGCGCACGCTCGCGAGCGAGGCGAGGTCGAGGTCGAGCAGGCGCAGGTGCGCATCCGGATGCTGCGCCTGCAGCTCATCGAGGGCCCGCTGCCCCTTCTCACGGTTGCGCACGGCCATGACGACCTCGGCTCCCGCGGCGGCGAGGCGGCCGGTGAGTCCGAAACCGAGGCCGCTGTTGGCGCCCGTGACGACGGCCAGGCGGCCCGTCAGGTTCGGAACGGTCGTGTCGAGGGCGGTGCGGGGCATGGAGTCTCCGTCGTCGTGATGAGTACTGACATCACACCATTCGGAGCCCGGTCCGACCTGGGAGCGGTCGCGTCGGCCAGAATGTGCCCATGACCGCGATCGATCACCGCCGCCTGGCCTGGGAGGCCCGCACCTCGTCGACCCTCGCCGTGCTCGGCGTGCTCTTCCTCATCGCGTACTCGGTCTACGTTCTCGTCGTCGAACCGTCTGATCTGCTCTTCGCGGCGATCCTGCTCGTCGGCCTCGTCAGCTGGGTGGCGTTCGCCGTCGACATGGTCGCGCGCACGGCGCTGAGCGACCGCGGGCGGCGCGTGCGCTTTCTACTAACCCACCCGCTCGACGTGCTCGCGCTCTTCGTGCCTCTCTTCCGCGCGCTGCGCGTCGCCGGCCTGCTGCGGTACATCCCCATGCTGCGCGGCCGCTCGGGCGCGGCCGTGCGCGGCTCGGTCGTCGCCCACGCGCTCGTCTACGCGGTCGTGTACGTCTACGTCATCGCGCTCGCGACCCTGCAGGTCGAGCGCGACGCCCCCGACGCCACCATCACCACCTTCGCCGACGCCGTGTGGTGGGCGGTCGTGACGCTCGCGACCGTCGGCTACGGCGACACCTACCCGGTGACCGGGCCGGGGCGTTTCCTCGCCGTGCTGCTCATGGGCGGCGGCATCGTCATCGTCGGCACCGCCTCGGCCATCGTCGTCTCGTACATCACCGAGCGGGTCGGAAACCAGCGGGCGGCGGCAACGGGCGGGAGCGAGGCTCAGCCGTCGAGCAGCGCGTCCTCGGCCGCGTAGTCGAACCAGGCTTCGGCGCCGTAGCGGGTGAGGCCGGGGAACCGCTCGCGCCAGTCGGTGTCGGCGACGGCCGCGAGCATCCCGTCGATCGCAGGGCCGATCGTCGCGCGGTGGCTGCCGAGCGGCACATAGCCGAGCTGCTCGCGGGCCGCCTGCATGCTCAGCACGACGGGCACGGGCACCGACCACGGCGTCTGCCCGACACTGCTGTCGGGCCCGCCCGCGCCGCGCGGCAGCAGGTCGAACTCGGCGCTGTGGCCCAGGTGCGCGAAGACTGCCTGCCCGATCTCGAGCACCGTCGGGGCCGGTTCGTCGACGGCGTTGAGAACGCGGCGGCCCGGATGCTCTCCCGCGAGCCGCACGAGCTCGGCGATCACGGCCGTCGCCGAGGTCGCGAACCGGCTCTCGCCTCGATCGATGAGCGGCACCCGGCGGCGGCCGTCGAGGGCGCGCTTGATGAAGTACCACTCGCGGAGGGCGGGCGAACCGGGGCCGTGGATGGCGCCCGGCCGCAGGATCGTCACGGGGAGGCCCTCGACGGCGAGCAGCGCGCGCTCCATGGCCGCCTTCTGGGGCGAGTAGCCCTCGACCTCGGCGGTCACGATCGGATGCTGCTCGGTGACCGGCACAGGGAAGCGCGGGAAGTCGTCGTCGCCCGTCGCCGCGTCCATCCACGTGCCGTTCGTGCCGAGGTACACCGAGGCCGTCGAGATGACGACGAGCGATCCCACCTCGCCGGCGAGAGCCGCGTAGGGCGCGACATCGCCGGGGGTGAAGGCGACGCAGTCGAGCACGAGATCGTGGCCGCGCGCGGCGGCGGTCAGGGCATCCGCATCCGCGCGATCGAGGGGCAGCGACGCCGCGTTCTCGGCCAGCCCCGCCGGCAGCGGTCGGGTGCCGCGGTGGGCGATCGTGACGCTCCAGCCCGCGTGCAGCAGCGCGTGAGCGGCCGCTGAACCGATCTGACCCGAGCCCCCGACGAGCAGAGCATTCTTCTGCATGCCGACACTCTAGGCGCTAGATTCGCAGGGTCCACTCGAGCCGAGGAGCCCCATGGCGACCACCCAGCCCAGCACCACGAAACCGCTCAGTCGCAACCAGACGCAGAGCGCCCTCATCGCGGGCGCCGTCGCGCACACGATCTTCCAGACGGGCTGGTTCGCCTTCGGCATGTCGCTCGCGGCACTCGTCGCCACCGCGCTGTTCGGCAACATCGTCGCGACCATCACGCGCGGGCTCGGCGGCGACGACCCCAACGCCGTGCTGCGAGCGCTCGACGGCGGCTCTGACCTGCTGTTCTGGGTCGTGATCTCCTTCCTGATCGGCAGCCTCATCCTCATCGGCCTCGCCATCCTGGTGAGCGGGTGGATGCTCTCGGCCGCAGGCCTGCGCGCCCCCTGGAAGGTCACGATGGCGGCCGTCGGCATCGCCGCGCTCGTCGACATCGCGCTCTTCTGGGTCTACGTCGGCCTCGCCAACCTGCTGACCGAGAGCCGCCTCGCCGGCCCCGTGCTGCTCACGCCGGTCATCGCCCTCATCGGGGGAATCCTCGTCGGCGCGCTCATCTGGTGGCTCGTGTCTCTCACGCGACGCGAGAAGATTCCCGCCGTGGACGAGGCCCCGGCGGTCGTCGCGACCGACGAACCCGTCTAGTCGAGCAGCTCGCCGAGGAGGGCGGTCAGCTCGGCGCGCATCTGCTCGCTCGTGATCGTGCGCTCGCCGTCGCCTGACTGCGGGCCGTAGTCGCCGAAGCTCGCATGGTTCGCGCCCGCGATCGTGACGAAGCGGGTGTCGGACGGCAGCATCCCGGCGTTCTGCTCGATGATCGCGGGGGTCGACAGCGCGTCGTTCTCGCCCGCGATGCTCAGCACCTCGAGGCCCGAGCCGCTCAGGTCGTTCGCGCAGTAGCTGCCGAAGAGCACGAGCCCGGCGGCATCGGAGCCCGGCGTCATGAGGCACGCCCGCACGCCTCCGAGCGAGTGCCCGCCCACGAACCAGCGATCGATCTCGGGCGCCGCGGTCGTGAACTGCGCGAGCGACCGCGTGTCGAAGAACGCCAGGTTGAGGGTCGGCTCGGTGATGAGCACCGTCATGCCGTGCTGCTCGACCGCGCCGCTGAGCTGGAACATGTAGGCGTGCGCTTCGACGCGCGCCCCCGGCACGAAGACGAGCCCCGTCGAGTTCGCGGGCAGGTCGACCGCGTCGCCGACCGGGGTCATGAGAATGCCCTCCTCGAGGTACTGCACCTCGACGCTCCCGTTCGCCCACACCTCGATGACGGGAGCGCGCTCAGCGCGGTACGGCGTGTTCGCCCAGATGAGGAAGCCGAGCACGACGAGGGCGAGGGCCGACAGCGCGCCCAGACCGATCGCCCGCACACGGCGGCGGATGCGCCCGGCGGGGCGGTGGCGGGCAGAACCAGTGGCGGTGGAGGTCATGCGCCATTATCCCGAGCAGACCTGGCACAATGGAGCCATCATGAACATTCTCGCCGTGGCCGTGTCGATCTTCCTCTTCGTGTCGTCGTTCGTGCTGTTCGCGTACGCCTACGCGGTGCCCGAAGAGTTCGCCGCGATCGTGTTCTTCACGGGCATCATGTCGGCGTCGCTCTCGCTCGCCATTCCGTTCCACCTCATGGGTCGCCGCGACTCCTAGTCGCCGCCGCCTGTCAGGCGGTCATCAGGGTCTGGCCGCCCTTTAGGCGGTCTTGAGGATGTTCGCCGTGAAGTTCTCGAGGCGCTGCTGCAGGCCCGCGCTGCGGCGCGCGATGAGCTCGTCGCGCATCAGGGTCAGCTCGCTCGTGCCCGGCACGATGCGGATCATGATCGAGCACGCCAGATCGGCGCAGATGTAGGTGCCGATCGAGTTGCCGTCACGGCCGGCCTCGCCGCCGCGCGGCGCGCTGAACATGACCACCTGGGTCGAGGGCTGCGGGGTGTGGCACAGCGAGCACATCGCGCCGATGCCGGGGCGCAGCGCCGTGCTCGCGGCCCGCACGAGGATTCCGACGGGGCGGTCGTCGACCCAGTGCACGATGTAGCCGCGGGGAGAACCGGCCGGATCGCGCCAGCCCAGGTACTCCCGGTCGGCCCACACGGTCTCGTGCAGGCCCGGCAGGGGCATCCGCTCGATCTCGGCCTCGCTGGCGTTGACCATGCTGGCGCGGATCTGGTCGGCGGTGAGCTCTCTCATCGCCTCTCAGCGTACGTCACGCCCGCTGAGCGCGGCCGATAGGGTGTGCGTCATGCCGTCGCTTCCCCGGGCGCTGCGACCGTTCGCGGTCGCACAGTACCGCCTGCTCGCCATCGCCCTCGTGCTCTCGCTGTTCGGCACGGGCGTGTGGATCGTCGCCGTGGTCTGGCAGGTCATCGAGCTCGACGGCACGCCCGTCGACCTGTCGATCGTCGCGACGGGCGGCAGCATCGGCCTGGTGCTCGCCGTGCTGTTCGGCGGGGTCGCCGCCGACCGCATCCCGCAGAAGCGCATCCTCGCGGCGGTCGAGACGGTCAAGGCCGCGTCGGCGGCGGCGATCGCCGTCCTCGCGCTCACAGACTCGCTCGAGGTCTGGCATCTCGCCGTCGTCTCGCTGCTGCTCGGCGTCGCCGACGGCTTCTTCTACCCCGCGTACTCGGCGTGGCTGCCCGCGCTCCTGCCGGCCGACGACCTGCTGGCCGCCAACGGCATCGAAGGCGTGCTGCGGCCCACGCTCATGCAGGCGGCAGGCCCCGCCGCGGCGAGTGCCGCCATCGCCATCCTGTCTCCCGGGCTCGGGTTCGCGACCGTCGCTGTCACCCAGGGTGCCGCGGCCGTGCTGCTCGTGGCCATGCGCACGACGCCCGTGCGGCGCGAGGCCGACGCCGAGCCCGTGCACGCGCTGCGGGCCGTGTGGGTCGACGTGCGCGACGGCGTTCGGTACATGCTGCGCACGCGCTGGCTGCTGGCGACGCTGCTGTACTCGGCGCTGCTCGTGCTCGTCATCATGGGGCCGATCGAGGTGCTGCTGCCCTTCGCGGTGCGCGATCAGACCGGCGGCGGCGCCGGCGCCTTCGCGCTCGCCCTCGCGGCCTTCGGCATCGGCGGAGCGCTCGGCTCGATCGTCGTCGCGTCGATGCGGCTGCCGCGCCGCTACCTCACCCTCATGATCGCGGCGTGGGGGCTCGGCTGCGCGCCGCTCGTCGTCATCGGCCTGACCGATCAGCTCTGGGTCATGGTCATCGCGCTCTTCGTGTGCGGTGTGCTGTTCTCCGGCGCCACGGTGGTGTGGGGCACCCTGCTGCAGCGCCGCGTGCCGCCCGAGATGCTCGGTCGCGTGTCGAGCCTCGACTTCTTCGTCTCGCTCGCCTTCATGCCCATCTCGATGGCGATCGCCGGACCGGTCGGCGAGCTCATCGGCATCCCCGTGGCATTCCTCGCCGCGGGCATCATCCCCGTCGTGCTCGCGGCCCTGACGCTCCTCATCGCGCGGCTCGGCCCGGATGAGCTCGCGCACCCGCTCACGGATGCCGAGGTCGTCGTCTCGACCGACACGGGACCGATCGTCACCGGACCGGGGGCGGCGAGCGGCCGCCAGCGCCCCGTCGACGAGCAGAACCCCGCACCCGGCCCCGCTCCGAGCTCCGCTCCGAGTTCCGCGGAGTAACCGCCCGGCCATCCGCCGTTCACGACGTACAGGGGATGGTCGGCTGGCATGGGGGCGATGCACTGCCCGCGCACGGGCGCTGGGCGGGTGCGGGGGGCCAAAGTGGGGAACACCCGATCGACACCGCTCGGGCGGGCGCCTCCGTCGCCCTCACGCACGTCATCAGAGATGAGATCCCCATGGCCACCATCGTCGAAACCGCCGTCAGCGCCGGATCGTTCACCACTCTCGTCGCCGCCGTCGGTGCTGCCGGCCTCGTCGACACGCTCAACGGAGAGGGCCCCTTCACGGTCTTCGCCCCCACCGACGAGGCGTTCGCCGCGCTGCCCGAGGGCACCGTCGAGGGCCTGCTCGCCGACATCCCGACCCTCACGTCGATCCTGACGTTCCACGTCGTGCCGGGTGCCGTGCACGCCGCCGACCTGACCGACGGCCTCAAGGCCGCCACGGTCAACGGCGCCGAGCTCACCTTCGACCTGACCGACGGCGTGAAGGTCAACGGCGCCACCGTCGTCACGGCCGACATCGTCTGCGACAACGGCGTCATCCACGTCATCGACGCGGTGCTCCTGCCGTAGCAGTGTTGTCCGCCCTCGGGCGGACGGCAGAACGGGGCGGTCCCTTTCGGGGCCGCCCCGTTCTGCGTGGGAGGGGTCGGGGCGCGCAGCGCCCCGCATCCAGCGCTGCCGCCTAGTCGGCCTGCAGCGCGAACTGCGCGTCGATCGTGATCGTCACGTCGTCACCGAGCAGGAAGCCGCCGGTCTCGAGTGCGGCGTTCCAGTTGACGCCGAACTCGCTGCGGCTGATGACGGTACTGCCGCTCGCGGCCGCCTTGACGTTGCCGTAGGGGTCGGTCGCGATGCCGCCGAACTCGCCCGTGAGGGTGACGGGCTTGGTGACGCCGCGCAGGGTGAGCTCGCCGTCGAGCAGGAGGGCGTCGCCCTCGACCCGCAGGCCCGTCGACACGAAGGTCAGGGTGGGGTACTCGTCGATGGCGAAGAAGTCGTTGGTGCGCAGGTGCGCGTCGCGGTCGGCGTTCTTGGTGTTGATCGAGGCCATGTCGACCGTCACGGTCACGCTCGACTCGAGCGGGTTCTCGGCGGCGATGACGGTCGCGTCGAACGACTCGAAGACGCCCTTGACCTTGCTGATGGCGAGGTGGCGCACGCTGAAGCCGATCTCGGTGTGGGCGTGGTCGACGGTCCAGGTTCCGGTGCGGTAGCCGGGGATCGTGTCGGCGGTGAGAGTGGTCACGAGGGGTTCTCCTTCGTCGGTGGCGATGTCGAGCCGGTCGGCTCTCGACGTCGCGAGTCGGTGCGCAGCAATTCGATGCGAACGCATCGATGCGCGGCGACTCCTGATGCAACGCGACCGCGTCGACCATCTATTCCCCACCACCGCACATTCCGTCCGTCCCGGCGTGGGGTTGACTAGAGGGGTGGATGCCGAGCTCACCGCCCTCCTGCGCGCCGACCTGCTCGCCGCCGGGTACACGGTCGACCGGCTGCGGCAGCTGTGGGGCGACGAGGCCGACGCGGCCCTCGCGCGCGGCGACCGCGTGCCGGCGGGTCGGGCACTCCGGGCGATCGACGAGTCGCCCGCGGCGACGCTCGCCCGGCTCTTCGTGCTCGGCGAGACCGTGGATGACACGGCGCTCGCGCGGGCCTTGCCCGCCCTCGGCACGGCGGGGGCCCGCGCGCTCGGGCTCGTCGACGCGGGCGGCCGAGCGCTGCTCGACCTCCGGCCCTACACGGCCATCGACGCCGGGGGAGCCGTGCAGTGGCTCGTCGCCTCCGACCTCGGTGAGCTCGCCCTCGGCGGCGCGCTGCCGCCCGACCACGTGCTCGGCGTCGGCGGGGCCTCGCTGACGCTCGCGGCGCTCATCCCGACCGAGCCGGTCGACTCGGTGCTCGACCTCGGCACCGGCTGCGGCATCCAGTCGCTGCACGCCGCCCGGCACGCGCGTCGCGTCGTGGCCACCGACATCTCGGCGCGCGCTCTCGAGCGCGCGGCGTTGACGCTCGCGCTCAACGCCGTCGACGCGGTCGAGCTGCGGCAGGGCGACCTGTTCGCGCCCGTCGCGGGGGAGCGCTTCGACCGCATCGTCAGCAATCCGCCGTTCGTCATCACGCCGCGGCGCGCGGGCGTTCCCGTGTACGAGTACCGCGACGGCGGCCGCGTCGGCGACGCGATCGTCGAGCAGGTCGTGCGCGGCGCGGCCGAGCACCTGACCCCCGGCGGCACGGCGCACCTGCTCGGCAACTGGGAGTACCACGACGCGATGGGCGGCGACGGCCTGGCCCGCGTGCGCCGCTGGATCGACGAGGCGGGTCTCGACGGCTGGGTCGTCGAGCGCGAGCGGCAGAGCCCGGCCGAGTACGCGGCCACCTGGATCCGCGACGGCGGCACGCGCGTCGGCAGCCCCGAGTACGAGCAACTCGCGGCCGAGTGGCTCGACGACTTCGCGGCCCGCGGCGTGACGGCCGTCGGCTTCGGCTACGTCGTGCTGCGTCGACCCGTGGGCCCGGATGCGGTGCGCCTGCTGCGCACCGAAGTGCTCGGCTCCCCGCTCGGCGGCACGCCCACGGGCATCGGCGACCACCTGCTCGCGGGCCTGCGCGCGCACGACCGCATCGCGGCGCTCGACGACGCAGAGCTCGAGACGCTGCGGCTCGAGGTCGCGCCCGACGTGACCGAGGAGCGCCACTACTGGCCGGGGGAGGAGAACCCCACGGTGATCCGCCTGCGGCAGGGCGGCGGCTTCGCGCGCACGATCGACGCGGATGCCGCGCTCGCCGGCCTCGTCGGTGCGAGCGACGGCGACCTCACGGTCGGAGAGATCGTCGGCGCCCTCGCCGACCTGCTCGAGGTCGACGAGGGCGCCCTGCGCGCGCAACTGCTGCCGCAGGTGCGCGAGCTCGTGGTGACGGGGCTGCTCAGCCCTGCGACGGGGTCGCCCGCCGCAGGATGAGCCAGGCCGCGAGCGCGCAAAACGCGGTGATGATGAGGCTCCACGCCGCCGAGCCGAGCACGCCCGCGGCGGCGAAGAACGCGCCCACCTGCGGCCATGCGTCGAGCCAGGTGGCGAGCGCAGCGCCGCCGATGCCGAGGAAGACCAGCCCTCCCCAGAAGGCGTACATGCCCAGGGCCTTCCAGCGCACGTAGACCGACGCGGTGGCGGCACCGATCGAGAAGAAAAGCAGGAAGGCGAGCAGGCTGAGGGCCAGTCCCTCCCACCACTCGGCTCGCCAGAGCTCGTCGGTCGTGAAGAAGCTGTGCCCGACGCCCCATCCGCCCGTCGCGCGCTCGACGAGCGAGGCCACGATCAGCATCGCCGAGTAGCCGAGCGAGAGCACGATCGCGAAGACTCCGAAGCCGAGAACGAAGTCGCGGCGCGTGCTGCCGTAGCCGAGAGCGAGGGGGAAGGCCTGGTTCACGCTCTGCACGGCGACGACGAGCATGTAGATGAACAGGAAGAGCACTCCGCCGTTGATGGAGGAGTCCATCTCGCCATCCGCCGGGATGCTCGCGCGCACGATCCCCCAGATGGCCATGTTCATGAGGAACACGACGCCGAGAATGAGCAGCGGAGTGTAGATCGCCGTCCACGGGTTCGCGAACAGCAGGCGCACGATCGTGGCGACGCGCGTGACCAGCGGTCGCGGCTCGAGTGCCAGCGGGGCGGGGGCGGTGGTCGTGGTCATCGCGTGACCTCCTCGTGCTCGGTGGGGGTGCCCCCGGTCTGACGGATGATGAGCTGCTGCAGCGAGACGGGCCCGACCTCGAGGCCGGCGGCTCGCGCCGCGCCCGCGGCCTGCTCGGTGATGCCCGCGACGGTCGCGCTGACGAATCCGCCCAAGCGCTCGCGGTGGATCACCTCGAGGCCCGCGACCGCCTGCTCGACGGCCTCGGCCGGGCCGGCGAGGGTGGCGGCGTGGGCGCGGAGGGCATCCACGGGCGAATCGATGAGGATGCGGCCATTGTCGATCACGAGCGCGTGTTCGAGCAGATCGGCGACCTCGTCGATGAGGTGCGTCGAGAGGATGACCGTTCGGGGGTGCTCGGCGTAGTCGGCGAGCAGTCGGTCGTAGAACGCCTGGCGCGCGATCGCGTCGAGCCCGAGGTAGGGCTCGTCGAAGATCGTGAGGGGCGCGCGCGAGGCGAGGCCGACGATGATGCCGACGCTCGACAGCTGACCGCGCGAGAGCTTCTTGATACGGCGGTCGACCGGCAGCCGGAACTCGGTGGCCAGGTCGCGTGCGAACTCGGCGTCCCAGTTCGGGAAGAACCCGGGGGCGGCCGCGAAGACGTGCTTCGGCTTGAAGTCGTCGGGGTAGCGCTGGCTCTCTTTGATGAAGCACGTGTGCTGCAGCACGCGCGGATTCTCGACGGGCGACTCGCCGGCGATCGTGATGCTGCCGGCGGTCGCGAACTCCTGCCCCGTGAGCAGGTGCATGAGGGTGGTCTTGCCGGCGCCGTTGCGTCCGAGGAGACCGGTGATGGTGTTGCGTGCCAACTGGAAGTCGACGCCGTCGACGGCCGTGATGCCGCGATAGCGCTTCGTGAGGCCGCGCGCCTCGACGATGGTGGTCATGGGGTGCCCTTTCGGATCATCTCGATCAGGTGGTCGGTGGTGAGGCCCAGCGCCCGCGCCTCGATGACGAGCGGGTGCACGTACTCGGCGGCGAAGCGTTCGCGACGATCGGCCAGCAGCCGATCGCGCGCGCCGTCGGCGACGAACATGCCGATGCCGCGGCGCTTGTAGAGCACCCCCGCGTCGACGAGCAGGCTGATGCCTTTGAGTGCCGTCGCGGGATTGATGCGATGGAACGCCGCGACCTCATTGATCGAGGGCACCTGGGCGCCCTCGGCGAGCGAGCCGTCGATCACCTGGTTCTCGATCAGCTCGGCGATCTGGAGGAAGATCGGTCGACCGTCGTCCACGCGAGCCTCCCTTCTGTGTCGGTTACTTAGTCAAGTAACTAACCAGAGAACCGGACGCGTGTCAAGCGGGGCACGGCGAAGCCGGCCTCGCACGATGGCGGGGCCCAGCGCGAGCGTCGGCTAGCGCGCCGAACGCCGCCAGTCGGGAACCGTGATCAGGATGGCGATCGCGCTGAGCGCCACGCCCGTGAGCCCGAACGCGAGGCTCGCGGGGCTCTGCACGCCGCTCGCCATGAATGGCAGGTCGTCGGGCAGGCTGATGCCGATGCCGAGGTACGGGAACCACGCGGCGACGACGATCGCGCTGCCCGCGATGCAGGCCGCGGCGAGCATGCGTCGCGGCGTCAGGATGCGGTCGGCGGCGATCGCCGGCAGCAGTGCGAGCACCGCGACACCGAGCACGACGGCGAGCGAGAGCGCCACCCAGATGGTCATCGAGATCGTGAACCCGACGCGCGAGGCCGTGTTCCAGACGGCATAGACCTCGTCGAGCGTCAGCTGGCCCTGCGCGATCGCGAGCGGCTGCTCGATCGCGAGGGCGTACGCGCCGAACGCGACGAGGCCGAGCAGCGCAGCGGCCGCCGCGAGGCCGACGCGGCGGCGCAGACCGCGCGATTCGGGGCCCGGCGACGACCCGGGACCGACCCCGCCCTCGCCCACGACCGTGCCATCGACGAGGATGACGCGCTGCCGGGGCACGAGCGGCTCATCGAGGAACTCGCCCGCGCGGTCGGCGGGGGTCATGCCGTCGAGGCTCGTCATGAGCGCACCCGAGCCGACCCGACGGACTCCGCGCACGATCGCGGCGGCGTTGAGACCGCCGCCGAGCAGCACGAGCGCGAGGGCGAGCCACAGGAATCCGACGGCGCCGCCGGCCGCGAACCAGCCGAACCCCGCGACGGGAGCCAGCAGCAGGCACGTGAGCCCCCAGCGGAACAGTTGACCGGTCGAGCGCACGGCATCTCCCTTGTATCGCGTGTCGTGATGCGGCCAGGGTAGCCGACACGCCGTAGCCTCGCGGGGTGCGCGACTATAGCGATGACGTGCTCTCCGGCGATTGGCGTGCGGCGGGGCGCACGGTCTCGGCCGATGTGCACGCGGTCATCGACCTCGTCGTCGAGCTGCCCGGCGGGGACTCCGCCGATAACGCCGCGGGCTTCGTCGGCGCAGTGGTGCACGTCGACGCCGGCAACGTTCACCTCGAAGACCGCCACGGGCGCGTGCGGGTCTTCCCGCTCGGCGCGGGGTTCCTCGTCGAGGGGCGGCCCGTGCGCCTCATCGCGCCGAGCGCTCCCGTCGCGTCGACCGGCCGCGCGCGCACCGCGAGCGGATCGTTCGCGGTGGCGGATGCTCGAGCACGCGTGGCCCGTGCGAGCCGCATCTGGGTCGAGGGAAAGCACGACGCCGAGCTCGTCGAGCAGGTGTGGGGCGACGACCTGCGCATCGAGGGCGTCGTGGTCGAGCAGCTCGAGGGCGTCGACCACCTCGCCGAGCTGCTCGTCGACTTCGCGCCGTCGCCCGGGCGCCGGGTCGGCGTGCTCGTCGACCACTGGGTTCCCGGATCGAAGGAGGTGCGACTCGTCGAGCAGGCGATCGCGCGGGTGGATGCCCGCCACGTGCTCGCGATCGGGCATCCGTTCATCGACATCTGGCAGGCGGTGCGCCCGGCGGCGGTCGGCATCGCGGCGTGGCCCGACGTTCCGCGCGGGCAGGACTGGAAGACGGGCACGTGCCGCGCGCTGGGCTGGCCGCACGAGACGGCGGCGGACCGCGCCGCGGCCTGGCGCCGCATCCGGGGCAGCGTGCGCGGCTACGCCGACCTCGACCCCGCGCTGCTGGGCCGGGTGGAGCAGCTCATCGACTTCGTCACCGCCGAGTAGCGGCGCAGGAATGACGAAAGCCGCCCCACGTCATCGGGGGGCGGCTCTCGTGTGTCTCAGCTCGAGCGGACTCGAGAAGACGGGAGGGAACTAGAGCGGGCGGATGTTCTCAGCCTGCAGACCCTTGGGGCCCTGCGCGACGTCGAATTCGACCTTCTGGTTCTCGTCGAGCGAGCGGTACCCGTTCGACTGGATGGCGGAGAAGTGCGCGAACACGTCGGCGCTTCCGTCATCGGGGGTGATGAAACCGAAACCCTTTTCGGCGTTGAACCACTTAACAGTGCCTGTCGTCATTGCTGACTCCTTGTTACTCACGGAGTTTCGACTGTCGAAACCACCAGTCGAACCACTCGTGAATCCTGCTCTATACGAGAGCACGTACTGCTTGCACCGCACGTTCGGATCGCCGAGGCGTATCAACTTCGCTCCTGACAGTAGTGCACGGCGAGCGCTGCAGGGGCATCCTTCACCGAGTTGTTACACGAGTTCTGCACAGCCTGCACCGAACGACGGGCCTTAATGTGGGGGATCCGACCCCCAGGAGACACCGCATGAGCTTCTTCGACCGCCTGTTCGGCACCCCCACTCCCGAGCCGGAGGCGCGCCGCGCCGGCGTGCGCAGCGACGACGATCGCGCCGTCGAGCGCTACCGCTACCTGCTGCAGACCGCGCCGCCCGAGACCATCGAGCAGGTGCACGCCGAGGCCTTCGCGAAGCTCAGCCCCGAGCAGCGGCGCCTCGTGTTCGACGAGCTGGCCCGCACCGCGCCCGCGGGCGAGGCCCCCGCTGACGACGAGCCCGGCACGCTCGCTCGTGCGGCGACGCGGTCAGAGCTGCGCCAGCCCGGCACCATGGAGCGCTCGCTCGCCGGCCCCTCGTTCGGCCAGATGGTCGGCGCCTCGCTGCTCGGCACCGTGGCGGGCTACGTCATCGGCTCGGCGCTCGCGAGCGCGTTCCTGCCGCCGCTGGATGCCGGGGCCACCGATGCCGGGGCGACCGATGCCGGGGCCGCGGACGCGGGCGGCGCCGAAGCCGGTGCCGACGCCGGCGGTTTCGATGGTGGCGCGGACGCGGGCGGCTTCGACGCCGGCGGGTTCGGCGACTTCGGCGACTTCGGGTTCTAGGCCGCGATCATGGCGCGGCCGAAGCGCATCGAGCCGGGACCGGGCCAGGAGTCGGTCTGGGATTATCCGCGGCCCCCGCGGGTCGAGCCCGTGCATGCCCGCGTCACGATCGAGCTGGGCGGTCGGCTCATCGCCGACACCACGCGAGCGGTGCGCGTGCTCGAGACGAGTCATCCACCCGCCTACTACCTGCCGCCGGAAGACTTCGTCGACGGCGCGCTCATTCCCGGTGAGGGCTCGTCGTTCTGCGAGTTCAAAGGCCGCGCCGCGTACTACGACATCGTCGGCGGCGGCGTGGTCGCCGACCGCGCGGGATGGTACTACCCAGCGCCCAGCCGCGGATTCGAGAGCATCGCCGGCTTCGTCTCCGTCTACCCCGGCCGCATGGACCGCTGCACCGTCGACGGCGAGACCGTCACCCCGCAGGAGGGCGGCTTCTACGGCGGCTGGATCACCGCGAACATCGTCGGCCCCTTCAAGGGCGGCGCGGGCACCTGGGGCTGGTGACCGCGCGCTGATTCGGCGGATGCTCGGTCTCGCCTGTTTCGGAGCACCGAACTGCGCCCGGCCGTGCCCCGCTGTCATCATGGGCGCGTGACCGTCGCGCCCGAGCCGAACCCCGCCGAGATCCGCCGCTGGCGGCGGTACCTCGCCGACGAGCGTGCCGAGGCCGCCGTCTACCGCGATCTCGCGGCACGCCGCACGGGAGAAGAACGCGCCATCCTGCTCGCCCTCGCTGAGGCTGAGTCGCGGCACGAGCAACACTGGGTGACGCTGCTCGGCCCGCACGCCGACCGCGTGCCGGCGGTCTCGCTGCGCACGCGCGTGCTCGGATTCTTCGCGCGGCGCTTCGGCAGCGTGTTCGTGCTCGCCCTGGCGCAGCGGGCCGAGTCGCGATCGCCCTACGCCGACGATGCCCACGCGACGGCCGCGATGGCCGCCGACGAGCGCATCCACGGCGAGGTCGTGCGGGGGCTCGCCGCCCGCGGCCGCCAACGACTCTCCGGCACGTTCCGCGCCGCGGTGTTCGGCGCCAACGACGGCCTCGTCAGCAACCTCGCCCTCGTCATGGGCATCGGTGCCGCGGGCCTCGGCCCCGGCGCTGTTCTGCTCACGGGGCTCGCGGGCCTGCTCGCTGGCGCCCTCTCGATGGGGGCGGGCGAATACGTCTCGGTGCGCTCGCAGCGTGAACTGCTCGACGCCTCCACCCCCGACCCCGAGGCGCACACCGCGCTGCCGCACCTCGACGTCGACGCCAACGAGCTCGCGCTCGTCTACCGGGCGCGCGGAATGGACGAGGTGGCGGCGGTCGAGCATGCGCGCGGCATCCTCGCCGATTACGACCCCGTGGCCGCCGCGGCGCGCGCCGCCGAGGCCGAGGCCGAGCAGCACGAGGCCATCGGCTCGGCGTGGGGCGCCGCCCTGTCGAGCTTCGCGTTCTTCGCCTCGGGCGCGATCATTCCCGTCGTGCCCTACCTGCTGGGCCTCGAGGGACTCGTGGCGGTCGTCATCTCGGCCGTGCTCGTCGGCATCGCCCTGCTCGTGACGGGAGCGATCGTCGGCGTGCTCTCGGGGGCCTCGCCGGTCAAGCGGGCGCTGCGGCAGCTGGCGATCGGCTACGGCGCAGCGGCCGCCACGTACCTGCTCGGCCTCGCGTTCGGCACGACGATCGCCTGATCGTTCGGCCACGAACAGCACTTTCACAGGTTTCTCGGTCAGGCTGGAGTGTTGGCTGCGTTGCCGACAGGGGCGAGTGCCGCCGGTGCGAACGATTCCGCCGGACCTGGTGCGACGACCTCCTGACCTTGTGCCGAGTGCCCGACCGGGTGCCGCGAGGTCGAACTGCGCAATGACGTGCACTCACCGTGTCCACGGCCTGCCGGCCGCCACCAGGAAGTGTTTCTCCTCTCATGCTCCATCTTCTGCACCCGTCTCTTCCGCGCGCCGCGGCCCTCGATCCCTATCGTGTTCGACACCACGTGCTCGTCGCGGCGGCATCGGTCATCACGCTCACGCTCCTGCTCGGCAACGGGGTCTCGACCGCTCTCGCCGTCGCTGCTGAGCAGGCGGAGGAGTCGTCGCAACCGGCCCCTCAGCTCTTCGTGACCGCGCCCGAGGGCGCCGTCGCTGAGGCCGTCGCCCCCGCGGCCGCCGCGTCGCTCAGCGCCGCGACCGATGGCGCCACCGGTGAGGTCCCTGCCGATGAGACCCCCGCGGCCGAGGCGGACGCGCTCGACGCGGCAGCGCCCTCGGCGCGACCGGAGTTCACGATCGACGTGCGGCCGCCCGTCATGTACCCGGTCGGTTCGGGCGCCCCGGTCGGCAGCCCCTTCGGTCCGCGCGACCGGGCCTGCGGCGCCTGCTCGACGCAGCACCAGGGGGTCGACTGGAACCCGGGCCGCGGCACTCCCATCGTCGCGATGGCCGACGGCGTCGTCAGCAAGGTCGTCACCTCGGGCAGCACGCTCGGCGTGTACCTCATCATCGACCACGTCGTGAACGGCCAGGCGATCTCGAGCGTGTACGGCCACATGGAGAACGGCTCGCTGACCCTGCGGGTCGGCGACGAGGTGCGTGTCGGAGACCAGGTCGGCAGGGTCGGCAGCACGGGTGTCACCACGGCTCCGCACCTGCACTTCGAGCTGCGCATCGGCGGCAGTGCCATCAACCCGCTGCCGTGGCTGGCAGCCAACGGCGCGCAGTAGCGACCATTTCGCGCGCGCCGCGCCGACAACCGAACCGATGAGTGCTCGGTTCCGAATACCTCGTGCTTAGAATGACGACCGATGACCCTCGAGGGAGTCGTCGTCGGATGACCCGCACGAGGAGACCCATGTCGATCGCCACCGCCCTTCGCGACTTCGAGCTGCAGACGCGGCCCATCCATCCCGACACGCGCCGCGCGCTCGACAAGCGCTGGGCCGATCTGCCGGAGCATGCGAAGACGCCCGAGCAGCTGCTCGGCAAGTGCGCGGTCGGCTGCGAGGGCACCCACGGGGTCTTCCCGAAGTGCAACCTCACGTGCTCGCCCTGCTACCACTCGGCCGACGCGAACAAGGTGCGCATCGACGGCGATCACACCGTCACCGAGGTGACCAAGCAGATGGGGCTGCTGCGGCAGATCCGCGGCCCGCGCGCCCACGCGCAGCTCATCGGCGGCGAGGTCAGCCTGCTGCCGGCCAAGGCCCACCGCGAGACCCTGCTCGCCATGCGCGCCGTCGGCCGCGAGCCGATGTCGATGACGCACGGCGACTTCGACTACGAGTACCTGCTCGATGTCGTGCTCGACGAGACCGGCAAGCCCGCCTTCAAGAAGGTGTCGTTCGCGGCGCACTTCGACTCGCTCATGCGCGGGCGCCGGGGTGCTGTGCGGCCCAAGAGCGAGGCCGAGCTCACGCCTTTCCGCGAAGAGTTCGCCGAGATGTTCGCCACGCTCAAGAAAGAGCACAAGGTCGATTCGTACCTCGCCCACAACATGACCGTGACCCCGACGAACCTCGACGAGGTCGAGCAGGTCACGCGCGATGTGCTCGAGATGAACTACGACATGATGTCGTTCCAGCCGGCCGCCTTCATCGGCGATGACCGCCGCTGGAAGGAGAACTTCGAAGAGGTCACGATCGATGCGGTCTGGGAGCGCATCGAGGCCGGCGCGGGGCAGAAGCTGCCGCACAAGGCCGTGCAGTTCGGCGACCCGCGCTGCAACCGGCACACGGTCGGCGTGCTCGTCGACGGGCGCTTCGCCTCGGTGCTCGACGCCGACGAGCCGAAAGACATCGCTGCGCGCGACCGCTTCCTGAAGCACTACGGCGGCATGATCTTCGGTGACATTCCGACCTGGGCACTCACGATCAAGGTCATGCGCGCGGTGCTGAGCCACCCCCAAGACATTCCGCCGATGGTCGGTCTCGTCAACCGCATCCTCAAGCGGGGTGGCGGTCTGCGCGCCGTCATTCGCGCCGCGCGCCGCGGCAAGGTGAGCTTCAAGACCTTCGTCGTGCACAACTTCATGGACGCCGAGCAGGTGAAGCCCGCCTGGCAGCTCATGCAACAGGGTGTGGTGGCCGACGACCCGAAGATCAAAGAGACGCAAGAGCGGCTCGGCTCGTGCATGTACGCCATGGCGCACCCCGAGACCGGCGAGATCGTGCCGGCGTGCGTGCAGCACTCGGTGCTCGACCCCATCGAGAACATCGGGCTGCGGAAACTGCTGCCGCTCGAGCCAAAGGGTGAGCGCACGACGGGCATCACGAACGGCCGCGCCGACGATCTGGTCGCCGAGGGCGCGTCGCGCTGGTAGCCGGTCACCCGCCGCGGGTCACGCGGGGCGCCGGATGCCCTGCCGATCGTCGAGCGCGACGACCGAGCATGCCGAGCGCGGGATGTGGGCGCTCGCGCGCTGTCCGACGACGAGCGGCCGGCTCGCCGGCACCTCCGCCTCGAGCAGGGCGTCGCCGCACGCGAGCGTAATCTCGGCACGGGGCCCGCGCGGTCGCCGATCGGCGACCACTGCGTCGACTCCCACCATGCCGGGCGGCGCCTCGGCGGGGAGCGTCGAGACGTGGACGGCCTCGTGCCGCACGACGAGCATCCCGCGGCCATCGGCCCAGGTCTCGCCCTCGGGGGCCGGCACCGCGCCGATCGCGGAGTGGTGAGTGCCGTCGCGCACCTCGCCCACGAGCTCGATGCGGCCGCCCATGAGCCGCGACACCTCGAGCGAGGCGGGACGCGTGTAGAGGCGCTCGACGGTGTCGTGCTGCAGCAGGTGGCCCGCGCTCAGCAGTGCGACGCGGTCGGCCACGACAGCCGCCTCGTCGCGATCGTGGGTGACCATGACGATGGTGGGCGAGAGCTGCTGCCGGATCTGCCCGAGCAGGGTGTGCATGTCGCCGCGCAGCTCGGGGTCGAGCGCGCTGAACGGCTCGTCGAGCAGCAGCACGCGCGGGCGGGCGGCGAGGGCGCGAGCGAGCGCGACGCGCTGCTCTTGCCCGCCCGAGAGCGCGGTGATGGGCCGGTCGCCGAAGCCCTCGAGCTGCACGAGCTCGAGGAACTGCCGGGCGTCGGCGCGCGCCTCGCGCCGCGGCTGACCCGCGACGGTGGCCGCGAACGCCACGTTGTCGAGCACGCTCAGGTGCGGGAAGAGCAGGGGTCGCTGGAACACCATGGCCATGCCGCGGCGTTCGGGTGCGACGCCGGCGACATCCGTGCCGTCGACGAGGATGCGTCCTGAGGTCGGGGCGTCGAGCCCCGCGATCGCCCGCAGCACCGTGCTCTTGCCCGACCCCGAGGGGCCGAGGATGGCGAGGCACTCTCCGGCGTCGACGCCGAGCGCCACGCCATCGAGCGCGGGCGATCGCGCTCCGTCGAAGACCTTGGTCAGTGCGTCGAGGGTGAGGGTGGCGCTCACGGGGCACCTTTCGGAGAGCGACTGGCCGTCGGGCCGGTGAGATAGCGGGCGGTGGGGTAGCGGCGGCCGAATCGACCGAGGCCGAGCAGCAGCACGAGCGGAGGCACGATGGCGCTGAGCGAGAGCACCGCCACGACGGCGTCGTTGCCCACGCCGCCGGCGAACGAGGCGACGAGCAGCGGCAGCGTCACGATCGTGCCGCCGCCGACGAGCACGGTGACGACGTAGTCGCTCCACCCCACGAGGAAGGCGAGGAACGCCGCGCGTGCGAGTCCGGGTGCGACGAGGGGCAGGTGCACGCGCCACAGCACGTGCGCGCGCGAGGCGCCGAGCGTGCGGGCCTCCTCCTCGTAGGCGAGGTCGTGCGCCGCGTAGGCGACCCGCATCGTGTAGACGGTGTACGGCAGGGCGGCCGCGACGAGCAGGATCACGACGCCGATGAGCCCCGGCACGCGTGCGCGCAGCAGCACAACCGTGAGCCCCATGACGGCCACGAAGGCGGGCAGCGCCAGGGGGGCGAGCAGGATGCCGCTCACGAGCCGCGGCGCCGGCACCGCTCCTCGGGCGAGAGCCCGGGCGGCCATGGCTCCGAGCGGCGTGGCGATGGCCGCGACCACGAGGCCCAGCAGCAGGGATCGGCCGAAGGCCGGCACCGCCCCCGCCGTCACGGCCGAGGCGAGGCCGTCGAGCCCCCACTCGGTCGGCAGCGCCGCGGGTGCCGACCACCGGTTGGCGACCGACCACAGCAGCAGGGGCACGAGCGGCAGGGCGAACCACACGGCGAGCAGGCTCGCGACGACGATGCGCAGGGTGCGGCCGGCGGGCCGCGGGCGCATGAGCGGGCGCGCGGCGACGGTGCGGTCGTCGGGCGTGACGCGCTCGCCGTAGGGGATCATCATGGCCATCGGCGTCTCACCTCCACAGCGGCGTGCGTCGCAGCAGGGCCATGCCCGCGGCCACGACGACGAGCGAGATGGCCGTCGTGATGACGGCGACGGCGGCGGCTTCGGGTCGTGAGGTCAGCGAGATGGCGTCGAACAGCCGGAAGGCGAGCACCGGCAGCGGTTCGGGGTAGGGGCGCCCGAGCAACCAGGCCACCTCGTACGAGCCGAAGGTGTAGACGAAGATGATGATGGCGCTCACGATGACGGCGGGCGTGGCGAGCGGGATGACGACGTGACGGAGCCGGCGAGCGCGAGAGGCGCCCAGAAGCGCGGCAGTCTCGTCGTAGCGGGCGACGCGTGAGGCGAGCACGCCGGCGACGACCAGGGCGACGAACGCCGACTCCTTCCAGGTGTACTCCAGCACGACAGCGACCCACCACGGTCCGCCGACGAGGTCGGGCCAGTCGGCGCCGTCGATGCCGAGCATCCGCGGCAGCACGCCCGAGTCTGAGATGAGCAGGCCGACTGCGGCCGCACCGATGAGGTGCGGCACGGGGATGGTGAGCGCGCTGAGTGCGGCGACGAGCCGTCCGGTGACGCGGCCCTGAGTGATGACGACGGCGGCGGTGAGTCCGATGATGCACGAGAGCACCGTGGATGCGGTGGCGATGCCCAGCGAGAGTCCCAGGCCCGTCAGCAGCTCGTCGCCGTTCGCCAGGTAGGCGTCGAGGCTGAAGCGCGGCTCGCCCACGAGGGGCAGCAGTCCCAGGCTCTGCACGAGGGACATGCCGATGCCGCCGATGACGACGAACGCGGCGATCGCGACGGCTGGAGCCACGAGCGCCACCGACGCCCAGCGCCGGGCACCCGTGGTTCGGGTGCCCGGCGTCAGGGAATCGATGGCGACGATGGTGTGCGGCCCTACTGTGCGAGCACGAGCTGGCGCCAGCCCTCGTCGATCGGCGTGACCCACGCGGCGGCGAGCTCGGGGTTGGCGTTCTCGCTCAGCACGTCGTAGCTCGGCACGACGGGCGACGACGGCAGCGCCTCGAACAGCGCACGCTGCTCGTCGCTCAGCTGGTCGAGGTCGAGCACGGTGAACTGACCCCACACGTCGGGCTCGGCCTTGGCCGCCTGCTGCTCGGCCGAGAGCGACAGGTTCGCGACGACCATCGCGCCGGCCTTGCTGCCCGAGGTCGAGGCGAGGCCCAAGAAGCTGGCGTTGCCGACCGTGCCCTCGTCGAGCGTGAGCACCTTGGTGCCGGCGGGGTAGGTGCCGTCGGCCACGAGCTGGGTGAGCGTCGCGGGGCCGTAGGTCATCGTGAAGTCGACCTCCCCGTCGGCGAAGAGCTGGTTGAGCTCGTTCGAGTCCTGCGGGTAGGTCTCACCGTCGCGCCACAGGCTCGGTTCGAGGTCCTGCAGCTCGGCGTAGAGGGCGGGCGTGAGCTCGTCGAAGGCCGCCTGGTCGAAGCCGAGCGGCACGTTCTCGTAGCCGCCGCTCACGCTGTAGAGCACCTCACGCACGAAGACCGAACCGGTGAAGTCCGGCGGGGCGGGGTAGGTGAAGCGTCCCGGGTTGGCGCGCGCCCAGTCGAGCAGCTCGTCGAGCGTGGTCGGCACGTCGGTGACGGTGTCGCTGTTGTAGACGAAGGTGAACTGCGCCTTGTGCCACGGTGCCTCGCAGCCGTCGACGGGCGTGCCGAAGTCGTCGAGCAGCAGCGGGTCGGCGGGGTCGGTGAGGGCCATGTTGGGCAGCAGGTCGGTCCAGCCGCACTCCCAGGCGCCCGCCTCCTTGCCGGTGCCGAAGTTGTTGCCGTTGACCCAGACGAGGTCGACCTCGCCGTCGGTCGTGCCTGCCTGTACCTCGCTGAGAATGCGGTTGAGGGCATCCGGGGTGTCGGCGATCGGCACCTGCTCGAGCGTGACGCCGAGCTCGGCGGCGGCGGGCACGAGCACGTCGTTGACGTAAGCGTTCCCCTGCTCGTCGCCGCCGTACATCCAGAGCTTGACGGTCTGGCCCTGTGCGGCCGCCACGACCTCATCCCAGGTGTCGTACTGCTGGTCGTCGCCGGCGGCGGGTGCCGAGCAGGCGGCGAGCGGGATGACGAGGCCGAGGGCGATCGCAGCGGCGACCCCCCTGCGGCGAATGGCGTGCTGTCGTGACATCGTGACTCCTTGGTAGGGGTAGGGGCGTTCGTCTCGGGGCGGTCGCGACGATTGGGCTGACTCTTAGACTTACCCACCATGAGCGAAACGGCCGATTCCGACACGGACCCAGCGCTCACGGCGGGCTCGCGGTCGTCAGTCGTGGCTCGCGCGATCGCCCTTGCAGTATTCGTCGCCCTCGCCGTAGCGGTTGGGCTGCTCGTGCCCCTTCCCTCTCTGGACGAGATTCGCACGGCAGTCGCCGACCTCGGATGGGTGGGCGGGGTCGTGTTCACGCTGCTGTACGCCGCGATCACGCTGACGCCAGCCCCGAAGAATGTGCTGTCGGTCGCGGCGGGACTGGTCTTCGGGTTCGGACTCGCGCTCGCGCTCGTCTATGCGGGCGCCCTGCTCGGGGCGGCCGCCGCCTTCGCGCTCGGCCGATGGCTCGGGCGCGACGCCGTCGAGCGCTTCACGGGCTCGCGCGTCGCCCGGCTCGATGATCTCGTGCGCCGTCGCGGGCTCGCGGCGGTCATCGGCGTGCGGCTGATCCCGGTCATCCCGTTCACCGCCATCAACTACGGAGCAGGTCTGACCGCCGTGCGCCGTCGCGACTACGCGCTCGGCACGGCGCTCGGCATCATTCCCGGAACGATCGCGTACGTCGCCCTCGGCGCCTTCGGCCTCGAGTTCGGCTGGCCCGCGTGGGTCGCGATCGGCGTGCTCGGCGCGCTCACGGTCGGCGGAGCGATCTGGGCAGACCGAGGGCGCCGAATACGTCGTGACCGCGCGGCACTCGCGCCCGAGACGGAGGCCTGATGCTCGATCGATCGATGCGCGCGCTCATCGCGCGGCCGACGGATGCTCTCGCGCGCGCCCTCGACCGCCCGGGCATCACGCCCGACGGCCTCACCCTGGCGGGGCTCGCGATCGGCCTGGGCTCGGCGGTGGCGGCCGGGGTGCAGTGGTGGGGAGCGGCGCTCGTGCTCTGGCTGCTCTCGCGCGTCGTCGACGGGCTCGACGGCGCCCTCGCGCGCCGCCGTCGCACGGCCGCCCCCGAGGGTTCGACGCACAGCGAGGCCGGCGGCTTCCTCGACATCACGGCCGACTTCGTCGTCTACGGCGCGACAGTGGTCGGCGTCGCGGTCGGAGCGACCACGGGGTTCGACGCGCCGTGGTGGCCGTTCCTTCTGGTGCTGCTGGCCTACTACATCAACGGGGCGGCGTTCCTGGCCTTCTCGTCGATCGCCGAGCGCACCGGGCGGCAGCTCGACGACGGCCGCTCGCTGTCGTTCCTCGGCCGCATCGCCGAGGGCACGGAGACGATCGTCGTGCACGCGCTCTGGCTGATCCTGCCGTTCTGGGCGGCCCCGATCGCGATCGGCTGGGCCGCCCTCGTCGGCGTGAGCGCGGTGCAGCGCATCGTCGCGGGCTATCGCGCCCTGCGCTGAGACCGGCCTGCTACCGGGTGGTGAACCGGCGCCAGCGGGCGAGCATCCTGATGGCGCGCGCGACCGCGCCGCGCTCGAGCCGCACGCGCACGTCGGCGATGGCGGCGTTCCAGAATGCGTCGCTGTAGGTCGGGTAGGGGTGGGTCGTGCTCGCGATGGCGCTCGTCGTGATGCCCTGCCGCACGGCGAGCGCGGCCTCGCCGATCGACTCGCCGGCTCGAGGGCCCACGATGACCGCGCCGCGCACGCGCCCCTTCGTGTCGACGACGATGCGCGTGAAGCCCGCCATCTCGTCCTCGGCGATCGCGCGGTCGGTGTGCTCGTGCAGCACCTCGCGCACGGCGCAGCCGGCCGCCGCGGCGTCCGCGGGCGCGAGCCCCACGGCCGCGACCTCGGGGTGCGTGAAGGTGACGCGCGGCACGGCATCAGCATCCACGCGCCGTCGCAGACCGAGCGCGGCGTTGGTGGCCGCGAGGCTGCCGTTGACCCCGGCGATGTGGGTGAACTGCGGCAGTCCGCTCACGTCGCCCGCCGACCAGATGCGCCGGTCGCTCGTGCGCAGCGAGGTGTCGACCGCCACGTAGCCGCGGTCGTCGAGGCGCACACCGGTCGCCTCGAGTCCGAGCCCCTCGATCCTCGGGCGGCGCCCGAGGGCGACGAGCACGCGGTCGAAGGCCACCGCGGTGCCGTCGGAGAGATGCAGCGTGCCCGACCGCCCGTCGGTCCCGGCCTCGACCCGCTCGACCGTCGTGCCGACCCGCACGTCGACGCCGTCGCGGGTGAGCGCCGCGGCGACGAGGGTGGAGGCGTCCGGATCCTCTTTCGGCAGCACGCGCGCGTTGCGCTGCACGAGCGTCACGTGCGTGCCCAAGCGCGCGAACGCCTGGCTCAGCTCGCTCCCGATCGCGCCGGCGCCGAGCACGGCGAGCCGCTCGGGCTGCTCGGTGAGCTGCCACACGTCGTCGCTCGTGAGCACCTCGACGCCGTCGATGCCGGGCAGCGCGGGCACCTCGGGGGCCGACCCCGTGGCGATGATCGCCTGGCGAAACCGCACCGCGACCGTCGCGGTGCCGTCGACCGGTTCGATGACGGCGGTGCGCGCGCTCGTGAAGCGCGCCCGGCCCATGATGACGCGCGCACCCGTCGCCTCGACGACCTCGGCGGAGTCGGCGGGCTCGATCTCGTGGATGGCCGCGTGCACGTGCCGCATGACGGCGGCGAAGTCGACGCGCACGTCGTCGGCGTGCACGCCGAGCTGGGCACCCGAGCGCGCTCGGGCGGCGGTGTCGGCGGCCGCGATCAGCGACTTCGAGGGCACGCAGCCGGTCCAGAGGCAGTCGCCCCCCATGCGGTGCGCCTCGACGAGCAGCGTGCTCGTGCCGAAGCGCGCCGCGGTCTTCGCGGCGACGAGTCCCGCTGTGCCGCCGCCGATCACGAGCAGGTCGACGTCGAGTTCGGGCGAGAGGGCTGCGGTCATGCGCCGAGCGTATCGCCGCCGCGGCTTGTTACCCTGGTGCCGGTACCGGGTCGCGACTCCTCTCGCGACGGCGCACGGGACTCGATGACGAGGAGCAGACTCATGGGGTCACGCGAGCGCTACCGCTCGGGGGCGCGCCTGTACGACGCGCTCTCAGCCGAATGGCCGGTCTACCGCATCGGCCGCATCGAGGCGATCCGGATGCTCGACCCGCAGCCCGGCGAGCGCGTGCTCGATCTCGGCTGCGGCACGGGGCTCAACCACCCGCTGCTGCACGCGGCGGTCGCGCCGCACGGCCGCGTGCTCGGAGTGGACCGCAGCACCGAGATGCTCGCCGTCGCGCGCCGTCGTGCCGAGCGGCGCGGGCTCGACAGCGTGCGGCTGCTCGAGAGCGACGCCCTCGAGCTGGATGCGCAGCGCGTGGTCGCGGAGCTCGGCGGCCCGGCCGACATCGTCATCGCGACCTATACGCTCTCGATCATGGCCGACCCCGCGCAGGCGTGGCAGCGCGCGATCGCCGCCGCGCGGCCGGGCGCCCGTGTCGCGATCGTCGACATGCAGCCCCCCACCGGTGCCGCCCGCCTCGTCGCGCCGCTCGCGCGCGCCTTCGCGGGATTCGGCGGTGCCGACCTCGATGCGCACCCGTGGCGCCTGCTCGACCGCACCGCCGTCGGCGTGCGCGGCCGCTCGCTGCGCGGCGACCACATTCAGGTGAGAACAGGAGCACTGCCCATGACCCTCGCCCTGCCCGACGGTGTCACGCTGCGCCCGCTCGTGCCCGCCGACGCCGATCAGCTCGCCGTGCTCAATGATGCCGCCGCGCCCGCCGTACCCGTCACCCCGCCCGCCGACCTCGCCGAGCTCGTCGGCATCGCGGGTCTCGCCCTCGGCCTCGAGCGCGCGGGGCGGCTCGTCGGCTTCGTCATCGCCATGCGTCCCGGAGCCGACTACGCGAGCGAGAACTACGCCTTCTTCGAAGCGCGGGGCGTCGACCACCTCTACGTCGACCGCATCGTCATCGCGGCGAGCGAGCGCGGCGCCGGTCTCGGTGCGGTGCTCTACGACGCGGTCTTCGCGGCAGCGGGCGCCGAAGGGCGACGCGAGGTGACGTGCGAGGTCAACCTCGATCCGCCCAACCCCGGAAGCCTCGCCTTCCACGAGCGGCTCGGCTTCCGCTCGGTCGGAACCCAGGCCACGAAGGGCGGCACCGTCACGGTCTCGCTGCTGGCAGCCGCCGTTCCGGGCGCGACCGCGGCATCCCTCGACGGCGGAGCCACATCATGACGGCCGCCCCGACGCTGCCGACCGTCTCGATCGTCGTGCCCGCCTACAACGAGGAGCAGACCATCCGCTCGTGCGTCGAGGCGGCGCTCGCGCAGACCGTGGCCGCCCACGAGGTCATCGTCGTCGACAACCGATCGACCGACCGCACGGCCGAGATCGTCCGCGAGCTGCAGACGTCGAATCCGGATGCTCCGCTGCGGTTGCTACGCCAATTCGACGAGCAGGGCCTCGTGCCGACGCGCAACCTCGGCCTCGACAGCGCCACGGGCGAGGTCATCGGTCGGATCGACGCCGACTCGGTGCTCGAGCCCACCTGGGTCGCCGAAGTGCAGAAGGCTTTCGTCGACCCCACGGTGGCCGCCGCGACCGGTCCGGTGCTCTACTACGACATGCCGCTGCGCCGTTTCGGGCTGCGCGCCGACGACACCCTGCGTCGCGCGATGCTGCGCCTGGCGCGCGAGTACCACTTCGTGTTCGGCAGCAACATGGCCCTGCGTGCGACGGCCTGGCAGGCCATTCGCGACGAGGTGTGCCGTGATGAGGAGGACCTTTTCCACGAGGACATCGACATCTCGGTGCACCTTTACGACGCCGGCCTGAAGGCCGTGTACGTGCCGACGATGGTCACGGGAATGTCGGCGCGTCGGGTGGAGGAGAGCCCGCGCGACTACGTCTCGTACGTCGGGCGCTTCGACCGCACCTACACGCACCACGACGTGCGCAACCGCGCACTGCGGGCGCCGGCGTGGGTGTTCCTCGCCGTCTACCCGATCGCGAAGGGTCTGCGGTGGGGGCACCAGGAGCTGGCCGCCCGACGGGCGGACGCCGCGGCCGACTGAGCTCCCGCGTCAGCGGCGGGTAGTGCCCTTGGGCATCCACTCGGCGGCGAGCACGGCCGCCTGGGTGCGCCGCTGCATGCCCAGCTTGGCGAGGATGCCGCTGACGTAGTTCTTGACGGTCTTCTCGGCGAGGAAGAGTGCGCTGCCGATCTCGCGGTTCGACAGTCCCTTCGCGATGAGCGCGAGGATCTCGGTCTCGCGCGGGGTCAGCGCGTCGAGCGGCGAGGCCGGCGCGGCGGCGCCGATGCGGCTCATGACGCCTTCCGCGAGCGTGGGGTCGAGCAGCGACTCGCCCGCCGAGACGCGGCGGATGGCATCGACGATGCCGGTCGCGCGCACCTCTTTCAGCAGGTAGCCGTCGGCTCCCGCGAGCACGGCCGCGAGCACGGCCTCGTCGTCGTCGTAGGAGGTGAGGATGAGGCAGCCGATCTCGGGGCGGGCCGACTTCACGTCGCGGCACACGTCGATGCCGCTGCCGTCGGGCAGGCGGCCGTCGAGCACCGCCACGGTCGCGGTCGAGCCGAGGATGGCACCGGCAGCGCCCGTCGCGAGCCCCGCTTCGCCCACGACGGTGATGCCGTCCTCCTGCTCGAGCAGGTCGGCGATGCCCCGGCGCACGATCTCGTGATCGTCGAGGAGGAAGACGCGAACGGGAGGAGTCATCGTGACTCCCAGGGTACGCTCCATCGCACCTCGGTGCCGTGCGGCTGAACGGTCTCGATCGCGAAGTTGCCGCCGCGCTCGCGCGCTCGCGCGGCGAGGTTCGCGAGGCCGCTGCGGCGTTCGGTCTCGGGCATGCCCACGCCGTCGTCGCGCACGATGACGACGACCTGCGCGCCGCGCACGGCCACGCTCGCCTCGACGAGGCTCGCGCTCGCGTGCCGCACGGCGTTCGAGAGCGCTTCGCGCATGACGGCGGTCACCTCGTCACCGAGGCCGAGGTCGACGAGCGTATCGACGGGGCCGCTGAACGCCAGGCGCGAGTCGAGCGACTCGCCCTCGAGGGTCTCGCGCACGAGCTGGTTGATGCGGGCGCGCAGGCTGTAGGTGCCTGCGCTCGGCGGCGCCGAGAGCCGGTAGATCGCCTGCCGGATCTGCCGGATGGTCGAGTCGATCGCGTCGACCTGGGTCGCGATGCGCGCGCCCGTCGGCGACGAGGGGTCGCCGACGACGCTCTGCAGCGACAACCCGACGGCGAACAGGCTCTGGATGACGTGGTCGTGCAGGTCGCGCGCGATGCGGTCGCGCTCGTCGGTGAGGGCGATCCACTGCTCGTCGAGGCGCGAGCGCGCGAGTTCGCGCGCGATCGCGACCGATCGGCCGAATCGTGCGACCGTCTCGCGTTGCGCGTCGGTCAGGGGATGCCCTCCCGCGGGCGGGGTGATGACGAGTTCGCCATCGGCGGTCTCGGTGACCTGCGTCTCGTGGTCGCCCATGAGCTCCCAGACCGAGGTCGTGATGGCCTCGAGGTCGTCGGGCCCGACCTCGCCCGAGAGCAGACGCTGGGTGAGGCGCTCGGAGGCGGCGAGCCAGCGGCGGTCATCCTGCGATTGCTCGTAGAGGCGCGCGTTCGCGATGGCCGTGCCCGCCATCGCGGCGAGGGCGGCGATGATCGCCTCATCGATGTCGTCGAACGGCCCCTCGCGGTGCTCGGTAAGGTAGAGGTTGCCGAAGACGGTGCCCTCGACGTGGATCGGCACGCCGAGGAACGAGTCCATGGGCGGGTGGTGCGCCGGGAACCCGACCGATCGCGGATCGTGCGAGAGGTGCTCGAGCCGGATGCTGCGTCCCTCGGTGATGACGGCGCCGAGGATTCCGCGCCCGCTCGGCGGCGCGCCCAGCTGCCGCACTTGCTCGTCGGTGAAGCCGGCGTGCAGGAAGCTCTCGAGCCCGCCATCGGGGGAGAGCACCCCGAGGGCTCCGTACTGCGCGCCGACGAGCTCGCGCCCGACCCCCACGATGCGCTGCAGCTGCGTCGTCAGGTCGAGGCTCTCGGTCACGGTCTGCGCGGCCGAGACGAGCAGGCCCACGCGTCGGTAGCCCTCGTCGAGACCGGCGGCGCGCTGCATGATGCGCTCGACGAGCGCGTCGACGCTCTCGCCGCCCGCGGTCACGGCGCGCCGTCGGGGTGGTTCTGCTCGTCGACGGTGCGGCGCCGGGCTCCGCCCAGGTGCACGGGGGTCACGTCGTCGGGCGCTTCATCCTTCACGAGGAACGGTCGCAGCTCGACGGGCTCGACGCTCTCGTTGCGACGCTTCGCCTGGCGGCCGCGGTAGACGAGGTTGAGCACCTCGACGATGATCGCGAACGCGATGGGGCCGTAGATGAGGGCCTTGTCGATCTTGACGTCGAAGCCTTCGGCGATGAGCGTCGTGCCGATGAGCACGAGGAACGCGAGGGCGAGCATCTTGACGGTGGGGTGGCGGTTCACGAAGTCGCTGATCGCCTTCGCCGTGAAGAGCATGAGCGTGATCGCGATGACGACGGCGGCGATCATGATCCACAGCTCGTCGACCATGCCGACCGCGGTGATGACCGAGTCGAGCGAGAACACGATGTCGATGAGCAGGATCTGCACGATGATGCCCGCGAAGGTCACGCTCTTGGCGGTGGACTGCTGGTGGCCCTCGGCACCCTCGAGCTTCTCGTGGATCTCGACGACGGCCTTGTAGACGAGGAAGAGCCCGCCGAGGATGAGGATGAGATCGCGCCCCGAGAAGCCCATGCCGAAGAGCTCGAAGAGGTCGTTGGTGAGGCTGATGATCCAGCTCGCCGCGAACAGCAGCAAGATGCGCATGATCATCGCGAGCGAGAGGCCCAGGACGCGCGCCTTGTTCTGCTGCTCGGGGGGCAGTTTCGCCGCGAGGATCGAGATGAAGATGACGTTGTCGATGCCGAGGATGATCTCGAGCACGAGCAGCGTGGCGAAAGCGATCAGCAGCTCGGGGGAGAAGGCGAGTTCCATGCCCGAATCCTAGTGAGCGTCGACCGCATTCCAGCCGAGCCGCGTGCGCACGGTGCGGGCTCCCTCGTGCGGCCAGCGCGCATCCGCCCCCACCGGCCCCGATTCGGCGAGGGCGAGCAGGGCGCGCGCGGCCGATTCGGGGTCGGTCTCGATCGCGGCGGCCGCCGCGGCGGCGAACTGCGGATGCACGAGCTCGAGCCGCCGGTACCCGTCGAGGTCGTCGAGCCGGGCCGTCTGCTCGGGCCGCTCGGCCGACACGGCCCGATGCAGCGCGATGAGGTGCGCGAGGGCGTGGGATCGCACGAACTGACCCGCGGTGAGCACCTCGCCGCGGCGGTGCCGACCGACGCCGATGAGCAGCAGGGCGAGGAAGAGTTCCGCGCGGTCGCGGACGGTGGCCTCGTGGCCGGGGCGCGGCTTTCGCGCGGCATCCCGCATCGTCTCGGTGATGCCGCCGCGATCGATCGCGACCTCGTAGGCGTTGGCGATGGCGAGCGAGAGCTCGCCGGGGGCGAAGACGGCGAACTCGAGCACGTGGCCGTCGTCGTAGACGACCTTGAGGCCGTGCACGCCCTCGCGCGGGCGCAGCACGATGCGCTCGGCGTCGGGCAGCCAGTCGAGCTCGCGGCGCATGCGCTCGGCGTTCGCCTCGCTGTCGGCTACGACGAGGAAGTCGTGGTCGCTCCACTCGTCGACGCGGCCGCGGTCGGCGGTGGACCCGGCGAGCACGAGGCCCGTGACGTCGTCGCGTGCCTCGAGCCCCGCGACGAGGCGGGCGAGGTATGCGTCGAAGGCGATCCTGTAAGCGCTTGCATTCGTCATGCGCACGACCCTAGCGGGCGACGGGCGTACACTCGTGCTCGTACACGGGAGTCCGGTGAACCGGGCTGAGAGGAAGCGCACTCACGCTTCGACCGTCGAACCTGATCCGGATCATGCCGGCGCAGGGAGGACTTCTCGCACCCGTGCCGACCCGATACGCGGGCGCGATGGTCGCGCTCGCGCAGAGCGAAAGGCACGACTCATGGTCACGACCGCACCAACCCCCTCCACCCGCCCTCGACCCGCCCTGCAGTGGCGCGTCGTCGACATCGTCGTCGCGAGCGTGCTCGGCGTCGCCGGCGGCCTCGTCATGACGCTGTGGAACCTCGTCTACTCGCCCGTCACGGCACCCCTCGAGGTCGCCCTGCCGGGGCTGCAGGCGCTCATGTACGCCGTCTGGCTGTTCCCGGCCGTGCTCGTCGGTCTCGTCGTGCGCAAGCCCGGTGCGGCGCTCTACGGCGAGCTGGTCGCCGCGTCGGTCTCGGCGCTGCTCGGCGGCATGTGGGGCTGGACGGCGATCGCCTGGGGCCTCGTGCAGGGCCTCGGCGCCGAGATCGTCTTCGCCATCCTGCTCTACCGTGCGTGGGGCCTTCTGCCCGCCATCCTCGCCGGCATGGGCGCGGGCGTCGGCATGTCGATCATGGACCTGACCTTCTACTACGCCGGCGCGCGACCCGAGTTCATGGTCGTCTACGCGGCGAGCGCGATCGTGTCGGGCGCCGTCATCGCCGGGCTCGGCAGCTGGCTGCTCGTGCGGGGGCTCGCTCGAACGGGTGCGTTGGCGCGCTTCGCCGCCGGACGGGAGCTCGCGGCCCGGTCGACGGCGAGCGAGCCCGTGGCCGCCGCATCGGCCGCCGCCTCGGCCTCGGCAGAGGACGCGCGATCGGGCTCGTGACCGCGGCTCGCGCGGCCGCCCTCGGGGCCCAGGGCTGGAGCTGGACTCCCGCCGGGCGCTCGGCCCCCGTGCTCGATGCGCTCGACGTGCGCATCGAGCCGGGTGAGCGCGTGCTGCTGCTCGGCGCCTCCGGCAGTGGCAAGTCGACGCTGCTGCAGGCATGGGCGGGCGTGCTCGGCGGGGCCGACGAGGGCGAGCAGCAGGGACAGCTGACCGTCGACGGCCTCGAGGTCGGCGCGCGTCGCGGGCGGGTCGGCCTGCTGCTGCAGGATCCGGATGCGCAGCTCGTGCTCGCGCGCGCCGGCGACGACGTGGCCTTCGGGCCCGAGAACCTCGGCGAGCCGGTCGACGAGATCCTCGCGGGCGTGCCGCGCGCGCTCGACGCCGTCGGGCTCTCGGCGCTCGCCGACGCCGACACCCGACGGCTCTCGGGCGGGCAGCAGCAGCGTCTCGCCCTCGCGGGCGTGCTCGCGATGCGCCCCGCGGCCCTCCTGCTCGACGAGCCCACGGCTCAGCTCGACCCCGCCGGCGTGCGCGAGGTCGCCGCGGCCGTCGCCGCGCTCGTCGCCGACCGCGGGCTGACGCTCGTCGTCGTCGAACACCGCGTCGACGTCTGGGCCCCGCTCGTCGACCGCGTCATCGTGCTCGACGGCGGGCGGATCGTGGCCGACGGCCCCGTCGCCGAGGTGCTGCTCGAGCAGGGGGCGCGGCTGGCGCGGCGCGGTGTGTGGGTTCCCGGGCGCGGACCCGAGCATCCGGCCGCCCCGATCGCGGCGTCGGGAGACGAGCTGCTGCGCGCGACAGGCCTCGCCGTGCAGCCCGCCGGGGGAGACGTCATCGGGTTCGCGAGCGGCCTCGACCTCACCGTGCGCGCGGGCGAGGTCGTCGCCCTCACGGGGCCCAACGGCGCGGGCAAGAGCACGCTGCTGCTCACGCTCGCGGGCCTGCTCCCGCCTGCCGCCGGCACGATCGAGGCCCTCGGCGCCGGGGACCCCGCGCGATGGACCTCGGCCGAGCTCGCCGAGCGGTTCGGCGTCGTCTTCCAGAACCCCGAGCACCAGTTCGTGGCCGCGACGGTGCGCGATGAGCTCGCCGTCGGCGGCGCCGATCCTGAGCGCGTTGACGCCCTGCTCGAGCGGCTGCGGCTGCCGCACCTCGCCGCGTCGAGCCCCTTCCTGCTGAGCGGCGGCGAGCAGCGCCGGCTGTCGGTCGCCACCGCGCTCGCGACCGAGCCGCGCGTGCTGCTGCTCGACGAGCCGACCTTCGGGCAGGACGCCCGCACGTGGGCCGAGCTCGCCGCGCTCCTCGCGGCCCACCGCGACGCCGGGGGAGCCGTCATCATGGCGACGCACGACCGCGAGCTCGTCGCGGCACTCGACGCGCGCGAGGTCGCACTCCCGGCCGTGTCCGTTCCCTCCGGTGAATCGCTGCCGGATCAGCGTGTCGTCGGCGACACGCCGGGCAGAGCGCCCAAAGACCGGGGCAGGCGGACAGCGTCGAGCGAGGCGAGCCCCGCTGAGGGGAGCGTCGCCGGCTCGGGTGCGGTGGGTCGCGCGCCGCTCGGCGAGCGGCTCAACCCCGTCGCCGCGATCGCGGCCTCGCTCGTGCCCGCCCTGCTGCTCGTCACGACGCTCGACGTCGTCTCGGCCGCTGTCGCCCTCACGCTGCAGCTGCTGCTCATCCCGTTCCTGGGCATCCCGTTCCGCACCCTGCTGCGGCGCACCGCTCCCGTGCTCATTGCGGCCCCGCTCGCCGCCGCCACGGTCGTGCTCTACGGCCGCGAGTCGGGCACGGTCTACGCCGAGTTCCTGCTCGTGCGCATCAGCGACGGATCCCTCGAGCTCGCCCTCGCGACCCTCCTGCGCATCCTCGCCATCGGCATCCCCGCGATCGCCCTGTTCGCGCGCCCCGATGCGACGCGGCTGGGGGATGCTCTCGGCCAGAACCTCCGCCTGCCCAGTCGCTTCGTGCTGGGCGGCGTCGCCGCGCTGCGCCTGCTGACCGTGCTGCGCGACGACGCCCGCCTGCTCGAGCGGGCCCGGCGCGCGCGCGGCATCGGCGACCGCGGCCGGGTGCGCCGTGCGCTCGGGCTCGTCTTCGCGCTGCTCGTGCTGTCGATCCGCCGCGGGTCGGCGCTCGCGATCGGCATGGAGGCGCGCGGCGTCGGCGCCCCCGGCCCGCGCACCTGGACCCGGCCCTCGCCGTGGCGCGCATCCGACACCGCGGTCGTCGCGGTCGGTATCGCCATCTCGACCGTCGCCGTCGTCGCGGCCGTGCTCACGGGGGAGTTCACGAGTGTCATCGGCTGACGGCGCCCCGCCGCGCATCACCCTCGTCGACGGCCGCTCGGGAGCGGGCAAGACCACCTGGGCCACCGCGCTCGCGCGACGCACGGGTGCCCAGCTGCTGAGCCTCGACGACGTCTACCCGGGGTGGGACGGCCTCGAGGCGGCCGAGGCGCACGTGCTCGAGCACGTGCTGCGCGCGATCGCCGAGGGTCGGCCGCCGCGCTGGCGCTCGTGGAACTGGGTCGACGAGGAGCCCGGTGCCTGGCACGCCCTCGACCCCGCACGCGACCTCGTGATCGAAGGATGCGGTGCCATCAGCCCCGCCGCCCGCTCGCTCGCGCACCACGCCGTGTGGGTCGAGCTGGCCGACGATGCCGAGCGGCGCCGACGCGCGATCGCGCGCGACGGCGAGGTCTTCGCCCGCAACTGGACGCGCTGGGCGCAGCAGGAGGACGCGCACGCCGCGCTCCACGCGCCTCGAGAGACGGCAGACGAGATCGTCGAGCCGCTCAGCCCGCCCAGCGCTCGAACACCGTGATCGGGTCGGCGAAGCGCCACGCGACACCGGGTTCCGTGATTGCACTCGTCGACTCGAGCCGCACGACCTGCTCGGCCTCACCCGTCTCGACGACGAGGCTGCCCGCATCCGCGCCCCGCACGATGGTCGACCGCGAGGCGGCCTCGAGCCGCAGCCCGAGCCCGTCGAGCTCGGTCGAGCTGACCGACACGCCCTCGGTCGCCACGAGCTCGGTCTCCTGCCCCCAGGCCGAGCGCGCAATGGCGACGACCTGCCCGGCGGCCACGACCTCGACGGGTCGAACGCTCGTGCGCACACTCTCGAGCAGCGCCCCCACCGCATCCTCGGCGGCGGGGTAGCCCGGCTGGCCGAGGGCGGCGACGATGATCGTCTCGTCGTCGACCGTGATCGCGAGCAGCACGCACACCCCCGCCGCGTCGGTGTACGTGCGCACGAGGCCCGTGGTGCCGAGCTCGCGCAGGAAGGCGGCCTCGTCGGCGAAGGCCGCGCCACCCTGCGTCGTGCGGGGTCGCGATTCGAGCAGCGCGGCGAGCGCGGGGTTCTCGAGGCTGAGCGCGCCGAGCCGGGCGAGGTCGGCGGCGGTCGAGAGCGAGGCCGGGTCGAGTCCTGTGCCGTCGACGACGGTCGTGCTCGAGAGCCCGTTCTCATCGAGCCACGCGCGCGCGGCGGCGAGGTAGGCGTCGAGCCCGCCGAACACCTCGTCGACGAGCAGCTCGGCGGTGTTGTTGCCCGAGCCGATGACCGTGGCGGCGAGCAGGTCGCGGCGCGTCCAGGTCTGGCCGAAGCGCACGGCGACCGTGCGGGCGCCCGCGGCGTCGAGCTCGCGGTACCGCTCGATGTGCTGCTGGTCGATCGTGATGGCCTCCCCGGTGCCGCCCGCCCCGAGCGGCTCGGCGTCGAGCACGACGTGGGCGAGCACGAGCTTGGCCATGCCCGCGATGGGCCGCGGCTCGGCATCGCCGGCCTCGACGATCGAGCCGCTGCCGGCGAGCAGGGCCGTCGACCCCGCGGCGGGCAGCGCGAGCGTGTCGTCCCAGCCGCCGTCGACGGCCGCCGACAGGGTCTGCTCGATGTGCAGCCGCGGCACGGGAGTCAGCAGCGCCGCAGCGCCGTAGACGACGCCGAGCACGACGGCGAGGGCCACGACGCCGCTCAGCACCCGGCGCACGCGGCGCGCCCCGCTCACGCCCAGCCCAATCGGTGCAGCTCGTCGTCGTCGATGCCGAAGTAGTGCGCGATCTCGTGCACGAGCGTGACGTGGATCTCGTCGCGCAGCACCTCGAGATCCCCCTCCGCCGCCGCGAGCAGCGGCTCGCGATAGAGGACGATGCGGTCGGGCAGCTCGCCGAAGCCGTACTGCCCGCGGTCGGTGAGGGCGGTGCCCTCGTAGAGCCCGAGCAGATCGAGCGAGCCGTCAGCGGGGCGGTCCTCCGTCACGAAGATCACGTTCTCGAGCCCCTCGACCATCTCATCGGGCAGCTGGTCGAGCTCATCGATGACGAGGGCCTCGAACGCGGCCGCGTCGAGCTCGAGGGCGTCGGATGCGCGGTCGTCGGTCACGACGGACCCCCCGCGGCGGGGTGCGCATCCGGTTCGCGCACCTCGAGCACCTGCACGATTCCGTCTTGCATCCAGGCGAGCCAGTCGTACACGTCGCGCAGGCCGGGCTCGGCGAACGCGCCCTCGTCGCCGTCGACGATGATGCCCATGCGGTCGGCGATGACGAGGCGCAGGTCGCCGATGCCGCGCACCCAGTCGAGGGCGGCATCCATCGTCAACGGCACGGTGCGCGCGATCCCCTCGTCGGCGACCGGCGCGAGCGCGGTCGACAGCGTGCGCGCGAAGCCGATCTTGCGGTCGACGAGGCCGCGCCGGCTGAGGCGCCGCCACTCGTCGGCGAGCTCGGGCTCGTGCCGGTAGGCATCGGGCAGCACGCGGCGCACGGCCGAGTCGTCGTCGACCGGCGACTCGAGCGCGTCGGCGAGCAGTGCCTGCAACTGGTCGGCGAGCGAGACGAGAATGCGCGCCTCCTCGGGTTCGACGTGCACGAGGCCGACGAGCGCGGGGTCGTCGGTCGGCACGGTGATCCTCACGAGCGCACCGCCGTCATCGGGGTGCCCGCTCGACGGTGGCCCACAGGCCGTACTCGTGCATGGCCTCGGCGTGGCGCTCCATGTGCTCGCGGTTGCCGTGGGCGAGCGTCGCCCGGCCCGCGGTGTGCACCTGTATCATGAGCTCATCGGCGGTCTGCGCATCCACCCCGAAATGGCGGCGGAACACCCACGAGACGTAGCTCATGAGGTTGACGGGGTCGTTCCAGACCACGATCGTCCACGGCACCTCGGCGGCGTGCAGGGGCCGCTCGATCACCTGCTCGCGCGTCGCACCGTCGGTGCGCGCGCGGGCCGGGGCGATCGAGGTCATGCCTCTATTGTCGCGCGTCGACCGGGAGGACGCCGAGAGGCCGACCGGCGAGGGGAGCCTCAGGCCTCGTCGAGCATGCGCTGGCGCGTGCTCGCGAACTCCTCCTGCGTGATGAGGCCCTTGTCGAGCGCCGACTGCAGCGACGCCAGCCGCGTCGGAAGATCGGGCACCGCGCCGTCGGCGCCCGGGCGACCCGCGATCGCATCGGAGATGATGGCCCCCGTCACGATGGCGGCGCCGGCCTGCTCGTCGGTCACGGCGAGCAGCCGCTGCTCGTCGGAGAGCCCGAGCTGCTTCGAGGCCGAGTTGACCACCGTCATGCGCCAGATGCCGAACCCGATCGCCGCGAAGAACAGCAGCGCGAAGAGGCCGACGAAGGCGCCGCCCCCCGGCACGAGATCAACCGGATTGCCCGGGTCGAGCGGCACGAACGAGTCGAGCACGCGGCCCGTCAGCAGGGCATCGGTCATGGCGCACTCCTCCTCGATCCCGGCGCGAACGCCGGGGTGAGGATCACTCTAGACGCGCGGGACGCCTCGAGAGCGAGGAACACAACTTGGGGTGAGTAACGGGGCTTGAACCCGCGACCTCCTGGACCACAACCAGGCGCTCTGCCAGCTGAGCTATACCCACCATGCTGACCGTCTCGCGACGGCCGACACGACAGTCTATTACAGGCGGGGCGCCCACTTCTGCACGACCTCTGCCGCGGCGGCCTGCGCCTCGTCGGACGTCGGCCCGGGCTCGCCCACGAAGCCCGCCCGGCGGTAGTACTCGAGCTCGCGGATCGACTCGAGGATGTCGGCGAGCGCCCGGTGCCCGCCGTTCTTCGCGGGGGCATTGAAGTAGACGCGGGGGAACCACCGGCGCACGAGTTCTTTGATGCTCGAGACGTCGACCGAGCGGTAGTGCAGGTGCGCGTCGACGCTCGGCATCGATCGGGCGATGAAGGCGCGGTCAGTGCCGATCGTGTTGCCCGCGAGCGGCGCCTGGCCCGCCGCCGGAACGTGCTCGGTGATGTAGGCGAGCACCTGCTGCTCGGCCGTCTCGAGCGGTACGCCCGCCTCGAGCTCGTCGAGCAGGCCGCTCGTCGCGTGCATCTCGCGCACGAACTCGCCCATGTTCGCGAGGCCCGCCTCGGTGGGCGCGATGACGATCGAGAAGCCGGGATGCACGGGCTCGAGCTCGTAGTCGGTGATGACGACCGCCACCTCGATGAGGTCGTCGACCGCCAGATCGAGCCCCGTCATCTCGCAGTCGATCCAGACGAGGCGATCGGTCGTTGAACTCACCGGGGCAGTCTACCGGCGCGGCCCGACCGGCTCCGGCGCCCAGCCGCCGCGCGTACGCTGGGGGAGTGCGCCTCGAGCTCTTCACCTCCGCCTTCTGCGACCCGTGTCATCGGGCGCGTGAGGTGATCGCCGAGGCGCAGCGGCTCGTGCCGGCCCTCCAGGTCGATGAACGGGATGTCGCGGCGCATCAGGATCGTGCCGCCGAGCTCGGCATCCGCAGCACGCCGACGACGATCATCTACGACCGCGACGGCGGCGAACTGTTGCGCGCCGAAGGGGTTCCAACGCTGCCGCGCCTGCTCACGGCGCTCGCCGAGGCGCTGCCCTAGCGGCTGACCGTCGGCTCGGTCGCCGACGCCGTGCAGCGATCGTCGGGGCAGTCGGCCGCGAAGCACCAGTCGACGCCCGACCCGGGCGCGGCATCCACCGCCTCGGCGATCACGGTCACGGCGCCGCCCTCGCGAGCCACCAGCGACCCGACGAGACCCGCCCGATAGCCGCTCGCGCAGTACACCCACACGGGCTCATCGGCGAGCTGCGCGTCGGGCTCGATCGTCTGAGCGGGGCGGTGCACGGCGCCCACGACGTGCCCCAGGCGCCACTCGTCGTCGGCACGCACGTCGAGCACGACGGGGGCGGTGCCGGCCCGCTGCCGCTGCGCGAGGGCCGAGAACGGCGCACTGTCGACCGCGACGGTCTCGGCGTCGAGCTCGTCGGCGATCACGATGCCCTGCACCTCATCGAAGCCGATGCGCGCCAGGTCGCGGTGCGCGTCCTCGGCGACCTGCTCGCTGTCGGCGACCAGCACGTACGGCGTGCCGACCGGCAGCTGCCAGCCGGCCCAGCGGGCGACGGCGCCCGTCGCGGGCATCGCGATGCTGCCGGGCAGGTGGCCGCGCTCGAAGGCGCCCCACGGCCGCACGTCGATGATCGTCGCCCCCGAAGCCGTCGCGGCGGTGGGGGAGAGGGCGGGGGCCGTCGGCGGCGCCCAGGCGTCGGGACCGTGCACATTGCGCGGCGCCATCGACGGGTAGTAGGGCGGGATCGGGCCGGACCCGCGCACGAAGGCCTCGAGGTACTCCTCCTCGCTCACGCGGAACACCATGCTCGACGCCTTCTGGTCGCCGACCGTGTCGCCCGAGCTCAGTTCGAGCGGTCCGGCGAGGCACGAGCTGCCGAAGCCGTGCGTCGGCAGCACGCGCGTCGCGTCGGGCAGCTCGCCGCCGAGTCGCCGGATCGAGCGGTACTGCGCGCGCGTGAGCGGCACGATGTTCTGCTCGCCCATGAGGTCGGTGCGCCCCGCGCCCCCGATGAGCCACGAGCCACCCGTGAACGCGCCGACCGGCTCGCCGCGCGCATCGAGCACGACGAGGGTCTGGTGCGCGTCAGTGTGCCCGGGGGTCTCGAGCACGAGCACGCGGATCGGCCCGGCCTCGACGGTCTCCGTGTCGCGCGTCGCGCGCGCCGGCATCGAGTACGCGGGCCCCGAGGGCACGAGGTACTCGCCGCCCACCCGTCGCGCGAGCGCCCAGCCACCGCTGAGGTAGTCGTTGTGCAGGTGCGTCTCGGCGACCGCGCCGAGGTGCAGCCCGCGCTGCTCGACGATGTCGGCGAAGCGCTGCACGTCGCGCTCCACATCGATCGCGACCGCCCAGCCCTCCTGCTCGACCAGGTACGAGCGGTTGCCGATGCTCGGCGTCTCGATCGTGTGCAGCACGATCCCCGGTGCGAGCTCGGTCGCGGTGACGGTGGTGTCGAGCATCAGGCCTCCTGCGGGGTGGTGGGCACCCGTCGCACCGAACCTAACAAACCAGCCGATCGATGTCCTCGGCCAGCAGCGCGGGGTTCTCCGCCCCCACCGAGAACCGCACGAGGTTCGGCTCGAGCCCCATCGTCGCGAGGTCGTCGAGGCTCGCCGCCGCATGGCTCATGTACGACGGGATCTCGACGAGCGAATCGACCGAGCCGAACGACGGCGCCATGCGCGCCGTGCGCAGCGTGCCGATGCGCTCGGCCAGTTCCTCCCGCGACCGGTTCGGCACGAACGACACGAGCGAACCGCGCGGCCCGCCGAGCGCGAAGGCGACCGCGTCGGCCTCGTGGGCGTTCGCGAACTCCCCGGGGTAGTGGATGCTCTGCACGAGCCCCTCGTCGGCCCGCTGCGCGAGGTGGCGCAGCACGTGGCGGGCGCCCTCCTCCTGCCGATCCAGCCGCGCGTCGAAGGTGCGCAGACTGCGCACCACGAGATGAGCGTCGTGCGGCGGCATGATCGTGCCGAGGCGCGAGCGGGCCTCCCAGAGCGGCGCGCGCAGGGCATCCCGAACCAGAGCCAGCCCGCCGATGACATCGTTGTGACCGCCGATGTACTTCGTGCACGAGTAGACGATCACGTCGACGATCTCGAGCAGGGCCGGCGGCAGATCGCCGAGGCCCGCGAGCGTCGCGTCGAGCACGACGACGCCTGTGCGCGTCGGGCCGCGGTCGACCCCGCGCAGATCGACGACCCGCAGGTGCGGATTGCTCGGCGCCTCGACGAACCACACCTCGCCCTCCTCCGGCTGCCCCGAGAGCTGCGCAGCGACCGCCGCCGTCGGGTACGTGACGACCTCGACGGGCGACGTGGCCGCCAGCTGCTGCCCGAGCGCGACCGTCTTGCGGTACACCTCATTGGGAAGGTGCAGACGCTGCAAGCCCGGTCGCACCGCGTCGAGCACCGACGCGATCGCGCTCATGCCCGAACTGAACGCGAACGCGCGGAAGCCCGGATGCAGCTGCTCGACGATGCGCTCGAGCTCGATCGTGTTCGCCGACGCGTCGCGGGCGTACCGCACCGAATCGAGCTTCGCCGCGTGATACGCGGCGAGCGCGGCCGAATCGAGGAAGTGGTGGGCCGACGACGGCTGCATGCCCGAGACGAGGGGGAAGCCGTGCTCGCCCGGCGCCGACGGATTCGCGGCGGCCAGCGCCGCCCTGCTCTGCACGACGGTCAGGGCGTCGCTCACGGTGTACCGGCTCATGCCACGACGCTAGCGGGCCGCGCGAACCCCCTCCGGTAGCCTGGAAGGCGAGCCCCCGTAGCTCAGCGGATAGAGCAGGAGCCTTCTAATCTCTTGGCCGCAGGTTCGATTCCTGCCGGGGGCGCTGTGTCTATTGGCTGCGCCGCCGCTTCTGCGGCGCAGCGTCCGCTTCCGCGGTGCGAGCGCGGTCGAGCTACTGCGCGAAAGCGGCCGAAAGTCGCATAGGTTGCGAAACGTCTCACCGCTTATGCGATTTTCGGGCGCTTTCGTGGGGGAAGTGCACAGGGTGGCGGCGCGAAGGCGGGGTTAGCATCAGCGCATGCGACGCATTCTCGGTGCCACCCGCTTCGTCGTGGCGCTTCCCGCCGTGGCCGCGATCCTCGGCGGAATCCTGCTCATGCTGCAGGGCTCGGTCGCCACAGTCGTGGTGATCATCGACACCGTGTGGTTCGGGGCCGACCTCAAGACGACGACCGTCGATGTGCTCACCGCGATCGACGCCATCCTGCTCGGCACGGTGCTGCTCGTCATCGGCTACGGCCTCTACGAGCTCTTCGTCGACGCCGATCTGCCGGTGCCCGCCTGGCTGCGGGTCACCACCCTCGACGACCTCAAGTCGAAGCTCATCGGCGTCGTCGTCGCGATCATCGCCGTCATCTTCGTCGGCGTGCTCGTCGACGCGAACCGGGCCGTCGATGTCATGTCGTACGGCATCGGCGCGGGCGCGATCGTCGCCGGCCTCGCCCTGTTCTCGTACGCGACGCGCAAGGAGCAGAAGGACGCCGAGGTCGTACGCACCCGAACGACCGAGGGATAGACTCGCCGCACATCCCCGACACGAAGGAGTGCGGCGTGGGCCACAAGCGTGCCGTCACCCTGGCCGAGCTGCTCCCGCAGCCGATCCAGGGCATCCAGACCCTGAAAGACACCTACGGCGAGTGGGATGTCCATCCCAGCCAGCACGTCGATCCCGACCAGGTGCAGGCCGTGCTCGGCGAGCTCGTCGAGCGCCTCGACGACAACTTCCCCTACTTCCACCCGCAGTACGCGGGGCAGATGCTCAAGCCGCCGCATCCCGTCGCCGTCGCCGCGTACCTCGCGACCATGCAGCTCAACCCCAACAACCACTCGATCGACGCCAGTCGCGCCACGACCACCATGGAGCACGAGGTGCTCGACCAGCTTGCCGCCATGTTCGGGTATCCCGACGACTACATGGGCCACCTCACGTGGAGCGGCACGACCGCCAACCTCGAGGCGCTCTGGGTGAGCCGCGAGATCGCGCCCGGCAAGGCGATCGCTCACTCATCGGATGCGCACTACACGCACGCGCGCATGGGCGAGGTGCTCGGCATCGACACCGTGGGTATCCCGACCGAGGCCGACGGGCGCATGAGCCTCGACGCCCTCGAGCGCGAGCTCGCCACCGGCCGAATCGGCGTCGTCGTCGCGACCCTCGGCACCACGGGGCTCGGCGCGGTCGACCCGCTCGCCGACATCATCCCGCTCGCCCGGGCGCACGGCGCTCGCGTGCACGTCGACACCGCCTACGGGGGGTTCTTCGCCATCATCGCCGACGAGCTCGAGCCCGAGACGGCGCGGCACTTCCGGGCGATCGCGCAGGCCGACTCGGTCGTCGTCGACCCGCACAAGCACGGGCTGCAGCCCTACGGCTGCGGTGCCGTGCTGTTCAACGACCAGTCGATGCTGCGGTTCTACCACCACGAGTCGCCGTACACCTACTTCGCGAGCACCGAGCGGCACTTCGGCGAGATCCAGCTCGAATGCTCACGCGCGGGGGCGAGCGCCGCGGCCCTGTGGGCCACGCTCAAGGTGTTTCCGCTCACGATGCAGGGGCTCGGCGCGATCGTGCTGCCGGGCTACCGCGCGGCGCAGACCTGGCACGGGCTCATCGCCGAGAGCGACATCCTGCAGCCGTACCAGCGCCCCGAGCTCGACATCATCACCTACCTGCCGCGGGTGCGCACGATGGCCGAGCTCGACCGGGTGAGCCACGCGATCTTCGAGATGGCCGCCGACACGACCCGCCCGCAGCAGACGCACCTGGCGACCTACGTCGTGACGCCTACGCAGTTGCGGGCGCGCGGCATCGAGCTCGAGCAGGATGCCGAGCGCGCGCGCATCATGCGCAGCGTGCTCATGAAGCCCGAGCACGAGCCGCTCATCCCCGAGATGCATCACCACGTCTCGATGTGGTCGCGCCGGGCCTACGCCGCGACCCACTAGCCGGGCGGTCAGCCGCCGGAGGCGGGAAGCACGCGCTCGCGCACGGCGCTCGCCGGCATGGGCGTCGTGATGATGAGCGGCATGCTGCCGGTCGCCGTCGCGACCGCGGTCGGCGGTTCGGGGGTCAGCGGCGAGCGCTCGAGGCTGTCATTCGTCGCGACCCACGAGAGCACGGGCTCATCGGGCGCGGGCGCCACATCGGTGCTCGTGGTCGGCTGTTCGCCCTCGAACTGCCAGCGCTCGAGGTCGGTGCCGAAGAGCTTCTTGGCCGAGCGCGGTTTCTCGCTCCAGGCGACGAGCCGGTCGCGGTACTCCGCGAGCGTCTGCTGCGCCTGGAACTGGAACCCCGCCGAGTCGCGCTTCATCGCGGCGAGCTCGTGGGCCGCCCACGTCGCCGCGAGTCCCGAGCCTGCGATCGGCAGCAGGCGGATGCGGGTCTCGCTCTCGGCGATGAGATGGTCGAGCTGCGCGCGTTCGACGTCGCCGAGCGCGTTCCACGCTGCCGCGCGCCGGCCGGCGAGCAGGAACCCGCTGATCGCCGCGGTCAGGGCATCCCGCTGATGCATCGTGATGAGCCGTCGCGTCGAGGCGCGCCCGATGAGCCCCGCGATCGCCCCCGCGACCACGATCGCCGTCGCGGGGATGATGGCGCCCGATAGCACCCGCCACCCCTCGTCGGATGCCAGCCATTGCAGAAAACTGTTCCCCCAGTCCATGCGGGGCAGACTACCCCCGAACGGGGGACACGGCTACTCTCGCGAGGATTTCTCTGCTGGGGCCACCGTCGCGATGGGTCCTGTCGCAAGGGCGAGGTCGGCATCCACGACCTTCCCGACGCGGGCCGTCTGCGCCAGGATGATGCCCCCGAGCACGATCGCTGCGCCGATGATCTGCACCGCGTCGAGGGTCTCGCCGAGCCACAGCCAGGCCACGGCGAAGGCGAAGATGACCTCGCTCGAGGCCACGATGCCCGCCGCGGTCGCGGGCAGGTGCCGCAGGGCCGCGAGGCTCAGCAGGAACGGCGCAAACGAGCCCAGGAGCACGTTCCAGGCGAGCGGCAGCGCCATCGGCACCTCGACGACGCCCGCGGCTCCGCCGATGTCGACGGGGGTGCTCAGGATGCTCGGTGACAGCTCCCACCACCCGCTCACGAAGCTCCAGAAGACGGCCGCGATCGTCATCGTCCAGAACGAGACCGCGAGCGGCGAGATGCGCGCCACCTGCCGCTCGCCGACGAGGAAGTACACGGCGAGGCACACCGCGGCCGCGAGGGCGAGCACGACCCCGAGCACGTCGAGCGTGCTCGCCCACACCTGCGCGACGACGGCGAGCCCGATGAGCACGAAGCCGATCGCCACCCAGAGGCGCGCCTTCACGGGCTCCTTGAGTACGAAGTAGGCGACGAGCGCGACCATGAGCACGGCCGTGTACTCGAGCAGCAGCGCGATGCCGACGGGCAGGATGAGCACGGCGGCCGCGTAGGTGGCCTGCAGCAGCGCGACGCCGACGACGCCGAGCACGAGCATGACCGGCCACTGGCTGCGGGGCAGGCGGAAGGCGGATCGGTCGATCACGAGCAGCACGAGGCCCGCGATGATCGCGGTTCCGACGAGGCGGAACTCGGTGACCTGCGCCGGCGTCAGGCCGGCCTCCATGGTGACCTTCGTGACACTGCCGTTGGCCCCGAAGAGCACGGCGGCGAGCAGGGCGTACAGGTATCCCACGGTGTGCCGGCTACTGCTTGGTGCCGGTGCCGTGCACCGCGTGGGGCTCGATCGCGTCGAGCTCGTCGGCGGTCAACGCGGGGCCGTGGAGGGCGTCGAGGCTGTTGTCGAGCTGCCGCACGCTGCTCGCGCCGATGAGCGCGCTCGTCACCTGGGGGTGGCGCAGCACCCACAGCAGGGCGAGCTGCGCGAGCGACTGTCCGCGCGCCTCGGCGATGGCGTTGAGCGCGCGCGCCCGGCCAAGGTAGGCCTCGTCGATGTTGTCGCCACTGATCCAGCGACCCTCGGCCGCGCGCGAGTCGGCGGGGATGCCGTCGAGATACCGGGCGGTGAGCAGCCCTTGCGCGAGCGGGGAGAAGACGATGCTGCCCAGCTCGAGCTCGGCGAGAGCATCCAGCAGGCCGTTCTCCATGCGCCGATCGAACATGTTGTAGCGGGGCTGGTGGATGAGCAGCGGGATGCCCATCTCGCCGAGGATGCGGTGGGCCTCGCGCGTCTGCTGCGCGTCGTAGTTCGAGATGCCGGCGTAGAGCGCCTTGCCGCTCGTGACGGCGGTTGCGAGGGCTCCCATCGTCTCTTCGAGCGGCGTCTCGGGGTCGGGCCGGTGGCTGTAGAAGATGTCGACATAGTCGAGGCGCATGCGCCCCAGGCTCGCGTCGAGCGAGCTCAGCAGGTTCTTGCGCGAGCCCCACTCGCCGTAGGGGCCGGGCCACATGTAGTAGCCCGCCTTGGTCGAGATGATGAGCTCGTCGCGGTAGCGGGCGAAGTCCTGGTGGAAGATCGTGCCGAAGTTCTGCTCGGCGCTGCCGGCGGGCGGGCCGTAGTTGTTGGCGAGGTCAAAGTGGGTGACCCCGCGGTCGAACGCTCGACGCAGGATGGCGCGCTGGGTCTCGATCGGGCGGTCGTCGCCGAAGTTGTTCCACAGGCCGAGCGAGATGCGCGGCAGCCGCAGCCCGCTGCGCCCGACCCGGGCGTACTCGAGAAGCTCGTATCGATTCGAGGCGGCGAGGTACGCGTCATTGGTGTCGGCCATGCGTCAAGCGTACGACCGCCGCGCGGGGCCGACGTGCAGGGGAGGACGAGGGCCTCGGGGCGCCGTCCGGAAGCGCCCGCGAGGCCCTCGTCGGGTCGTCGTCAGCGGCTGGCTGCGGCGGTGGCCGGAACGAGAGCGGCGTCGGTCGAGGGCTCCGGGAGGCGAACGCCCTTGACGATGAGCCACACGCCGAGCGAGAACTCCCAGAGCGCGATCGGCACGGCCGCGATCGAGCCCACGGGGCCGGTCTGCTCCCAGGCGCCGAGCACCACGCCGTACGACGACAGCAGCAGGAGGGGAGCGCCGATGAGCCCGATGATCGGGATGACGCGGGGCACGAGCCGGCCGCGCAGCATGATCGTGCCGAGCAGGAAGGCGTTGATCGATGACATGAACGCGGGCCCGAGCAGGAACGCCGCGTCGTGCAGCTCGACGAGCGCGGGGGCGGCGGCCGAGTCGCCGCCGACCTCGATGAGGGCGAGCACCGCGAGCGCGCCCGAGAGGATGACGCCGGCCTCGACGACCCGCGAGGTGACGAAGCCGACCGCGAGCGTCTCGCTGACACGGCGCGCGATGGGCAGGATCGCCACAGCCGTGCCGACGCACGTGAAGGCCAGCGTGATCTCGAACACGAGGCCCCATTGGGCGAGGGCGGGCTCGGCCTCGCCGGCGAGCAGGGGGGTCTTGAGCGCGAGGGCGGGGAACGACGTGATGAAGGTGCCGAGATAGAAGATTCCTGCCCAGAGGGCGAGGCGGCGGTCGGTGGTCATGGTGTCCTTTCGGGATGCTCGGCACGAGTGGTGTACGGCGTACACATTGGCCGTGCGCCACTGTAGGCGTACGCTGTACACCATGTCAAGCGCAGACGGTCCGGCCGCACCCGCCTCCGCTCGTCGCGGCGCGCGCTCGGGCCCCCCGCTCACGCGCGCCCAGGTGCTCGCCGCGGGCGTGGCGCTCGCCGATCGCGAGGGCCTCGGCGGCCTGAGCATGCGGCACCTCTCGGCCGAGCTCGGCGTCGTGCCCATGGCCCTCTACAAGCACGTCGCCGACAAGCACGACCTCGTGGCCGGCATGATCGACCTCGTCGTCGCGGGCTATGCGGCGCCCCCACCCGGCCTCGAGTGGCGCGACGGCGTGCGCCGGCGTGTGCTGGCGGCGCGGGATGCCCTGCTCGAGCATCCCTGGCTGCGACCGGCGATCGAAGCCGCCACCGAGCGCACCCCGGCAGTGCTCGCGCACATGGACGCCGTGGCGGGTGAGCTCGCGGCCGGCGGGCTCTCGTACGACCTCGTGCACCACGCCATGCACGCCCTCGGTCATCGCATCTGGGGGTTCAGCCCGGAGGCCTTCTCGAGCCCGGTGCCGCCGAGCGCCTCGCCGGGCCCCGCGCCGTCGAGTGCGGAGCAGGAGGCGATGATGACCGCGATGGCCGCGCGCTTCCCGCACATCGCGGCGATCGCGATCGACACCGTCGCCCGTCATCCGATGGGGGCGTGCGACGAGCAGTTCGAGTTCGAGTTCACGCTCGACCTCCTGCTCGAATCCATCGCCCGACTGCACGCCACGGGCTGGGCCTCGCGCTGAGCGAGAGCCTCCTCCCCAGTGGGGCGAGTTCCGACTGGTCTCCCCGTCGGGGTGGATGCTCTCCTCCGCGCCGACGACATTGCGCATCCTCGGGTCGGGCGCCGGCGTTCTCCGGCACGAACCGCCGGCGCCCACCCGGCGCCGGTCCCGGCGTCGTCACCGAATTCTCAGGAGCACGCCATGACCGACCTCATCACCCTCACCGGCCTCGTGGCCACGAACCCGCGCCACATCGTCACGAGCGAAGGCCTCACGATCACCTCGTTTCGCCTCGCGTCGAACCAGCGGCGATTCGACCGCACCCAGAACGCGTGGGTCGATGGCGACACCAACTGGTACACGATCACGTGCTTTCGCCAGCTCGGCACGCACGTGGCGACCTCGGTCGAGAAGGGTCAGCGCGTGATCGTGACCGGTCGCGTGCGCATCCGCGATTGGGAGAGCGGCGAGAAGTCGGGCACGACGATCGAGATCGACGCCGAAGCGGTGGGTCACGACCTCTCGTGGGGCCGCGCGACCTTCACCCGCAGCGTGATCGCCGCGAAGAGCGAGGCACCGACCGCGGAGGCGGGAACCGACTCGTTCGACCACGGTGACGCCGGTCCCGCTGACGAGCGCGAGTCGGCGTCGGCCGACGAGCCGCAGCCGGCGCTCGCCAGGAGCGGAGCATCCACCCCGTTCTGATCGGCGGGGCGAGCTGCTCGCATGCCGCTATCGAACGCGAATCCCCCCGCGCTGCCACATCGTCACGGCTGCGACGCGGGGGTTCGCGTTCTCCCCCGTGTCGAGTCCGAGCGCCACGAAGAGGCGGTTCAGCATCGTCTCCACCGCGCGCACCGTCGTGCCGCGGGCTTCGGCGAGCGCGCGGGTCGAAGCGCCCTCCGCGAGCATGCGCAGCACGTCGGCCTGCGCCGCCGTCACGGTCGGAACGCCGTCATCGGGTCGCTCGTCATCGGGGAGGGTGTCGTCATTCGCCTGCCCGGAGATCGCCCGGTGAACCGCGTCGGCGAGGTCGTCGATGCGCCCCAGCTGCGACTTCACGAGGTACACGGCCCCGGCCGGGATCTTCTCCGGGTTCGACACCGCCAGCTCGGGGGAGCGGTGCGACGTGAGCACCACGAGTCCCACCCAGGGGAACTCCTCGGCGACCTGCTGCAGCAGCTCAGACCCCGTTTCGACCGTGCCGAAGTTCAGGTCGCTCACGACGGCGTGCGGATCGACCGCGCGCACCGCCTCGAGCGCCTGCGCGACCGAGGTCGCGGCGGTCACGGCGAAGCCCTTCGCCTCCAGCCCGCCACTGACGAGCGAGAGGGTGAAGGCGTCGTCGTCGGCGATCACGACACGCAGTTGGCGGGTGTCCGGCTCGGTCACTCGGTCTCCTCGTCGTTCGATCGGTATTCGCGGAGGGTATCGTGAACGGCCCGCAGCAGCTGGCCTGTCGTGTACGGCTTCGCGAGGAACCGGGCGATCCCCATGCCCACGGCGCGCGACTCGCTGCTTCCCGAGGTGAGTCCGCTCGATGCGATGATCGGGATGCCCGGGTGATGCTCTTCGAGGTACGCGCTCGTCGCGGCGCCGTCCATCACCGGCATCATCATGTCGGTGAGCACCAGATCCACCGGCTCCCCGCCGTTCTCGACGAGATCGATGGCCGCTCGACCGTCGGCCGCGGCGATCGTGCGGTAGCCGTGTGATTCGAGGGTGCGGGTCGTCACCCGGCGGATTGACTCCTCATCGTCGACGACGAGCACCAGCTCGTTCTGCCCGCGGGGAATCGTGGCGCCACCGGCCGGCGCGATCTCGGTCTCATCGGTCTCGACGCGCGACTCGGGGAGGCCGACGATGAATCGAGTGCCTCGATCCGGTTCGCTGTAGACCTGCATGAAGCCACCGTGGCTGCGCACGATCGCGAGCGATGTCGCCAGACCGAGACCCGTGCCCTTGCCCTGCATCTTGGTCGTGTAGAACGGCTCGAAGATCTTCTCGATGACCGCGGGGGCCATGCCGTGCCCGTCGTCCTCGACAGCGATCGTGATGTAGCGGCCGCGAGCCGGGGCGTGACTGACCGAGATGTAGTCGTCGTCGACCTCGAGGGTGCAGGCCGAGATGCGCAGTCGTCCCGCGCCGTTCATCGCGTCTTTCGCATTCGTGACGAGGTTGACGAGAACCTGCAGAAGCTGGGTCGGGTCGCCGATCGTCGCCGGCAGCTCGGCCGCGCGCTCGATCTCCACTGTCACCGACTTCGGCAGCACGTCACGGGCGAAGGCCACGAGTTCGTCGAGGAGCGCATCGATGTCCACCGCGATCCGCTGACCATCGACGCCTCGAGCGAACGACAGCACTTGCTTGATCATCTCGGCACCTCGCTTGACCGAGGTCTCCATGGTCGACAGCAGTTCACGGCGGAACGGGTCCTGCTCGTCGAGCTCGAGCAGCTGCACCGACATCAGCACCGGAGTCAGCATGTTGTTGAGGTCGTGGGCGATGCCGCCCGCGAGGGTGCCGAGGCTCTCGAGCCGCTGCGCCCGGCTCCGGGCATCCTGCTCGCGTCGATACTCGGTGATGTCGGTGTTGACGGCGAAGATCGACTGCGGTTCGCCGTTGTCGTCGTAGAGCAGCTGCCAGCGGCAGTCGACGATCACCGTCCGACCATCGCGAGTGTGCTGCTCGAGCTCTCCGGCAAAGGTGCCGTTGCGCATCAGCTCCTCGAGCGCCGCCGTGCGGGCCTCGGCCTCGACCCCGATGAGCTCGAACGCGCTGCGCCCGACGGCCTCCTCGGCCGTCCAGCCATAGAGAGCGGCGGCCGCGGCGTTCCAGTAGGTCACTGTTCCATCGAGCTCTCGCACGAGCATCGCGTCGCTCGCCCGATCGAGCAGCGCCGCCTGCTGCGCGAGCTGCTTCTGCGTGCGTCGCACGGTCTCGCGCGAGCGCTCGTCGTCGGTCACGTCGCGCACGTAGACGGCGAGGCCGCCATCGGCCGGATACGCCGTGGTCTCGAACCATCGATCGAACGGTTCGTAGTAGGCGCGATGCGTCACCCGTTCACCCGAGGCGCGAGCACGGTCGAAGGCGTCGCGATAGCCGGCGTCCACCGCGTCCGGGAAGAGCTCCCAGAGGGGCATGCTGCGCAATTGCTCCTCGTCGAACCGCAGCAGCTCGCGCGCCCGCGGGTTCGCGTACGAGAGCCGGTCCTCGCTGTCGAGGAAGTAGACCCCGTCAGAGATCGACGTGAGCGTGGCGCTCAAGCGCGACTCGAGCTCCCGCTCCCGCTCTCGCGCAGCCGCCGTGTCCGACACGTTCCAGATGGCGCCGTGGGCTCCGACGATCGTTCCGTCGTCCAGCACGTCGGCCTCGCCGAGCGTGCGCACGGTCAGCCGCTCGCCGGCGGCCGTCACCATGACCGTCTCGAGGTCGAACGGCTCGCCGTCGCTCAGGCAGCGTTCGAGCAGATCGCTGACGCCCTCGCGCGACTCATCCGGGTGCAGGGCCCAGGCGTCAGCAGTGAGGTCGTGATCGTCGTCGGCAAGACCGAGCATGCGGCGCGCTCCCTCCGACAGGACGACCTTCCGGGTCTCGGCGTCGATCGACCAGCCGCCGAACTGGGCGATCCGCCCGGCGAGGCGGACGAGCTCCTCCCCGCGCCGGATTTCGACATCGTGCCGGTCGGCCTCGGTGAGGTCGACGGCGGTGCCGAGCACAGCGAGGACGACGCCGTCGACCCGGATCGGCAGCAGGGTGATCTCCGCGACGAAGGGCTCACCGTTCGAGCGCGTTCCCGATCCGCGGTACCGGGACGGTGAGCCGCTCAGCGCCGCCTGGAAGTGCGCCACGATCCGTTCAGGGTCGGTCGACCGCGCTGCGAGCTCATACCTCCGACCGAGGAGCTCGCGCTCCTCGAGGCCCAGGGACGCGCACAGGGTGCGATTCGCCATCAGAACCAGACCCTCGAGATCGAGCACGAAGGCCGCGTCGGGGCTCTCCCGCAGGGTGATGCGCAGCGCTCGCACGATCTCATCGAGCCGCGACGCGACCGGGTCGGGAATCACGGCGCGCCGCCCGGATTCTCGAGAAGACGGCGCACGCGATCGAGGAAGTCATCGAGGTCGATGGGCTTCCGAGCGAAGTCGCTCGCCGGACCGGTCAGATCGTCAGGGGGACGCAGTTCACCACTGAGGACGAGCACGGGAAGCTCGGGTTCGCGCTCCCGCATCGATCCCAGGGTGTCGCGCACCGTTCCACCGGGCATGTTGATGTCGAGCACAACGAGGTCGGGAGCATGCTCGGCGGCCGCGGCGATGACCTCGACGGCATCCTGCGCCTCGAACACGACGTAGCCGGCGCGGGAGAGCGCCATGCGCAGGACGGCGCGCACGAGAGAGTCGTCATCGGCGATCAGCACTGATGCCGGCGACCCTTCGGGCGTGGTCATGCCAGAAGTGTAGGGGCGCGCTCGCGAGCGGCACAGGGTCGAGGGGCACGAATGGGTCCCCCGTTAGGGGGACGTCGGCCGGCCGACTCCCGCGGCGATCTGGCTCAGGTCTCGCGAGACGGCGCGCAGGTGGTCGAGCACCGAGTCGGTCAGCGACTGCGCCTGTTGCTGGTCATGGTCGCCCGACGCGTGAAAGTTCAGCGCCATGATGCACGCCGCGATGCGACCCTGCACGGGCCCGTGCATGAGGTCGGAGAGCCGACGGCGCTCGCGGTCGATCACGCGCGCGTTGTGTGATCGCAGCTCTTCGAGCTCTTCGAGCATGGCGGCCAGGCGCGCATCGGCCTCGACGTTCGCATCGGCGAGCACGATCGCGGAGAGGTAGGTTCCGCTCGCGATCGTGAGCCCGATGGCGAGCAGGGGAACGAGGAGGAGTCCATGCCAGGTGATCGGATCGATGCCGCTGTTGAGCATGAGGAAGGTCGCCACGAAGATGCCGAGCAGGGCCGCGATTCCCGTCGTGCGCTGCCCTTGCTTCTCGAGGACGTCCGGGCGGATGACGGCCACGGTCGCGGGCACGACACCGATGATGAGCGAGGCCGCCACCGTCGAGACGATCACTTCGATGGCCGCGAGCGGCCCGAAGATTCGCCACGCGTCGAACACCACGAGCACGGTCGTCGCGACGCCCACGAGCAGAGCGGTCAGCCAGGGACGGCGGGGCGGCACCTCGAGGGCACGGCGCAGCGTGGCGCGCGACGGCGGTGGCGGAGTGGCGGGGGAGTGGGCCGAGTCGAGCAGATCAGCAGTGTCGTCATGCAGCTGCGACAGGCGGAGGCTCAGCTCGGCCACCGAGGCGCGATCGAGCGCCGACCGGCTGGCGTCGAGGCTGGACTGCAGATCGTCGAGCGCGGGAAGCAGCGAAGCGGCGATGGCATGGCGCAGCTGCTGCTGCACCTTGGTCGCGCTCGAATCGGCGAGCGGCCGCTCGCGGTTCACCTCGAACTCGGCAACATCGAGTGCCCCGATGACGAGACGGCGCCGCTCGAACTGCGCGATCGCGTAGACGAGCGGGGGCACCCACACCAGGCTCACGATGCTCCACACGGCCGCGCGCGTGAGGAACTCCGGGTCGACGCCCGCCACCTCGTGCGCGATCGCGCCGGCCACGATCCCGCGCAGCCCGGCGCCGAGCGCCCAGATCGCGAGGATCGTGGCGACGGGGATGATCGCGTGAACACGTCGAGCGATCGCGCCACCGAGCATGATCACGACACCCGTGACGACGTGCTGCACGAGCGCGGAGACGAGGGGCCACCACCACTCGGGGAACGGTGTGACGGTCTCGCGCAAGAGCACGAGCAACGTGCTGGGCGGCAGGAAGGCGATGAGGAGCATCCAATGGGCTGCCCATGGGCCGCCGAGCGCCTCACGAACGGTCATCGCCGGGTTTCCGCCTTCGCGTGTGCCGAGCGGGACGTGCAGCCCGGGTGGTGCCTTCATTGTGGCTTAACGCGCGACGGTCGTTCCTGGTCCCACCCGAAGGGACCAGGAACGACCGCTCATCGCAGGAGTTCAGCATCGACCCGAACGATTCTGAACCACCGGATTGTTCGCGAGCCCCCGGTGATCCCCCGATCACCCCTCGCATGTTCCGTCTCTGAATCATGCGCCCGCTGGCAACCGCTTGCAAGCAGTCGAACCGCGGCATGTTCGCATTGCGAACGAGCCCGGTGCCGAGCGCGCCGCGCCTAGAATCGACGCGAGGCCCCATGCGGCGGCCGGGAGAGGGCGGCTGACGTGCGGGTGGTGACTCGGGCATCCTTCGGCCCCCGGCGACGCGCGGTTGCGGCCGCGACCGGCGCGGTCATCGCCGCCGTGCTGCTGGCCGGATGCGCGCCCCAAGACGTGCAGCCGATTCCCACGGCGACGCCCGTCGACACCGCGGAGCCGACTCCCACGCCGACGCCCGATCCGGAGCTCGTCGAGGGCGGCACGGCCGGCCAGAACCGGCCGTTCTTCGAGTTCGTGCTGCGCACGCTGCTCGACGAGACCCCGCAGCCCTCGACGCAGGCGCTCGTCGCGACCCTCGTGACGGCCGGCTTCGATCGGGCGGCGATGCAGGCGACGGCGGACACGACGCCGACGGGCGCGCGCGCCGACTCGATCCTGGTGTCGGTGCGCATCGGCGATCAGTGCCTCGTCGGCCAGACCGCGAACGGCGGCCTCGTCACCGAGCTGACCGACGTGCTCGGCTCGGGCGCGTGCCTGGTGGGCCGCACCGCCTCTCTAGACTGAGGGGCATGGCAGAGTTCATCTACACCATGGTCCGCGCCCGCAAGGCGGTCGGCGACAAGCTCATCCTCGATGACGTCACGATGTCGTTCTTCCCGGGCGCGAAGATCGGCATGGTCGGCCCGAACGGTGCCGGAAAGTCGACGATCATCAAGATCATGGCGGGCCTCGACACGCCCTCGAACGGTGAGGCGCGGCTGAGCCCCGGCTACACCGTCGGCATCCTCATGCAGGAGCCCGAGCTCGACGAGACGAAGACCGTGCTCGAGAACGTGCAGGACGGCGTGCGCGAGCTCGCCGACAAGCTGCACCGCTTCAACGAGATCTCGCTGGCCATGGCCGACCCCGACGCCGACTTCGACGCGCTGCTGGCCGAGATGGGCACGCTGCAGGAAGAACTCGACGCGCAGAACGGCTGGGATCTCGATTCGCAGCTGGAGCAGGCGATGGATGCCCTGCGGTGCCCGCCCGGAGACGAGATGGTGACCCACCTCTCGGGCGGTGAGAAGCGCCGCGTCGCGCTCTGCAAGCTGCTGCTCGAGAAGCCCGACCTGCTGCTGCTCGACGAGCCCACCAACCACCTCGACGCCGAGAGCGTGCTGTGGCTCGAGCAGCACCTGCAGAAGTACCCCGGCGCCGTCATCGCCATCACGCACGACCGGTACTTCCTCGACCACGTCGCCGAGTGGATCGCCGAGGTCGACCGCGGCCGTCTCTACCCCTACGAGGGCAACTACTCGACCTACCTCGAGAAGAAGGCCGCCCGTCTCGAGGTGCAGGGCAAGAAGGACGCCAAGCTCGCCAAGCGCCTCGAGAGCGAGCTCGAGTGGGTGCGCTCGAACGCCAAGGGCCGCCAGGCCAAGTCGAAGGCCCGTCTCGCGCGCTACGAGGAGATGGCCTCGGAAGCGGAGAAGACGCGCAAGCTCGACTTCGAGGAGATCGTCATCCCGGTCGGCCCGCGCCTGGGTTCGCAGGTGATCGAGGCGACGAAGCTGAAGAAGGGCTTCGGCGACCGCGTGCTCATCGACGGCCTGTCGTTCACGTTGCCCCGCAACGGCATCGTGGGCATCATCGGCCCCAACGGCGTCGGCAAGACCACGCTGTTCAAGACGATCGTGGGGCTCGAAGAGCTCGATGGCGGCACGCTCAAGATCGGCGAGACGGTCGACATCTCGTACGTCGACCAGAGCCGCGGGGGCATCGATCCGAACAAGACGCTGTGGGAGGTCGTGAGCGACGGCCTCGACTACATCCAGGTCGGCAAGACCGAGATTCCGTCGCGGGCATACGTCTCGCAGTTCGGCTTCAAGGGCCCCGACCAGCAGAAGAAGGCCGGCGTGCTCTCGGGTGGTGAGCGCAACCGCCTCAACCTCGCGCTGACCCTCAAGCAGGGCGGCAACCTGCTGCTGCTCGACGAGCCGACGAACGACCTCGATGTCGAGACGCTCGGCAGCCTCGAGAACGCGCTGCTCGAGTACCCCGGCTGCGCCGTGGTCATCACGCACGACCGGTGGTTCCTCGACCGTATCGCCACGCACATCCTGGCGTACGAGGGCACCGAGGCGAACCCCTCGTACTGGCACTGGTTCGAGGGCAACTTCGAGGCCTACGAGGCGAACAAGATCGAGCGACTCGGCCCGGAGGCGGCGAAGCCGCACCGCTCGGCGTACCGCAAGCTCACGCGCGACTGACGTCGGCCGCTCACCGATGACTCGACTGCACGTCGCGATCCCGCTGCGCTGGAGCGACCTCGACGCCTACGCGCACGTCAACAACGCGCGCATGTTCACGCTGCTCGAGGAGGCCCGTATCGCGGCCTTCTGGGGCGGCGGCACGAACGGCGCCCCGACCGCGGTGCTGTCGACGGGGCCGGGCGCCGACTCGATCACCTTGATCGCCGGCCAGCAGATCGAGTACCGCGCGCAGATCCCGTTCCACCGCGAGCCGCTCGACGTCGAGCTGTGGATCGGCAAGCTCGGCGGTGCGAGCCTGCAGGTCTGCTACGAGGTCTACAGCCCCGCCGGGCACGACCCGCGCACGCTGTACGTGCGCGCCGCCACGACGATCGTGCTGGCCGATCGCGAGTCGGGTGCTCCGCGGCGGATCAGCGATGAGGAGCGTGCAGTGTGGCTGCCGTTCATCGATGAACCGCTGGAATTCCGGCAGCAGTAGTCAGCGCAGGCGCGACTCGCGCACCCACTGCACCCCCGCCTCGAGCGGGTACTCCGCCGGATCGCGCGGGCGGCCGTCGGGCAGCTCGTAGAGGTTGAGCATGAGCTGCAGCGGGTAGGCGGGCGACTGGTCGGCTTCGGCCACGAGCACGTCGTCGATGAAGAACCGGGCGGAGCCGGGCATCCATTCGACGGAGTACGTGTGCCAGTCGAGCGCGTCGCCCGCGAGAGGCACCTGCACGAAGTCGTCACGCAGTGCGGGGTCGCCGAAGGGGTGAATGCCCAGCCCGACGCGCGCTGAGCCGTCGGGGTGGATGTCGCGGCCGAAGATCTCGACGAGGCACAGCTCGCCCGACTGCTCGGGCTCGTGCTCGAACCCGATGAGCCACAGCGCCGTGAGCGCCCGCGGGTGCGGCGACGCCCGCAGGCGCACCTCGATGAGCCCGTGGTGCGGCAGCCACAGTCGGCGTTCGGGCTGCGCGGTGCGCACGACGAGCGCCTCGCGAAACGGATGCTGACCGCTGCCGCTGCCCACCGGCCCCGATCGACCGCCGGTCTGCAGGTTCGACACGCGCAGCTCGCCGTCGTACTCCGGGCTCCACGCGGGCTGGTCGTGGTCGATGCGCAGCGTGAGCCCTTCGGGGCCGAGCGCGTACCGCGCGGCCGAGCGATCGGGGGTGCTCCACTGGGGCAGGTAGTGGGGGAGCCAGCGCGCGGTGTCGAGGGTTGGTCCGGCGAAGTGTTCGTCGACAACCAGCTCGTAGCCGGAGCGGTCGAGCCGCTCGGCGGGGAGGTCGGGGGCGAGGCGCACGCGACGATGCTAGCGGCGTGGGGCGTCGAGGCTCACGCCTCGGGAATGCGCACCATGCCCTCTTGCGCGACACTCGCGACGAGCATGCCGTCGCGCGTGAAGATGCGCCCCTGCGAGAGGCCTCGGCCGCCTTGCGCGGTCGGGGACTCCTGCACGTAGAGCAGCCAGTCGTCGACGCGCGCGAAGCGGTGCCACCACATGGCGTGGTCGAGGCTCGCCATCTTGAGACCGGGCGTCGCCCACGTGGCACCGTGCCGCCGCAGGATGGGTTCGAGGATCGTGTAGTCGCTCGCGTAGGCGAGCGCGGCGCGGTGCAGGTTCTCGTCGTCGGGCAGCGGCGCCGTCGTGCGGAACCACACCGCCTGGTGCGCGACCGCCTCGGGGCCGGGCGCGAAGTAGATCGGGTCTTCGACGTGCCGCAGGTCGAACGGTCGGCTGTGCGCCCAGTACTGCGCGACGGGGTGGTCGATGGGGCCGAGGATCTCGCGCGCGCTCGGCAGCTCGTCGGGGTCGGGGATGCCGGCGGGCATCGTCGTCTGGTGCTCGAGCCCGGGGTCGACGTCTTGGAAGCTCGCGATCATCGAGAGGATCGGCTGGCCGTTCTGGTACGCCTGCGTGCGGCGCGTCGAGAACGAGCGGCCGTCGTGGATGCGGTCGACCGAGAAGGTGATGGGCTGCTCGTCGTCGCCGGGCCGCAGGAAGTACCCGTGCATCGAGTGGATAAAACGGTCGGCGTCGACCGTGCGCATCGCCGCGAGCACCGCCTGCGCGGCGACCTGGCCGCCGAAGACGCGGCGCTGCGGGGTCCACAGGCTGGGCGCGGTGAAGATGTCTTCCCGCGTGCGCGCTTCGGTGTCGGTGAGCGTCAAGGCGGCCAGCATGTCGAGAACGGGGTCACGAGGGGCTTCGGTCACCCGCGTAGTCTAGGCAGTGATGAACGCGTCGTTCACCCTCTCCTCCCACCCCGCCGCGCAGGATCTCTCGGTGCTGCTGGGCCGTGCCGTGCGCCTCGACGAGGCGGGGGCCGTGCGGCTCATCGCCGACAGCGGCGTGCTCGCCGTCTATGTCGCGGTCATCACGCCGAAGGGTCTGCTCGACCGCGGGCCGACCGTGCTCGGGTTGCGCACGCTCGCGCTGGCCGAGGGCTCGTTCGACGTCGTGGTGCCCATCCGTTCGCTGCAGGTGCGGGTGGATGCTGCGCTCGCGGCCGTCGCGGAGGGCGCCGACCCGGCGATCCCGGTCACGATCGGCCTGCCGGCAGCCGTGAGCACGATCGTGTGGGCGGGCATCTCGCCCCCGCGCGGCGGCTGGCAGCGCATGTCGCCGCTCGTGCCGACGGCTTTCGCGGCCGCGGCCCGCGCGGGCATCGAGGAGGTTGCGACGGCAATTCCTGCGGGCACGGGCGAGCAGATCGTGCACCGCGTGCGCAGTGAGGTCTGGGGCCGCCCCCTGCCGGAGGCCGAGCACCTGCCGGCCGGCACCGCGTTCGCGCTCGAGAGCCTCGGCTTTCTCGGGGACGACCTCGTGCAGCAGTTCGCGACCGGCCCGTGGATTCGCCTGAGCACAGCCCGCGGGCACGTGCTCGTCAAGCAGAGCGCCTGGTCGCTCGGCGGTTAGCCGCGCGCGATCGCGCGTCCCGCGCGCAGGCCGGTGTGCAGGCAGCCGCCGAGGAAGGTGCCCTCGAGCGACCGGTAGCCGTGCACGCCGCCGCCCCCGAAGCCGGCGGCCTCGCCGACGGCGTACAGCCCGGGGACGACCGTGCCGCTGGCGTCGAGCGCCCGGCAGTCGAGGTCGGTCTGGATGCCGCCGAGGCTCTTGCGCGTGAGGACGTGCAGCCGCACGGCGATGAGCGGGCCGTGCTTCGGGTCGGTCAACCGGTGCGGCGGCGCGACGCGGATGAGCTTGTCACCGCGGTACTTCCGTGCGCCGCGGATGGCCGTGAGCTGGGCGTCCTTGCCGAACTCGTTGTCGAGCATGCGGTCGCGCGCGGCGATCTCGTCGCGCACGCGGGCGACGTCGAGCGGGGCATCCGGTTCGAGCGCCGCCATGCGGGCCACGAGGTCGTCGACCGTGCTCGCGACGATGAAGTCGGCTCCCTTCTCCTTGAACGCCTCGACCGGGCCGGTCGCGCCTTTGCCGAGCCGCTGCCGCAGCAGCTCGCGCACGCTCCGGCCCGTGAGGTCGGGATTCTGCTCGCTGCCGCTGAGCGCGAACTCCTTCTCGATGATCGACTGCGTCGTCACGAACCAGCTGTGGTCGTAGCCCGTCGCGCGCAGGTGCGCGAGCGTGCCGAGGGTGTCGAAGCCCGGGAACAGTGGCGTCGGCAGGCGGCGGCCGGTTGCGTCGAGCCACAGACTCGAGGGCCCGGGCAGGATGCGGATGCCGTGCTTCTCCCACACGGGGGAGTGGTTCTGGATGCCCTCGACGTAGTGCCACATGCGGTCGCCGTTGATCAGCCGCGCGCCGGCGGCTTCGGCGATGCCGAGCCCGCGGCCGTCGACGTGCGCGGGCACGCCGCTCACCATGTGGTGCGGGGGCGTGCCGAGCCGCTCGGGCCAGGCGGCCCGCACGAGGTCGTGGTTGCCGCCGATGCCGCCCGTCGCCATGACGACCGCGCTCGCCTCGAGGGCGAACTCTCCGACCACATCGCGGGTCGAGGGCGCGCCCCGCTCCGCGTCGTCGGGGGCGAGCAGGCTGCCACGCACGCCGACGACGCGACCGTCGGTGACGGTGAGGGCGTCGAGGCGGTGACGGAAGAGCAGGGTGACGAGACCGGCATCCACCCCCCGGCGCACCGTCGCGATGAAGGGCTCGAGAATCGCGGGGCCGGTGCCCCACACGATGTGGAAGCGCGGCACCGAGTTGCCGTGCCGCGTCGCCGTGTCGCCGCCGCGCTCGGCCCACCCGACGACGGGGAAGAGCCCGATGCCCTTCTGCTGCAGCCAGGCGCGCTTCTCGCCCGCGGCCCACTCGAGGTACGCGTCAGCCCACGCGCGCGCGTGGTCGTCTTCCGGCCGGTCGAATCCGGCGGTCCCGGCCCAGTCCTGCCGGGCGAGCTCGATCGAATCGCGGATGCCCATCCGGCGCTGCTCGGGGCTGTCGACCAGGAACAGCCCGCCGAACGACCACCACGCCTGACCGCCGAACGTGGCCTCGGGTTCTTGGTCGACGATCGTGACGTGCCTGCCCGCATCCACCAGTTCGGCGGCGGCGACGAGCCCGGCGAGGCCCGCGCCGACGATGATGGCGTCGCTGCGTTCGGTGCCCATCGGGTTACGGCCCGAACGTCACCAGGTCGAGGTTCGCGATGACGAGCTGCACGAGCACGATGCTGAGCACGACCCCGGCGACGAGGCCGGCGACGAGCGTGGCGATCGTGATCCACATGACCTCGAGCCCGCGGCCCGTGCGTCGCTTCGCGACGACGGCGCGGCCGATGGGGTAGACCGCGTAGCTCACGGCGAGCACGAGGAACATCCAGGCCCAGTGGAACGGCTGCGGCACGCCGCGCCGCTTCAGCTCTTTCCAGTCGAGGTAGGCGAACCAGATCAGCAGCGCCGTGCCGATCCAGCCGACGGCGATGAGCACGACGTAGCCGGGGGAGAAGAGTGCGGCGGTGGCGCCGAGCCCCGTCGTGTCGGTGATGCTCGCGACGATGAACGCGTTCCAGTCGATGAGGAAGATCGGCAGGAACTGCACGATCGGGATGACCAGGATCGCCCAGATCCACGGCGTGCTCGGGTCGGTGCCCGGCGGGGCCGTCAGCTCGGCGGCGGGTGTGGCGCGCGCGTACGGGTCGGGCTGCGCGGACGGGGCGGGGTCGGTCATGGGGTCTCCTCGAACGTGTTGACCATGGCGAAGGCGGCTCGCTCCAGATAATCCCACAGCGCCGCGCCCGTCGGGGGTTCTGCCGTGCACGCGTCAGCGCGCGGGCGTGCTCACGATCTCGTCGGCGTGCTGAGCGATCCAGCCCATGAGGGGCAGCAGGTGCGCGGTGAGTTCGCGACCCCGCTCGGTGAGGCGGTACGTGACGCGCGGCGGGATGACCGGCTCGGCCTCGCGGTCGACGAAGCCGTCGGCCACGAGCGTGCGCAGGGTCTGCGCCAGCATCTTCTCGCTCACGCCCTCGACGACGCGGCGCAACTCGCTCCAACGGTGATCGCCCGCGCTCAGAGCGAGCAGTACGAGCACGCCCCACGTGCTCGTGACGTGGTCGAGCACGAGGCGGCTGTTGCACTGCGCGGGCAGGATTCCGCGCGTGACGCCGGGAACACTGCTCAGGTCGACCATGCCCACACGGTAGCAGAGGCACTAACCAAAAAGTGGGTACTGTCGATGGGGAAGCTATCGGGCTTCGGACGGGTTGACGCGAGAGTGCCGGTGATCTCTGGCGCAGCATCCACGAAAGGAACCCCCATGACCACGCTCATTACCGGCGCCACCGGACACCTCGGCCGACTCGCGATCGAGGCCCTGCTCGACCGCGGTGTTGACCCGGCGACCATCGTGGGCAGCGGCCGGTCGGTCGAGAAGGCCGCCGACCTGGCGGCGCGCGGCGTGCGCATTGTCGCGGCCGACTACACGGATGCGTCGTCGTTGGATGCGGCGTTCGCCGGCGTGGATCGCCTTGTGCTCGTCTCGAGCTCTGAGGTCGGCCAGCGTGCCACCCAGCATCAAGCCGTCATCGATGCCGCCGTTCGCGCGGGAGTGCAGCACCTCGTCTATACGAGCGTGCTCGACGCGGAAGACACCGCGTTGATTCTCGCCCCCGAGCACAAGGCCACCGAGCAGGCGATTCGCGCCTCCGGCATTCCGTTCACGTTTCTGCGCAACGGCTGGTACACCGAGAACTACGCGGCGACGATCACCCAGGCCGCCGCCACCGGCACTGTGCTCACGAGCGCGGGCGAGGGGCGCGTGTCGAGCGCCCTGCGGGCCGAGTATGCCGAGGCCATTGCGGCGGTGCTGACGAGCGAGGGCCACGACGGACGCGTCTACGAGCTCTCGGGAGACACGGCGTGGAGCTTTGCCGAGCTTGCCGGCGCGATTGCTGAGGTCGCCGGCACTGCTGTGGAGCTCTTCTCGGTGAGCGCGGAGGATCACGCCGCAGCGCTGAGTGCCGCCGGTCTCAACGCGGCCACGACGGGTTTCCTCGTTGCGCTCGACGGTGACATTCGCGCGGGACTGCTCGATGCCACGAGCGGCGACCTCGCGCGCCTCATCGGTCGCCCGACGATGACGCTGGTTGACGCCGTGCGCGCGATTCACACCGCCTAGCCCCGCGGCGCCCCTCCTAAGGGGCGAGGTTGGTGAGGTCGACGTTCGTGAACGCGAACTGCACGATGAAGATCGCGAGCCCGATCGTCACGATGATGCCGAGCACGATCGTGGCGATCGTGATCCACAGCGACGCCATGCCTCGCCCCGTGCGGCGGCGCGCCACAATGGCACGGCCGATGGGGTAGACGGGCCACGCGCTCGCGAGCACCAAGAACGACCACGCCCAGTGGAAGGGTTGCGGAACCCCGCGGCGGCGCAGTTCGCGCCAGTCGAGGAACGCGAAGAGCACGAAGAGGATGTTGGTGATCCAGCCCAGCGCCGTCACGGCGACGTAGCCGGGGGTCGAGAACAGCGCCGCTTGGCCAGCGACACTCGTATCGGTGAGCGACGTGACGATGAACGTCTCCCAGTCGATCCAGAAGACCGAGAGCAGCTGCAGCACGGGAATGACCACGAGCGGCCAGATCCATGTCGTGGAGGGGTCGGTGCCCTCGGGGGCCCGCTCGGGCATCGCGGCGGCGGTGGTCGAGTAGGGCGTCTCGAGGTGATCGGTCCACCGTGCGCCATCCCACCAGCGGCGCTGCGTGCCGCCTGCCGGATCGGCATACCAGCCGGCGGGCGTCGACGGAACGGCAGGATCAGTCATGGGGTCTCCTCGAACGTGTTGACCATCGCGAAGGCGGCTCGCTCCAGGTAATCCCACAGTGTGGCCTCGAGCAGAGGGGGCAGCGCCAAGCTCTGCACGGCGGCGCGCATGTGGCCCAGCCAGCGGTCTCGGGCATCCGGATTGATGTGGAAAGGGTTGTGGCGCATGCGCAGCCGCGGGTGCCCGCGCTGCTCGCTGTACGTGCCCGGGCCGCCCCAGTACTGCTCGAGGAATGCGGTGAGGCGCCAGATGGCGCCCTCCATGTCGTCCTCGGGATACATCGGAGTGAGCACGGGGTCGGCCGCGACCCCCTCGTAGAACCGTCGCACGAGCCGCTCGAAGGTCTCGTGGCCGCCCACCTGCTCGTAGAACGTCGGCGCGGGGCCGTCGGTCGCGGTCACAGGTCGCTGTCTTCCGGCGGGGTGACGGGTCGGCGGCTGCCGCGCTCGTGCTCCCGTGCGTCGATGCCGTCCATGACGATGCGGTTGAGCGAGGGCACCGCCACGCCCAGCTCGTCGAGGGCGAGCTTGAGGCGCAGCCGCAGGGCGCGCGCCATGTCGAACTGGTCGCCCGAGCGCACCTTCATGACGAGACGGATGACGAGGGCCTCAGCCGAAATCGACTCGATGCCCCAGATCTCGGGCGGTTCGAGCACTTTGCGCTTGTACTCCGGCTCGGCGGCCATGGCGTTCGCGGTGGCGAGCATGACCTCTTGCACCTCGTCGACGTTCGAGGTGTAGGGCGCGGGCAGGTCGATGATGACGCGTGCCCAGCCCTGCGACTTGTTGCCGACGTTGATGATCTCGCCGTTGCGCACGTACCAGAGCACCCCGTTGACGTCGCGAATCTGCGTCACGCGCACGCCGACGATTTCGACGACGCCGCTGACCGGCCCCTGGGTCGACTGCAGCTCGACGATGTCGCCGACGCCGAGCTGGTCTTCGAACACCATGAAGAGGCCGTTGAGCATGTCTTTCACGACGTTCTGGGCGCCGAAACCGAGGGCTGCACCGAGGATGCCCGCCGAGGCGATGAGCGCCGTGACCGAGAAGTCCAGCTCGCCGAGCACGAGCACGATCGCGACCGCGACGATCGCCCAGGTGACGAGGTTGTTGAGCACCGTGCCCATCGTGCGCGTGCGCTGCACGACGCGCACGGCGTGCAGCGGCGAGGCACTGAGCTCGACCGTGTCGTCGACGTTCTGCGCCTTCTTGACGCCCGACACGACCCGATCGACGACGCGGTGGATGATCGCGATGAGCACCCAGCGCAGAATGACGGCGCCGATGATGACGCCGATGATGCGGAACGGCGCCTCGTAGGTCGTCAGAAAGCTGCCGATGCCCGCCCAGAATGTCGCCCAATCGAAGTCGCCCATCGTGATGTCAGCTTAGCGACCGCCCCGCCGAGCAGTCTCTGCCTAGACTCACGACAAGTCGGGGGGAAGGGACGGTGCCGGTGGAGGCTCGCGTGATCGCGCAGTTGTCGACGCAGATCGACGAAGGTTGGACTGCAGAGCAACGCGCCTCGTTTCTCGGCCTGGACCTGAGAGCCATGCGGCGCACGATGGTGGTGCTGGCGGCGCTCGCGTTCGTCGCCCTCGCGAGCATCACGGTGGTCGTCCTGGTCGGCCTCGAGGTGCTGGCTCCCGCCGAAAGCATCCCGCTTCCGCTCATGCTCGCGGGGCTCGGCATCGGCGTGGTGGTCGGGGCCGCAGCAAGCGTGAGCCTGTCGCTGCTGATCAGTTCGCGTCTCGCGCTGGCCCGCCCGATGGTGCAGCAGTCGGTCGTCGTCACGTCGATCGTCGTGGTCGGGTACGGGGCGATGAGTGGGGCGCAGGCTCTGGGCGGATCGCCCTGGCTCATCAGCGTCGCGCTCGGGCTCACCGCCTGGGCTCTTGTTGAGGGTGCTTGGCAGCACTCGGTCGTGTTCTCCGCGCTTCGCACACCCACCTTCCCGCGCCGCGGTCTCGCCATGCTGGCCGCGCAGCGTGCTGAACTCGGGCTGGGCGGTCACGCGACGGTACTGGGTCTCAGTCCGACACGAGAGGCCCTTGCAGGTCTCAGCCGAGCAGTCGTCGTGATCAGTTGTGCGGCGCTCATGGCGTTCTCACCGATTGTCGGCCTGCTCGCGGCGCTTGTGCGCCTGCTGGCCGACCTGGCCGACGTGGCAGCACTCACCACACAGCGTCACCGACTGATCTCGATCGCCCCGGCCGTCGCCGCGGCTCTTCTCGTGGTCGCGGTCGCCGCCCTCTACTAGAAAGAGGGCAGCGACCGCGCCGCGGCTGCTACACCCGGTCGCGCGCCTGCGCGGCGAGCGCGCGCTCGACGCCCGCGAGGTTCTCGGTGACGAGGCGCCGCAGCGCGGGGGCCGCGTCGGTGTTGGCGTCGAGCCACGCGCGCGTGGCATCCACGAGCTCTTGCGAGGCCAGCGGCGCCGGGTACAGACCCAGCACGATGTACTCCGCGATCGCGTGCGTGCGGCTCGACCACACGTCGGTCAGGGCGTCGAAGTACGGCTGCACGAGCCCCTCGAGCGAGGCCGGGTCGTTGACGTGCGTGTAGCCCATGGTCGTCATGCGCACGACGACGTTCGGCAGCTCGTCGCGCGCGACGAGCGAGTCGAAGGCGGCCCGCTTGTCGTCGGCGCTCGGCAGTGCGGCGGCGCTGCGGGCGGCCGCCTGCTGGCCGTTCGAGGTGTTGTCGCGTTCCAGCGCGGCATCGATCTCGCTGCGGGATGCGGCGCCGTTGAGCGCCAGGCCCTCGAGCAGCTCCCACTCGAGGTCGGTGTCGATCTCGACGCCGGGCAGCGTGATCGAGCCGTCGCGCAGGCCGCGCAGCGTCTCGACGTGCGCGGGCGTGCTGGCGACGTTGGCGAAGAACTTCACGAACTGGAACTGGCTGTCGCTGCCCGCCTCGGCGCTCTGCGCGAGCGACCACAGGGCGTCGCCGATCTCGGCGATGATGCCCGGCCGCGCCGAGGGCTCGACGTACATGCGGGCCACGGTGAGCAGCTGCATGAGCGTCGTGCGCACGGTGGTCGACTCGGTCTCGGTCGCGATGTTGCCGAGCACGAGCCGCACGTAGTCACGCGGCGCGGTCTCGGCGTCGCGCGTCGAATCCCACGCCGAGCCCCAGACGAGCGAGCGAGCGAGGGGGTTCTCGATCTTCGACAGGTGCTCGATGGCCACGGCCAGCGAGTCGTCATCGAGGCGGATCTTCGCGTAGGCGAGGTCGTCGTCGTTGAGCAGGATGAGCGACGGCCGATCCATACCGACCAGCTCGGGCACGTCGGTGCGGGGGCCATCGACGTCGAGCTCGAGGCGGTGCGTGCGCGTGAGCGCACCATCCACGAGGTCATAGAAGCCGACGGCCATGCGGTGCGGGCGGATCGTCGGGTAGTCGGGGTGCGCGCTCTGCAGCACCGCGAAGCTCGTGATGACGCCGGCCTCGTCGACCGTCAGCTCGGGGCGCAGGGTGTTGACGCCCGCCGTCTCGAGCCACAGCTGCGACCACGTCGACAGCTCGCGTCCGCTCGTGGCCTCGAGCTCGCTCAGCAGGTCGGTGAGCTCGGTGTTGCCCCAGGCGTGCTTCTGGAAGTACTGGCCGACGCCCGCGAAGAAGGCGTCCTGCCCCACCCACGCGACGAGCTGCTTGAGCACGCTGCCGCCCTTGGCGTAGGTGATGCCGTCGAAGTTGACCTGCACGTCTTCGAGGTCGTTGATGGTCGCGACGACGGGGTGGGTGCTCGGCAGCTGGTCTTGCCGGTAGGCCCAGCTCTTCTCCATCGCCTGGAAGGTCGTCCACGCCTCGTGCCACTCGGTGGCCTCGGCCGTGGCGATCGTCGACGCCCACTCGGCGAACGACTCGTTGAGCCACAGGTCGTTCCACCACTTCATGGTGACGAGGTCGCCGAACCACATGTGGGCGAGCTCGTGCAGGATCGTGACGACGCGGCGCTCCTTGACGGCGTCGGTCACCTTGCTGCGGAACACGTAGACCTCGGTGAAGGTCACGGCGCCCGCGTTCTCCATGGCGCCCGCATTGAACTCGGGCACGAAGAGCTGGTCGTACTTCTCGAACGGGTAGGCGACGCCGAACTTCGACTCGAAGTAGGCGAAGCCCTTGCGCGTGATGTCGAAGATGTAGTCGGCATCGAGGTACTCGAAGAGGCTCGCGCGGGCGTAGATGCCGAGCGGGATGCTGCGGCCGTCGCTGCTCGTGAGCTCGCTGTGCACGCTCTGGTAGGGGCCCGCGATGATCGCGGTGATGTAGCTCGAGATGCGCTTCGTCGTCGCGAACACTGTGGTGGCGGAGTCACCATTCTCGGTGCGCGACTCGACGGGGGAGTTCGACACGACGACCCAGCTGGCGGGGGCGGTCACGGTGAAGCGGAACGTCGCCTTGAGGTCGGGCTGCTCGAACACCGCGAACACGCGGCGGCTGTCGGGCACCTCGAACTGCGAGTAGAGGTATACCTCGCCATCGACGGGGTCGACGAAGCGGTGCAGGCCCTCGCCCGAGTTCGTGTACTCGTGGTCGGCGACGACCGTGAGCACGTTGTGCTCGGCGAGCCCGTCGAGCTGGATGCGCGTGCCGTCGGCCACGGCGGCCGCGTCGAGCTCGACGCCGTTGAGCGTGACGCTGTGCACCGTGCGGGTGATCGCGTCGATGAAGGTGCTCGCGCCGGCCTCGGCCGAGAAGGTCACGGTCGACGTCGACCGGAACACCTCGTCGCCCGTGGTCAGGTCGAGCGAGATGTCGTAGCTCTCGGTCTCGACGATGGCCTTGCGCTCGTGCGCTTCGACGCGGGTCAGGTTCTCTGCGGGCACGGCGGCGGCCTCCTTGGGGCAGTGTGCTGATGAGCACGGGAATCGGGATGCGCGGCTCGTGGCCGCGCCCATTCAGCCTAGCCGCGCAGCCAGACCGCGCCGTGGGCGGGCAGGGCGCTATGGCTTTTCGGCGTCGCGAGGCGCGACCTGCTGATCCATGCGGAGATCGTCGCCCAGCGCGGCGTTGGCGATGCGCACGGCGGCTGTCTCCGAAGCGATCTCGCTCGCCTGCTTCGCCAGCCCCTCGCGCGAGACCAGGTCGGCGAGCATCGCTTCGATCAGGCCAAGGCGCCGATCGATACTCGCGACCTGCGTGCTGACCGCGTGAAAACGCGACCGTTCCTCGACGAGTGCCGGAACGAGGAACTTCACGACGTTCTTGCCCGCGCGACGCAGCCGCCAGCCGGGCCTCTTCCTCTCGGCCCGCACGATGCGGTCGAGCCCCTCGCGCTTCGTCGAGAGGGAGCCCAGAACTGCAAGGACCAGCGTCTGCAGGTCGTCGTCGTCGCTGAAGACGACTTGCCGTGCGCGAGTGCGCTCGGCGTATTCGACCCCGTTGAGGCGAACGACCCACGTGAGCGTGTTGACGCCCGGCTCACCGGCGAAGACTGGCACAGAAGCAAGCCCCGACCACACCGATCCCGAGACCGGATTCCAGCGAACAGTGGTGAAGTGGGAGGCAACGGAATCCGAGCGGTAGCCGATCTCGATCGTCGGACTGTCGTCTGAGGTGAGTGCCACGACCTGCACCGGGAGCCTGACGAGCGCTCCCGAGCTCACAGGGAAGACGTCCACGAGACCCTGCACAACGACGGTCGTCCCATCGGGGCCGCGGAAGACGCTCGCGCCGGGTGCCAGCATGTTCTCGCTGATCACCGCCGACAAGCTGTCGAGGGCCGACTGGCTGCGATCGTAAGGCTCAAACCGAGCCATAGTGCTCGCGGCAAGGTCGTGACCCTCTTCTTCCGACTGCACGAATTCGACGTCGACAGCATTGTGGAACGTGTACCGAGAGGGAATGTACTCCCGGCTCCAATCCGTGGGTTCGGCGGGCCACGCCAGGGTTTCGAAGATGCGCTTGCGAAAGCGATGCGGGGCCTTGGCAATAGCGAAGTTGAAGTACGCGCTCCACTCGTCGACCGACCGGCCGTTGGCGTGCGCCTCGAAAAGGCGGACCGCATCCGCAAACAGGTCGCGATCGATGATCTGGGGCTGATGCGCTGAATACGACAGCTGCTCGAGTCCGAGTTCGAGGCAGATGTCGTTCGTGTTCGCCTGCCCCATGTCGTAGCTGCTCTCGCGGTGGGGCCAGCGGGGCAGTTCCCGGCAGTAGAAGGCATTGTGAGAGCCGTCGTCGTTGACGAATGTGGAGCGATCGTACGGACGAATCGGCCTGCTGTCGTCATCGAGCATGATGAAGACCTTGCCGAGGCCAGCGATTGCCGGAATGCGCGACCGAAGCATCCAGTTCTTGCGCTGGTGGTCAGCGTTGGAGAACTCCGGGAGGTCGTCACCGAGGAGCACCTCTTCGTCGATCGCCCTGACGGGGTGAGAAGAGGTAATCGCTTCGACAGCCTCGACCATCGTGGTCGGACACACGACGACGTATTCGGAGACGCACGATGCGAAGAGGTTGTGCGCACGAATGGTCGACTCGAGCTTCGCGAGGTTGTTGCTGATAAGGACATAGGGAAAATCCGAGGGAATGCTCGCGGCCCCCGCAGTGCCCCCGCTCACCGTCGCGAGAGAATCCGCGACTCTCTCCGTAACGGTGTCCCAGGTGGTCGCTCGGAACTCTCGGGCGATCTGGTTGCGCCGGGCAGCGGTCAGTGCGTGATCGTTGAGGTAGGGGCGCAACAGTCCCGCGACCTCACGCGCACTGTTGTACATCGAGTACTCGGCAAAGGGTCCGCCCACTTCGAACATCGAGCTGTTGGCCGATGTCACCGTGATGACCCCGCGCGCCAGCGACTCCGCCACCGGCAGTCCGTAGCCTTCGTAGTCAGACAAGTAGACACCGGCAAAGGCGCCGCGCTGCAGGTAGTCCGTGAGCCGATCGGAGGCTTGCGTGAGCCAGTGCACACGCGACCCGTAGAGCGGATGGTCGGTAATGGCATCGGCTGTGTCGTCGGAGTGCCATCCCTTCCTGCCGACAAAAACCATGTGGAGGTGGGGGTTTTCCCGAGCGAGTTCTTGAAACGCCTGCAGCGCAACGAGCTGTCGTTTCCGAGGTTCAACGGTGCCGACAAAGAGGAGATAGTCCTTGTTGATGAATGAACTGATGTCGTCCAGTTCTTGCGCTGTTGGACTGTCTTTCGGCTTGAAGTCGCCCCCCAATCGCGTCACGAGACTCGGGATCTGGCGCTGAATGCCAAGCGTCTCGCGGATCTCCGTGAAGTCTTTCTCGGCCGATCGCGAGATAGGAAGCACCAGATCGCTGTAGGTGAAGACGGCGCTGATGAATGCCATCCAGTTGCGGATCGTCTGTTGGTGAGTGTGGTGCGGGTACTTCATCGGCACAAAGTCGTAGATCGTCGTCACGATGGTGACGCCCTGACGCTTCAGTCGCTTGTACAGGTACGGGCGGCCGAGATAGGCGCTCCATACAGAGTCGACGTCGAAGAACACGTCGTCCGCACCGAGGGAGCTCAGCGGCAGGCGTCCCACGATTCCGACGGCATCTCGGCCGCCAGAACGATCCGGTTCGGTGGAAAGCCACGACGGGTCGATGACGGCGTAATCGTGATTGACCAGATCGAACGCCAGCAAGCGGATCTGGAGCCGCTCGTCGCGAACGAGGCGGATGAGAAGCTCGCGAGTGACGCGCTGGATTCCTGTCGTGTACGGGACCGCAATGATGTCGGTGACGTCGACGTTGATGACCGCTCTACGCGACGACATTGATGCGAACTCCCCGTGACTGGTACCGCACGGCCAGGGCAAGCCTCTGAATCAGGTCAGCCCTCGACATCGCCATTGTCCGAATGTTGTTGGTGTGACCCTCAAGCTCGTCGTCGTAAGGAAGTCTGTTCACCACCGCGCAGTACACGCCGACGACGAAGTCCGAGTCGTTCGCGATCGAGAGGAGAGACTCACGAGGCAACTCGACCAGCGAGTGCTCTACAGACTCTGGCGGCTCGGCGAAGGGGGTGGCCAACCGGATCGGCTCGATGACCCGAAGTCGATCAGAGACGTACTGCACGACCGATGCGTACGTCTGCTGAAACTCATCGTTCAACGCGCAACTCCTACAGCGAAGTGGGTAAGGGATAAATCTTCACTGTAGTACCTGTTTAATGTTCACTTATCTCACGGAAAACTCACACGTGAAGATCAGTCATGGCCGGTTGCTGCCGTCTACTGTTCGCTCTCTGAGCCGCGCAGCCAGACCACGCCGTGGGCGGGCAGGGTGAGGGCGGCGCGCAGGTCGTGGCGGGCATCCGTCAGCAGGTCGGTCATGGTGGCGGGCAGGCCCGAGAGGGTCAGCGCGGCGATGGTCTGCGGCTCGTCGGCGACGTTGGCGAAGCAGACCACCGGCCCCTTGGGGCCCGGCCGCTGGTAGCCGAGCACGTGCAGGTTCTTCGTGTCGAAGCCGATGAGGGTGCCGCCGCTGAACTCCGGGGTCGACCGGCGCACGGCGATCAGGTGCTGCAGGCCCGAGAAGATGCGGCCCGCGTCGGTGGAGGCGTCGGTGCGCTGCGCGTAGCGCTCGGCAGGGTAGGCGGGCCGGTGCGCCCAGCGGCTGTCGTCGGCGTGGCCCGGCTCGTCGGCCCACCCCGGGTCGTTGAGCTGGCCGACCTCGTCGCCGAGGTACAGCAGGGGGATTCCGCCTGTCGAGAGCACGATCGAGTGGGCGAGCAGGATGCGGCCGATCGCTCCGGCGTCGCCCGCCTCGAGGCCCGCGAGCGAGGCGGTCGTGCCCGAGATGCGGCAGTCGCCCGTCTTCGGGTTGTCTTGGAAGGGGATGCCGCGGGCGAAGCTGCCGGGGAACCGGTTGACGAAGAAGCTGTTCAAGAACCGCCGGTGCTCGAAGCCGTCGATGCCGAGCTCGGCGGCGTCTTCGTCGGCGAAGGTCCAGCCGATGTCGTCGTGGCTGCGCACGTAGTTGACCCACGCGGTGCCCGGCGGCAGATTGTGGCGGCGGTCGAGGGCCTGCTGCAATAGCCGGGCATCCCGTGTTGCGAGGGAGTTCCAGATGAGCGCCATCTGCAGCGGGTTATAGCTGATGCGGCACTCGTCGACCGAGATGTACTCGACGACCTGGTCAGGGTGCACGATCGCCTCGCTCTTGAACATGACGGCGGGCGCCGCGATGCGGAGGGCGGCCGTGAAGGCCTGGATAAGCAGGTGCGCTTCGGGCAGGTTCTCGCAGGAGGTGCCGAGTTGCTTCCAGATGAACGCGACCGCGTCCATGCGCAGGATGTCGACGCCCTGGTTGGCAAGGAAGAGCATCTCGCCCGCCATCGCGCGCAGTACGGCGGGGTTGGAGTAGTTGAGATCCCACTGGAAGGTGTGGAAGGTCGCCCAGATCCACCGCTCGGCCTCGGCCCGGCTCGGCACGCTGCCGTCGCGGCGGGGGAAGGGCACGAAGCTGCCCGGGTGGTCGTCGGGGAAGATCTCGCGCACTGTGGCTTCGAAGGCGTCGGGCTGCTCGCGGCCGTCGAAGACCCAGTAGTAGTTCTCGAACTCGCGCTCGCCCGCGATGGCGCGCTGAGCCCACTCGTGCTCGTTCGAGGTGTGGTTGAAGATGAAGTCGAGCACGAGCACGATGCCGTTGGCCCGCAGCTCGGCAGCGAGGCTCTGCAGCTGCACCATGTCGCCGAGGGCCGGGTTCACCGCGCGGTAGCTCGACACGGCATAGCCGCCGTCGCTGTTCTCCTCCGGCGCCGCGAAGAGCGGCATGAGGTGCAGGTAGGTCAGGCCCAGTTCTCTGAAGTACGGGATGCGCGCCCGCACGCCCTCGAGGTCGGTCGCGTAGCGATCGACGTAGCAGACGCCGCCGAGCATCTGATTCGACTGGAACCAGTCGGGGTCGGCGAGGCGCGCGTCGTCGAGCGCGCGCAGCTCGGCGGGGCGCTGCTGCCACGAGGTCGCGAGCAGGTCGATGAGCGCGGCGAGCTCGGTGTCGAGGTGCAGGCCGGCGCCGTAGATGCGAGTGAGCAGGCTCATCAGCCGGGGCGCCTCGGCCTCGACGCGGGCCGAGAACCGCGCCCACTCGGCGGGGTCGGTCTCGGGGCGGCGCGCATCGGCGAGCGCCCGCATCCACTGCTCTGTGTTTGCTTGGTCCGTGTGCGGCACGATCGCCAGTCTAGGTCGGTGCCGGGCCCGTCGACCCAGTATTGTCCAGGTGGACAACTCGTGAGACGATGAGCCCATGCACACCACCGTGTTCGAGCGCAGCCGCCCCGACGCCCGCCTCATCGCCGACAGCCTCGAGGGGTCGCGGCTGCAGCCGTTCTGGCTCGACGACCTGCCCGAGCGGCCCGTGCGGCCCGCGCTGACGGGGCGCGAGACGGCCGACCTCGCCGTCGTGGGTGGCGGCTACACGGGGCTGTGGACGGCGCTGCTCGCGAAGCAGCGCGACCCCGACGCCCGCGTCGTGCTGCTCGAGGGCAAGCGCATCGGCTGGGCCGCGAGCGGTCGCAACGGCGGTTTCGTCGAGGCGACGCTCACCCACGGCGCGAAGAACGGCGAGACCCGGTTCCCTGACGAGCTCGCGACGCTCGATCGACTCGGCATGCAGAACCTCGACGAGATCGAGGCCACGGTCGAGGCCGAGGGCTGGGCCGTCGACTTCGAGCGCGTCGGCTCCATCGCCGTCGCCACCGAGGCGTACCAGGTAGCCGAGCTCAAGGCCGCGCACGACGGCGAGCACGAGCTGTTCTTCGACGCTGCCGCGATGCGCGCGCAGATCGCCTCGCCGACCTACGAGGGCGGGCTGTGGTCGACGCGGGATACGGCGCTCGTGCATCCCGGCAAGCTTGCGATCGCCCTCATGCGCGCGTGCCTCGATGCGGGCGTCGAGATCTTCGAGTCGAGCCCGGTCAGCGACCTCAGCACGGAGCGCGACGCCGTCACGCTGAGCGTGCGCGGCGGCGGCACCCTCAGGGCCGCGCGCGTGGCGCTCGCGACCAACGCCTTCCCCTCCCTGCTCAAGCGCTACCGCCTGCACACCGTGCCGGTCTACGACTACGTGCTCATGACCGAACCGCTGACGGATGCGCAGCTCGCGTCGATCGGGTGGCAGGGTCGCCAGGGCGTGGCCGACAGCGCCAACCAGTTCCACTACTACCGCCTCAGTGCCGACAACCGCATCCTGTGGGGTGGATACGACGCGATCTACCACTTCGGCGGGCGCATCCGTCCGGAGTACGACGACCGTCGCGAGTCGTTCGAGACCCTCGCGAGCCACTTCTTCACGACCTTCCCGCAACTGGAGGGCGTGCGGTTCAGCCACCGCTGGGCGGGCGTCATCGACACGTGCAGCCGCTTCTGCGCCTTCCATGCCACCGCCCACCAGGGGCGCGTCGCCTACTCGGCCGGCTTCACGGGGCTCGGGGTCGCGGCCACGCGGTTCGCGGCGAACGTCATGCTCGACCAGCTGGCCGGCGAGACGACGGAGCGCACTGCGCTCGACATGGTGCGCAGCATGCCGTTGCCCTTCCCGCCCGAGCCGGCGACGTATCCGGCCGTGCAGTCGGTGCGCTGGGCGCTCGACCGCGCAGATCACAATTCGGGAAAGAGAAATGCGTTCCTGCGCACGCTCGACGCCGTGGGTCTAGGGTTCGATTCGTGAGCCTTCCCCTCGACGCAGCCACCGTGCTGCAGGCCCTCGAGCTCGAACTCGAGCACGAGCCCGTCGACGACGACCAGGTCGTCGAGGGTGCGCCCACCACGGGCATCGCCGCCCTCACCGAGCTTGACGACTGGGAGGTCGGGGTGTGGGAGATCACGCCCGGCACCGTCACCGACGTTGAGGTCGAGGAAGTGTTCATCGTGCTTCGCGGGCACGCCATCCTGCGCCGCGGCGACGGCTCCGAGGTCGAGCTGCGCGCCGGCTCGGTCGGCCGTCTCGACGACGGCGAAGAGACCGAGTGGCGCGTGCTCGAGACGCTGCGCAAGATCTACATCGCGTAGCGCCTAGAAGGTGCTGTCGCCCCGGATGACGACGTCGCTGCCGCCGTCGACGAACACGATCTGCCCGCACAGGTGCGAGTTCTCGACGCTCGTGAGGTAGCCGAGCAGGTTCGCCACGACGGCGGGCTCGGCGATGCCGTTGAGCGGCATCGGCACCATCTCCAGAATCGCCTTCGACGACTCCTCCGTGGCGGTGAACGAGTCGGTCATGGGCGTGCGGATGATGCCGGGCGCGACCGCGTTGAGCGGAATCCCCGCGCCGGCCCACTCGGGCGTCGCAGCGTTGCGGCGGATCCAGCGCACGAGCGCGCGCTTCGTCGAGCCGTAGATGAGCCCGCCCTGGCCGGCGTCGATCAACTGCTGCGCGCGGTGCAGCGCGGCCGGTTCGTCGTGCGCGAGGCAAGCATCGACGAGCTCGTCGTCGACCGGGAAGAGCGAGGCCATGGATGCCGTGGCCACCGCGCGCGGAGCATCCGACCCCGACAGCAGCGGCCGAAGACCCTCGAGCGTCGCGAGCGCGCCGAAGTAGTTCACCGCGACGGTGGCGGTGGATTCGGTCGCGAGCCCCGCGTTGGCGACGACCGCGTCGATGCGGCCGCCGCTGAGCTCGGTGACGTGGCTCACGAGCGCGGCGCGGCCCTCGTGCGTGGTGAGGTCGGCCGTGATGTCGGCGTCGTGCAGATCGACCCCGATGACGCGGTGGCCCTGGCCGGCGAGCAGCGCGGCGGTGGCGGCTCCGATGCCGCTCGCCGCGCCGGTGATGACGTAGGTGCGAGTCATGATGACTCCTTCCGATCGGTGGTGTCTTCAGCGTGGCACTGAGGCTCTCTCGACGACAGGGGCGAACGTCCCGCCCTCGTAGAATCGAGCCATGCGCATCCACGTCGCGACCGATCACGCCGGCCTCGAGTTCAGCCAGACGGTGCGCGAGCACGTCGCCGCCCAGGGCCACGAGGTGCACGACCACGGGCCGCAGCACTACGACGCGCTCGACGACTACCCGAGCTTCTGCATCAACGCCGCGCGCGCCGTCGCGCGTGATCAGGCAGCGGGCGTCGAGGCGCTCGGCATCGTCTTCGGCGGCTCGGGTAATGGCGAGCAGATCGCGGCGAACAAGGTGCAGGGCATCCGCGCCGCCCTCGTCTGGAGCGACGCGACGGCGCAGCTCGCCCGCGAGCACAACGACGCCAACGTCATCGCGATCGGGGCGCGCCAACACACGGTCGACGAGGCGCTGCGCTTCATCGACCTCTTCATCAGCACGCCCTTCCCGGGCGAGGAGCGCCACGCGCGCCGCATCGCCCAGCTCGCGGAGTACGAGACCACCGGCGCGATCGCCGGGCACGAGATCGTCTAGCGGTGCCCGAGGGCCACTCCGTTCATCGCATCGCGCGGCAGTTCGCGCGGCACTTCGTCGGTGACCCGGTTCGGGTCAGCTCGCCGCAGGGGCGCTTCGCCGACGGCGCGGCGCTCATCGACGGGCGCACGATGACCGACTCGAAGGCCGTCGGCAAGCAGATGTTCCTCGAGTTCGATGACGCCCTGTGGCTTCGGGTGCACCTCGGCATCTACGGCGCCTGGGATTTCAGTGGCTCGATCACTCAGGACGCCACGCAGCGCTCGGCGGGCGGTCGCATGGGTCAGACGAACCAGCGCGGTACCGACCCCGATGCACCGGATGCTCGCACGACGGTCGTCGGCGAGTACGAGGCATCCCTCTCCTCGATCGGGGCTCCTCGCCGCACGCGCCTGCGCATGGCCGAGGCCGAGAAGGAGAGTGCGCTCGATGATGCGGCGCTCGCCGCCTTCCCGCCCGAGCCCGTCGGTCAGGTGCGCGTGCGCCTGCTGACCGACCGCGCGGTCGCCGACCTGCGCGGGCCGACCGCGTGCGAGGTGCTCGACGCGGCCGGCGTGCAGCGCGTCATCGACGCACTCGGCCCCGATCCGCTCGTCGACGACGCCGACGCGGGGGAGGAGCGCATGCTCGCGCGCATCCGGGGCCGCCGGGTGCCGATCGGCCTGTTGCTCATGGACCAGTCGGTCGTGAGCGGCATCGGCAACGTCTATCGCGCCGAGATCCTGTTCCGCGCCCGACTCGACCCGCACGTCACGGGGGCGGCGCTGCCCGACGACGTCATCCGCGACCTGTGGCGCGACTGGCGCTACCTGCTGGGCGTGGGCGTCGAGACGGGCCAGATGCTGACGATGGACGGCCTCGACGAAGAGGGCCAGCGGGCCGCCCTGCGCAATCGCGCCGACCGGCACTGGGTCTACAAGCGCGAGGGGCTGCCGTGCCGCATCTGCCGCACGAACATCGCCCTCGAGATCGCGGCGGGGCGCAAGCTGTACTGGTGCCCGAGCTGCCAGTCATGAGAGAGGCCGAGCGATGAGGCACACGCCGCACTACCTGCTGCACGACCACGATGAGATTCGCCGCCTGGTGCGCGAGAACCCGTGGGTGACGATCGTCTCGCACACGGCCGATCGCGGCATCGTCGCCTCGCACTACGCCTTCCTGCTCGACGAGGCCGCCTCGACCGGCGATGAGATCGTGCTCGTCGGCCACGTCGGCCGCCCCGACGAGCAGGCGCATGAGCTGGGGCGGCATGAGGTGCTGCTGATCGTGCAGGGCGCCCACGGCTACATTTCCCCGAGCTGGTACGCCGAGGGCGACATCATCCCCACCTGGAACCACGTGACGGCGCACCTCTACGGCACCCCCGAGATCCTGACCGACGAGCAGAACCTGAAGGCGCTCGCCGAGCTCACCGATCACTTCGAACAGCACGTCGTCAACCCCCGGGGGCTGCACCTCGACCCGGAGTATTCTCGACGAGTAGCCCTCGGCACGGTCGGGGTGCGGGTGCGAGTGACGCGGTTCGACGCTCGCGCCAAGCTCAGCCAGAACAAGGCGCCCGAGGTCGTCGAGCGCATCATCGACGAACTCGAGGGCGACGGGCCCTACAACCACCCCGGGCTGGCCCGCGAGATGAGGAGACACCATGACGCGCGCGATTCGTAATGCGCGACCGCTCGGCGGGCACGACCCGATCGACCTGCTCATCGACGACGGTGTGATCGTCGGCATTCTGCCCGCGGGCATCGAGGCCGCGGCCTCCGACGATCTCGACCTCGAGGGCCGCTTCATCATGCCGGGGCTGTGGGACGAGCACGTTCACCTCACGCAGTGGGCGCAGCACCGGCGCCGCATCGACCTCGCCCCCGCCGAGAGCGCGGCCGAGGCCGCCGCGATCGTGCGGTCATCTCTCTCGCGCGGCGCCGCGACCGACGCGGTCGTCGTCGGGGTCGGGTTCCGCGATGGTCTGTGGCCGGATGCGCCCAACGCCGCCCTGCTCGACTCGGTCGCGCCCGACCGTCCGATCGTGCTCGTGAGCGCCGACGTGCACTGCGTCTGGCTCAACAGCGCCGCGCTGGTGCACTTCGGAGTGGACTCGCCCTCGGGCGCCGACGGCGACGGCGTGCTGCGCGAAGACGCGGCGTTCGCCATCACGGCGCGCCTCGACAGCGCGCCCGACGCCGAGCTCGACCGCTGGGTGGCCGAAGCGGCGGCCGAGGCGGCCGCGCGCGGCGTGGTTGGCGTGGTCGATCTCGAGATGCGCTGGAACCGCGACGACTGGGCACGCCGCGTCGCCGCGGGCTTCGACGCCCTGCGCGTCGAGTTCGGCGTCTACCCCCAGCACCTCGACCGCGCGATCGAGCTCGGGCTGCGCTCGGGCCAGCCGCTCGCCGGCACCGTGAGTGTGGGCCCCCTCAAGGTCATCACCGACGGCTCACTGAACACGCGCACGGCCTACTGCTGCGACCCGTATCCGGATGCTCCCGCCGAGGCCTACGGCCGCCTCAACGTGCCCCCCTGCGAGCTGCACCCGCTGCTCGCCCGGGGCAGCGAGGCGGGCTTCGAGCTCGCCGTGCACGCGATCGGTGACGGCGCCAACCGTCTGGCTCTCGACGTGTTCGCCAAGCTGGGGCGCGGGGGACGCATCGAGCACGCGCAGCTCGTGCACGACAGCGACTTCGCCCGCTTCGCGGCGCTCGGCGTGACGGCGAGCGTGCAGCCCGAGCATGCCGTCGACGACCGCGACGTGGCCGAGCGGTACTGGCCCGGGCGCACGCGCCGCGCGTTCGCGCTGCGCTCGTTCCTCGACGCGGGTGCGCGCATCGTGCTGGGCTCTGACGCTCCGGTCGCGCCGCTTGACCCGTGGGTCGCGATCGCGGCGGCGACGAGCCGCACACGCGACGGCCGCCCGGCCTTCCACGCCGAGCAGTCGATCACGGTCGTCGAGGCGCTCGCCGCGTCGACCCGCTCGCTCGTGGGGCTCGGCGAACCGGCCGACCTCGTGGCGCTCGACGTCGACCCGCTCGCGGTCGCCCCTGAGACCCTGCGCACGATGCCGGTGGCGCTGACGATGCTGGCCGGGCGGGCGACGCACGCCGACGCGGCCCTGCGCGCGGGGGCGGCGCTCGAGGTCTAGCTCGGCGCCGCCCGCGGGCGGGCCCGAGCGCTCACCGGGCGCCGCCCCTGCGGCGGCTACGCCGCGATGTGGGCGAAGAGGAACCAGCGGTCCTTCTCGAGCGCGGCGGTGATCGCGATCGCGAGGTCCTGGCTCACGGGGTCGATCTCATCGAGCTCGTCGATGGCCGAGCGCAGCGTGACGAGCGTCGCGTCGATGCCGGCGATGACCTCGGCGACGAGCGCATCCGTCGATTGGAAGCCCTCGCTCACGGCGGGCACCGTCGTGGTGGCGCCGATCGTGGCGACGCGCGCGTCGAGCGGCTGCCCGAGGGTGACGATGCGCTCGGCCGCGAGATCGCTGAACTCGCGAGCGTGGTCGACGAGCGCGTCGAGCAGTTCGTGCACGGGCATGAAGTTGACGCCGCGCACGTGCCAGTGCGCCTGCTTGCCTTCGACGGCGAGCGCCATGAGGTCGATGACGACGGGCGTGAGGTGCGCGGCGACGCCTTTCGTGAGCTCGGCAGTCTTGGCACCCTGGGGGGCGGCGGTGACGGTGGCCATGGGGATCGTCCTTCCTTCGTGGGGATGAGGTCCGTCCACCGTAGAACAGCCGTTCTGCCGCCCGCTGGGGGTTGACAGGGCTCAGCGCAGCTGGGCGATGCGCGTCGCGGTGTCGCGAACGTTCTGCACCCGGCGCTCGAAGCGTGCGGCGATCACGATGATGAGCACGCCCGCCAGACCGAGCCACAGCCACCACTCGACCGAACGACCGACAAGGTCGAGCAGCGGCCAGCTCTGCACGAGCAGGTGCACGAGCAGCACGGTGCCACCGATCACGAAGGGCGCCTGCAGGCGTCGCCACAGGCCGCCGGCGAAGACGGATGCTGCGGCGACGCCGAGCGCGACGGCCCGCCACAGCGGCTCTCCCGCGGCGTCGATCGCCAGCAGCGAGGGCACGAGCAGCACTGCCATACCGGGCCCGAGCCATGGCCAACTGCGCGCAGCGGGCACAGCGTCGAGATGCATCGTGCCGATCGCGATCGCGGCGAGCGCGAGGGGCAGGCTCACGAGCTCCACCGGCTCGACGGCCCCGGTGAGACCGAGCGCGCCGGCGCTGAGGGCGGCCGTGCCGAGGGCGGCGATCGTCGCGATGTCGCGCAGCCGGCCCTCGGCCAGCACGCGGGCGGCGACGGCGACGGCGCTCGGCACGAGCACGACGAGCGCAGCGCGCAGCAGGGCGGCGCCCGTCAGCGCGCTGCCGTTCGCGGTGAGGAGCAGGTCGAGGGCGTGCGCGAGGGCGAGCAGTCCGAGTGCCGTGAGACCGGTCCCGACGAGGGCGCCGCTCATGCCCGGAAGTCGCTCGTCGATGCGCCGCTCGGCCAGCAGGGGCACGATGGCGAGCGCGACGGCGACGAGCGCGACGACGATGCCCCGCGCATCCGTGCCGTCGGCGCTCTGCGCGGCCGAGGGCACCAGCGCCACGAGCAGTGCTGCCGCCGTGAGGGGCGCGGCCGTGCGCGAGGGAGCCGCGCCGCGGCGACGACCGAGCAGGGCTCCCGCGGCGACGATGAGCAGCATCGCGCCGGCGAGCGGCAGCACGTAGGGCTCGGAGGCCCTCTCGCCGGCGTCGGCGAGGCGCATCCACAGCGCGATCGTGGCGAGCCCGAGCGCCACCCAGCCGACGAAGCGGCGGGGCGAGGTCGAGCCGATGAGGCCGTCGCGGCTGATCGCCGTGACGAGCGCGAGCACCGCGAGTACGAGCACGGGCACGAACAGCAGCCCCGGATCGGCCGAGCGGGTGGCGGCGTCGGCGA